>CALBUB010000151.1 GCA_937967955.1 uncultured Bacillota bacterium | reverse complement strand
TACTTGTGCTAAAATATCTTCTTCTATAAAATCCTTAGTTGATATTTTCACATTTCCTATTTGGATTACATGACTATAAAGCCTAATGTTAAATTCCTTTAACAATAATTTGCAGATACTACCTACAGCTACCCTCATGGCTGTCTCCCTTGCACTGGCTCTCTCCATAACATTTTTTGCATTATTAAAATTGTATTTTAACATGCCAGCTAAATCTCCATGGCCTGGTCTTGGTTTTATAATCCTATCTACATCTATCTCTCTACCTCTATTTTTAATCAATAGGGCTATAGGGTTTCCAGTTGTTAAATTATCATCTACTCCAGATAAAATTATAACTTCATCCTTTTCAATAGTCATCCTATTGCTTCTTCCAAAGCCCCCTTGTCTTCTTTTAAGCTCATTATTTATAAAAGTTACATCCACATGTACATTTGAAGGAAAGCCTTCAATAATACCTACTAAATACTCACCATGAGATTCTCCTGCTGTAAAAAATCTTATCACAACATCACCTCTAGTTTTTTTGTTAAGCCTTTCTGTGGATACCTTCTACATATTTTACCACATTATATAAGGCCAAGGCCGTTCCAATTCCTATAGATATAAAAGCTATTAACCTGTAATAGCTTTTATAAGGTACAAAGAAGGAATAAATATATAGTGCCAAGCCTAGCAATAAAAACTTAAATATCCTGTCCCTGCTTCTGTTTTTAAGCACTTTCTTCATATTTTCTTTTTTAAAGTTGTATTCAGATATTATATCAGCTTCTATATCTTCCCTAGTAGGATATTGGCCTATTTCTTTCAATATCCTTTTTATTTGATGAACATCAAGAAGTATATAATCTAATTTCTCCTTAACTTCCTCCGAAAAATAAGAAGTGGTTACTACAATAGCTTCCTTTATATTTTTTTCCTTTATTTCCTGTATAAAATTTTCTAAATCTCTCAAAGTTACTTTAACATCTTCTGGCCTTCTAATACATTTTACTGCATAAATCTCCCCATTAATCTCTCCTATTAAATCTATAAACTGAGCATGTAAGTGGAAAGTAGTATTATAATACATTTCTAGTATTTCTTTAAGCCATAAAAGAAAATCCCTATTGTTGTACTTGGATATTTCTCTAATAATGCTTTTATGGGCAATTTCATCGTTTATTTCGGCTATTTTCTTATTCCTTACTCTTTTGTTTCCCAAATATAATAAAGCTAAATAAAAAGATGCAGAAACTGCTGTGAGCAATGTACTTATAAGTAAACTATTTGAAACATTATAGGCTATTATATATACAATTAAAGAAATAACCATAGTTATAAAAAGCCAATCTAAAAGGCTTGCATATAAATTTTTTCCCCTTTTAATTTTTCCTGTATAGTAATTGTTAAGTATAATCCTCTTATGTAAGCTGTTAAAAGTATTCTTATAATCAGTTACTTTCCTCACTCCAATCCTTCCCCTTTCTCATAACTACATATCCTATTATTTGTAGTATTGCCAGCAATAGTAAAAATAATAATACTATATTCTTGAATATGCTGCTAAAAAACTCCTGGGGAAGCATTTGAATTAGTAGGTCTGTTTTTGGATTTAACAGCCAAAGGTCGTTATCAAAAAATATTAAGTGAAAATATGTAAAATACTTGTTGAAATCACTTAATGCCAATAAAAATAAGGTTAATATCATGCCCCACCAAATAAAAGGTCCATAAAATAATGTTTTTCCTAAAGTTTTATAATATTTAAAATAACATAATACTCCTATTGATAGCAAAATTAAAACAAAGGAAATATTCTTTAATCTATATCCATAAGCAAATAGTTCTTTTACATCCTGCATATGGAGTATTTCTCTTCTATTGAAATTTTTTTCAAGTATACGCTCGTCAGCATCCCCTCTTAAATAGCTAAGAAGCTCAGCTGTAATATCTTCTAGCTCCTGTAAAGACTTACCAGTAACCTTTACTACTTTATACTTCTTAAAGGAAGTAGTATAAAAATCCATATCAAAAGCATTTATTTCAACAGCCTTTAAAAGTAGATATAAGGGCAAAAAAATTATTAATAATATTATTAAAATCTTTTTCATGGCTATCCCCTCTTCATGTATCTTTATATTCAACTTTTATTATAATGGATAAAAAGACTTTTATATATAAAAATTTTATTCCTTCAAACAAATATAAAGCCTAGCCCTATTAAAAGATTTAGGGCTGGCTTTATATTTTACAAATAGAAAAAGCTCGTCTACATTCCATGCTCTATATTTTGTTTTTATTAGGTCATAGCCCTTTCAAGCTTATCAAAATACTTTATAGGAAACATCCTTAATAGTTCCTTATACTGTTCTACAGATAAGCCTTGTACAGTTGTATATATTTCAATTTTTCCATCTACATCTGCATTTTTAAATCTTTCTTTTATTGATTCAAAGGTTTTTTCATCTACAGGCATAAAATTCCTCCTTTTAATAGCTACTTAACTACTATCAGTATTTATTATGTTTAAAGGAGGCCTTTTTATACTGGACAAAATCACCTAAACATAGTTGAAAAAATCAGGAATATGTATCTAATCTCCTTAAAATACTATTTTTGCCTTAATTTTCAATTATTAAAATGACCTTCTAAACTTACTTGGAAAAGATAAAATATGTAACTCTTTTATACTCTTTTACCTAATCTGATTATTGGCTCGTAATTAATATTACATTCATTCCATAAGGGTGGTCTATTATGGGACAAGGTTCTAATAATGGCATCTTTCAATGTATGCTGCCTATCAGCAGGATTATTTGCACAATATAAAGCTTCTATATATCTATAAAAAGGCATCCTTCTACCTTCAAATCGAGGCATAGGATAGTTAATATCCTCTTGTAAAGCTATCCAACTTATTAGGCTAGCTAATTCATCAAGGGAGTAATTCCAATTAAGATTTCCATGCAAATTATAGGTTTTGTTTAAACTTGTATGAATATTAGTTACCAAATCTAATAATCGTTTATTAGGAGGAGCAAAACTTATTTTATCCAAATGTATGTAATTATTTCTCCTATAACTAGTTCCATTCCTAGCCAAATCTATCAGTAGTTCCTCAAGTATATAAGCTTCATCTTGTAATTGACAGGCCTTATTATATAGGTCCACTACTATATTAACATGGGATATGGTAATTCCATTTAAGTCTACCCTATAATCGTATTTTTTTACCTGCTTATTAACTACTACAGTTTTCTTACCAGGGTAACATATAGTTAAATCAAGGTTATAATCATTAGGCACTTGATATTTTAAAGTGTTAACATTATCCTTTCTCCATTCCTGTGAAAAATTATTAGCTTCAAATTCAGCTAATAATTGCTTTTTCATCCTCACATATGACATTAAAATCCCCCTTTATCCATTTAGAATTAACTGTTTAGAAACCGTTAAAAAACTACTACTTAATTAATATTTCATCTATTACAACATATAAAAATTATAAAATTATTATTCAAAATAAAATACCCTTTTTATATGTTATCCACATACAAAAAGGGCATTAATAATCAAAGGCTAATTCATCTATTTTAATATATAAACCTATGAAAGGTTTATAATTCTACACCCTCAGGTATTTCCCAATTGTGGTATACTTCTTGAACATCGTCATTTTCTTCCAATGTTTCGATTAATTTAGCCATGTTCTTTATATCCTCTTCATCAGTCAACTCTGTAGTGTTTTGAGGAATATAGGAAATTTCAGCAGCGGCAAATTTATAACCTTTTTCTGCTAGTCCATCTCTTACTTTATCAAAATCCTCTGGACTAGTTATTATTTCAAAGCCATTTTCATCACTACTAAAATCTTCTGCTCCCAAATCTATGGCTTCTAACATTAAATCATCTTCTGTTATATTGTCTTCTCTTTCTATTAATATTAAACCTTTTCTATCAAACAAATAGGAAACACAACCAGATTGGCCTAAATTTCCACCATATTTATCAAAAGCATGTCTTATATCAGAAGCTGTTCTGTTTCTGTTATCTGTTAAGCATGTTACAAATACTGCTATTCCACCAGGACCATAGCCTTCATACCTGATTTCTTCGAAATTAGCTGTACCTGATTCACCGCTACCCCTTTTAATAGCTCTTTCTATATTGTCATTAGGCATATTTGCAGCCTTAGCTTTTTCAATAGCAGTCTTTAATGCTGGATTAAATTCTGGATCTGGACCTCCTTCTCTAACTGCAACTATAATCGATCTTGTTAGTTTAGTAAATATTTTAGCTCTTTTTGCATCTTCTTTCCCTTTTTTGTTTTTTATATTGTGCCATTTAGAATGACCTGCCATAATACTCTAACCTCCCTAAAGTCTTCACAATAATTAATAAATGTTCCAATTTTATTTTACAACAAACTATTAGAATCAGGTACAAATATTGGGGGAAACTTTCTTTTATGTTCACTTCTTTTATACATATTGTCAATCTTTTCCACTATTTCTTTAGGTCCTGTATTGTTCTTTATATAATTATCCAACACATCATAACCAAAACCCATTTCTTCCTCATCCGTTTGCTTTTCCCATAAGCCTGCAGAAGGGGCTTTTTCTATAATTATCCTGGGTATATTTAAATATTCAGCCAGCTGCCAAACTTCTGTTTTAGTTAAAGAAGCTAAAGGTAGTAAGTCCACACCACTATCAGCATGTTTAGTAAAATAGCCTACAGTGAACTCACTTTTATTGGTAGAACCTACAACTAAATAGTTATAGTTCTGGGCATAAAAATATAGTGTTATCATCCTAAGCCTAGGTTTTATATTAGCAAGGGCCATTTTGCTAGCATTTTTAAAATTAAAAGTATCTACTAATAAATCATAAGCCTTAGTTAAATCTACAGTTTTAATATTTATGCCTACACTTTCTGCAACCAAAAGCCCATGTTCTTCATCCATAGGATTACTATGACAAGGCATAATAATACCCAATGAATTTTCTGGAAAAGCTCTTTTTGCAAGAGCTGCCACTACTGCTGAATCAATACCACCACTTACTCCAAAAACTAGTCCTTTTCCATTGGCTTCTTCTACCCTTTCTTTAAGCCAGCTGACAATATCATTGCACAATTTTTCCATCCTAATCCTCCCTACTTTTTTGAGGTATAAGTAATTTTATATTGGCTAAATTATAATTAGTAATACATTTACAATAATACCTATTATAACACAAAGGAGAAATATATGTACAATAGACCTTTAAAGTTTATATTAATTGGTTTAGTCACCGGCTTTATAAACGGTTTGTTTGGTTCTGGTGGTGGCATATTGGTAGTTCCTGCCTTGGTTTTTATACTAGGTTTACAAGATTATAAAGCCCATGCTACTGCCATATCCATAATACTGCCAATAAGCATAATTAGCACAATAATATATCTAAAAAATAGCATAATAAGATTGGATATAGCTTTAATAGTTGGAATTGGAGCAATAATAGGCAGCTTTATAGGAGCTAAATTCCTTAAAAAAATACCCGTTCCCATGTTGAGAAAGATATTTGGCGGTATTATAGTATATACTGCCATTAGGATGATAATATTATGAAATTGCTAATTGTTAGCCTTTTATCTGGAATAATAAGCGGCATGGGAATCGGAGGAGGCTCAATACTAATACCATCATTAGTATTACTTACAAGCCTTAACCAGCAGGAAGCTCAAGGAATCAATTTAATCGTATTTATTCCTGTATCCATAGTAGCATTAATAGTCCATTATAGGGAAAAAAATATTGACTTTACAGCCACCAAATGGATAATACCAACGGGAATTGCCGGTGCTATACTAGGTTCCATTATAGCTATTAAAACTAATCCTAGTAGCTTAAGAAAATGCTTTGCAGTTTTCTTGCTATTTATAGGAATTTATGAGTTCTTCAAAAAAGATAGGTCCAATTAAGACCTATCTCTCCTTTTCTATTAATCTAGCATATACACAATCATCATATACTATATTCAAGCCCAATTTTTTTGCTTTCTCAATTACTTCCTCATCATAAGTTCCAGGCTGGAACCAAACATTTTCAATTCCCAGCTCATGGATTTCATCTAGTAGATTCATACTAACTTTTGGAGGAACTACCACATCTACTACATCTACCTTCTTTGGTAAACTTTTAAGGTCAGGATAAATTTTTTCTCCATCTATAGAGTCATACTTTGGATTTACCCCATAGGTTTCATATCCATGCTCTATAAGCTTTTTAAATATTTTGTAACCAAACTTTTCTTTTTTTTCTGTTACTCCAACTACCCCCCAAATCTTCTTATTTAACATATCCTCCCTTAACATATATATCACCTCTCATTTATTATATATTTGAATAGTTTTATAAAACTATTTAATTCTCTTACCAGCCTTCATGGATAGATGTTCTTTTCCAACTTCTTCAATCTCTACATTTCCACTAGTCATATCCCTAATTGTATTAATAAACCTCTCTACATCAGAAAATTTAACATAAACATAAATGTTTACTGCATCATCGTATTTTATATCATCTACTATATAGCCTTGGGTGTTTAAAAAGTTTTCTACCATGCCGTATAAGGAATAGTTTATCCTTATTTTTATCTTGTGGTGTAGTACCTTTTCAACAATTATGCCAGCCTCTAGCCCTATTTTGGCACCCTTTGTATATGCCCTTATAAGACCGCCAGCCCCTAATTTAATGCCACCAAAATACCTTGTTACTACCACTACCACATTTCTAAGATCCTCTTTTTTAATGACTTCTAAAGCCGGAATACCAGCTGTGCCAGAAGGCTCTCCATCATCACTAAATTTCTGTATATTGTTGCTCTCTCCTACTACATAGGCATATACATTGTGGGTAGCATCTCTATGTTTCGTCTTTATTTTATCTATAAATTCCAAGGCATCTTCTTCCGATTCAATAGGCATAGAATAGCCAATAAATCTGGATTTGTTTATCACTATTTCATCTTTACCAAATTTATGTACCGTCTTATAAATATTGTTCAAACCAATCTCCTCCTGTTGAAATAGCCTACAAAAAGGTATAAAATCTAAATAAGCATAACATAATTATATTATATCATTATTGAAATAACAAAATAAACTATTAAGGCAGACCTTTAAGTCTGCCTTAGTTTAAAACTATGCATATATCTGCTTAATATCAAACTCCTTATATTCTAAATATTTTTTATAGGATAAGCTTACTAAGGATCTATCTTGACTGTGAGTTATCAGCTTAAGAGCCTGCTCTATTGGATAAAAACCCCCATCCTTGAAGCCCTCTTCTCTATTTATATCATAAGTATCACTACTAGCCTCCATAACATACCATATGATTCTATTGCAAACATATTGTTTCCTAGATAAAGAATAAAATTCGTAACTGGTTTCTCCTGCCGTGGATACTATATTAGCATCAACACCAGCTTCATGCTTGACACGGCTAATTGCAGTTTCTGTCGGAAGAAACCCGTTACGAATTTTCCCTTTTGGTAAAACCCATTCATTTTTGTCATTCTTAAGTAATAAAACCTTCTCCTTATGGAAAACTACACCACCTGCACAATCTCTCACAATCATATTGCTCATCCTCCTTTTATGTGGTTAATATTATCTTACCCAAAATTTAATAAAAATTCAATTATTTTATATTTTCAAAATTTTTCATATTTTTACTTATGTTATATATTCCTTATATCGTTCATAATCTTCCCTAGTTATATTAAGTTCTAAGTGGACCCCATCTTCCTTATACTCCATATTATCAACAGTATACTTATCTAAAATGTAGCTTAATAGAGATTGGCAGGTGTAGGGTATTATCATTCTTACTTGTTTATATTTGACTGGAATATTTTCCTGTATCATATTGAGTAGCTTATCTAGATTTTTTGAATACTCAGCCGAAACAAATACTTTCTTATCTACATAGTTGGTATCGTATAATACATTCTCAAAATCTGCCTTATCCATCTTATTAAATACCGTAATTATGGGTTTGTCTAGTACTTCTAAATCTCTCAATATATCAAAAGTAGTTTTTATCTGCATATTTAAATTCTTACTAGATGCATCCACCACATGGAGTAGTAAATCGGCATACTTTACTTCCTCCAAAGTGCTTTTAAAAGCTTCCACAAGATGAACAGGCAGCTTGCTTACAAAACCTACAGTATCAGTTATCAAAAAAGGCTGTCCATTAGGTAAAGTTGCTCGCCTTAAAGAAGTGCCCAAAGTAGCAAAGAGCATGTCATGGGCATATACCTTTTTTACTTCTCCTTTTTCATCCTTTTCTCCAGAAATTTCTATTATCTTATTTAACAAAGTAGATTTACCAACATTAGTGTAACCCACTAAAGCTACAATGGGTATTGCTGTACTAAGCCTTTTCTTTCTATTTATGCTCCTTGTTTTTTCTACTTCCCTTAAAGCCTTTTCAATGTTATTGATTTCTCTAAGTATATGGCGTCTATCTGTTTCAAGTTTTTGTTCTCCAGGCCCTCTAGTACCAATTCCTCCCCCTGTCCTTGAAAGGTAATTCCTAAAGCCAACTAATCTGGGTAGCCTATATTTTAATTGGGCTAATTTAACCTGTAGCTTCCCTTCTTTAGATGTGGCCCTGGTGGCAAAAATATCTAATATCAAATTGGTCCTGTCTACTATTTTCCTGTCTATAATCTCTTCCAAATTCCTAATTTGAGCACCAGATAATTCATCATTAAAAACTACAGTATCAATATTTAAACTATCGCAGTAGTTTTTAATCTCCAAAGCTTTCCCTTTACCTATAAAATAGGCTGGCTCTATAGAGTACCTTCTCTGTACAATACGAGCTATTACCTGCCCTCCAGCCGCATCAACCAAACTTTCTAATTCATCCATAGAATCGTCAATATCTATTTCATCCTTATCCAGTTCAACTCCAACGATTAATACCCTCTCTTTGTTTAAAGTCTCCCTTTTCAAAACCTTCCTCCTCATTCCTTGTTATTTGTAATTTTATTATACCACTAAATAGCCAATTAATTAACTAAATTGAGTATTCGATCTTCTGGCACATTTATAAACTGCTCAGGCACATCCCCTACAATGATAGTCTCTGCAATAGGTATATTGGTTGTAACTGTAATATTCTCTGATATAAGGGGAACTATAAGCTTAATGTCGGTTGTCACAATTATATATATTCTATGCCTAGTTTGATTTATGCCTGTAGATTCAAATTCTGTAGCAAAATCTACAACCACAGAACCTTGAGGTATTATCTGTATATTAATACTGGGTAATGTTATTAAATCAGTATTAAAAGCATTGCTTAAAGGCACCTTTATTATGGACTCAGATATCTCTTTTAATTCATTTTGAACCTCTAAGGCCACCTCACTGGCCACACTATTCATTAGCATCGTATTAGCCTGCATCAAGGTCACTTTACCTTCATTATCATAGTGTACAAACATTAAATCATCATAAGCAATATCGTTTTTTATTTTATTTTTAATTGTGTTGTTTATGGCCTGGGTTGTAACCTGCTTTGCCTTTACCTCTGATATGGCTATTATACTTGGTCTTATATTTTTATCAATATATCTATAAGTGTATATTATCAATGCCAATAGGGCTATAATCCATAGTAAAAGACGTTTCCTTCTAAAAAAATACCAATAATACCTCACAAGCCATCCCTCCTAGTATATAATATGTGTGGGTATGAGATATAAAGTATGTCTACTTGAGGTTTATTTGAAAGTTAACATTGGCCTATTTGTATGTTATAATTAACTTAATTATTACCTTTCCTATAGTTAAGGAGGTTTCTAAATGGCAGAAAAAGACAAGAAAAAAACAAAATCGAATAGAAAGAAAAAGTTTAAAATATTTTTTATCACAATGTTTTTAATAGGTGTTATAGCTTTAGGGGCTGTTGGAGGTATTGTGTTGGGAATAGCAAAGGATGCCCCAGAAATCAATCCAACAAATATTAACTCATTGCTCACCCAGACTTCCGTCATTTTGGATCAAGATGGTAATTTAATTGAAAAAATCCAAACAGAAGAATATAGGACTGTGGTAAGCATAGACAAAATACCCCAACATCTTAAAGATGCTTTCATATCAATAGAAGATGAAAGGTTTGAAAAACATATAGGAGTAGACCCAATTGGAATAGTTAAATCTGCTATTGATAATATAAGAGCAGGAGAAATTGTAAGAGGTGGTAGTACAATCACCCAACAATTGGCTAGAAACCTATATCTTACACTAGATCAAAATTGGACTAGGAAAATCCAGGAAGCTTATTTAGCTTTGCAAATTGAAAGGGAGCTATCTAAGGAACAAATATTGGAAGCTTATTTAAATAGGATTTTCCTAGGTCAAGGTGCTTATGGGGTGCAAGAAGCTGCTCAAACTTACTTTTCAAAAGATGTACAAGAACTAACATTGGCTGAATCAGCCGTATTAGCTGGTATTGTACAAAGCCCTAGTAGATATGCTTTATATCAAACTGTAAAACCAGAAAATTTTGATATGGATAAACATATTCCAGTAGGAGAGGTAGAAATATTAGGAGAAAAATATATTGCAGTTTTCAATCAAAGGGCTGTAAACCGCCAAAAAGTGGTACTAGCTAAGATGTTAGAACTAGGTAAAATCACTGAAGAAGAATACCAACAAGCAATAAATGAAGACATAATATCAAAAATTAATCCAGGCCAAAAAAAGGTAGAAGGTATATCTTCCTACTTTAACGATTTCGTTAAAACTCAAGTAATTGAAGCACTAATGGATGAACTAGGATATACAAGAGAAGAAGCAGAAAGGGAATTATATACTGGTGGTTTGAAAATATATTCAACTATGGATTTGGAACTTCAAAGAAAGTTAGAAAACATATACAATAACTTTACAGAAGTGCTATTAGGGGATCCTAAAAATATAAGTGCCCCAGCCTTAATCAGCTGGAAAAGGGATAGGGCCGGAAATATTCTAGATGAAAGGAATAATATCATCTTCTATAGTAAAGGCAACCTATTAAACGATGAATCTAATCTGATAATTGAAAAAGGAACCTTTGAACTTACAGATAAGGGCTTGGTAATCAACAACAGAAAACTCAACATATATGGTAACACCATCGATATAAGCGATTTCTATACCATAGATGAAAACAAAAACTTAGTAACCCATACAGTAGGTAGTCTATCTTTACCAGAAGATAGCTTTACAATAGATGAAAATAAAACTTTAACTATAAGCAGCCAATTCTTAAAGCAAACTGAAGATTTCTACTCTATTGATGAAAATGGAAATCTAAACATAAACAATAAATATTTCTATATACAAGAAGATGGTATTGTCCAACCTCAATCTGCCACAGTATTAATCGACTATAGAACTGGTCACATAAAGGCTTTAGTCGGTGGTAGAGATGTAGAAGGAGCACGTATATTAAATAGAGCTACATCAGCACCAAGACAACCTGGTTCTACAATTAAGCCCTTAGCTGTTTATTTACCAGCCTTAGACAATGGCTATACAGCTGCAACTGCTGTAGACGATGTGCCTCATTATGATGAAAAAGGTCGACTATGGCCTAGAAACTGGTATAAAGGATATAGGGGTATTCATACTATTAGAAAAGCTGTTGAACAATCAGTAAACGTAATATCAGTTAAAGTCCTTGAAGATAGAGGAATCCATACATCTTTAGAATATTTAAGCAGAATGGGAATAATCAACAAAGAAGATCCTAGTAAAGACAACTTCATTACTAGTGCTGAAAACGGCTCCAGTAATGATGAAAATACATCTGCATTAGGCTTAGGTGGTATGACTAGAGGAATGACTCCCCTAGAGATAACTGCAGCCTTTGGCTCCATAGCTAATGGTGGTGTATATGTAGAGCCTATAGCCTTTACCAAGATTATTGACAAAAATGGAGAAGTTCTTTTGGAAAACAAACCTAAAGAAAATGTTGTAGTATCACCTCAAATAGCCTATATAATGACTGATATATTAAGGACAACTGTAACCAATGGTATTGCTAGTAGAGCTCAAATACCAAATATGCCTACAGCTGGAAAAACTGGAACTACTCAAGATCAAACGGATGCGTGGTTCGTTGGTTTCACACCTTATTATGTATCAGGAGTGTGGATAGGTAATGATTCACCTCAAATAAAATTAAGTCGAAGCAGTACTCTAGCAGTACAGCTTTGGAAAATCATAATGACAGAGATACACAAAGGTTTAGAACCAAGAAACTTTGAGCGTCCAGAGGGAATTATCTCAGTTAGCATATGTACTCAATCTGGAAAATTAGCTACTGAACTATGTAGTAAAGACCCAAGGGGAAGTACTGTTAGAAGTGAAATATTTGCAAGGGGTACTCAACCAACCGAATTCTGTGATGCCCACGTAGAAGCAAGTATTTGTACTACTTCTAACAAAGTGGCCAATGAATATTGTCCAAAGGATAGCATACAAAAACGAGTTTTCGTTAAAAGACCAGTGCCTTATAATCCTGCAAAACACAATGGAATAGTTCCTAGTGATTACCAATACTCTTTACCTACTGAAGTATGCGATGTACACAACCAAAATACTTCTATTAAAGATTGGTTGGATGAACTAATAAATAGACCAGATGATGAAACCGATGAAGATAAGAAAGAAGATAAGGAAGAAGATAAAAAAGATGATAAAAAGGATGATAAAGAGGATAAAGTAGATGACAATAA
>CALBUB010000150.1 GCA_937967955.1 uncultured Bacillota bacterium | reverse complement strand
AGAGTTTAAATAAATACATATAACAAAGGAGGAGATTTAGTGAGTAAGGTTACAACAGCAAGATTAATTAAGTCTGAAGATTTAAACCATCACGGAACCCTTTTTGCAGGGAGGGCTGCTGAATGGTTTGTTGAAACTTGTTTTATATGTGGTGCTAAGATTACTGGCAAACCTGAAAATGTAGTATGTGTAAAAGTTCACGGTTTTACCTTTAATGAACCTGCAACTAAAGGGGATGTATTAAATTTTGAAGCTAGATTGGCTAAGGTTGGCAGAACAAGCTTTACTGTCTATGGAAAAATAACTAAAAACAATTCTAATCATATACTTTCAGATGGCTTCATAACCTTTGTATTTGTAGATGAAAAAGGAAAAGCAATTCCTCATAATCTAACTTTAGAGGAACCAGTAGATGAAGAAGATATAGAAATTAGAAAGAGAGCAGAAAGCTTAAGTAAAAAAGACCAATATTAAAAACGTAGTGTCCAAGACACTACGTTTTTATTCTAATACTTTAAACTGCCTTTCAATCAGTCTTTTTAAAATTTCATAAAATATATAAGATGATAGTATGAATATTACAGCCACTATTCCATAGATTAAAACAATATCCACCCTATTTATCATCCTGTATACTAAAAAGCCAATTAGAAATATATATAAAGAACCAAGGGCCATAGAAATAAGCACATTCAAGTTCTGCTTCATGGGCTTTTGTGGATTATCCCAATCTAATAAAGGTCTATAAATATCTATTATCATTCCTAGCTCAGTCATGACAATACTTCCTAAAAGGCCTAATACAGTTATCCATAATACACTTTTAATATTTATTAGTCCCATATAGGCTAGACACACTAGTAAGACAACTATTCCTATTAGCTGAACAAATAGGGAGGATAGTATCCTTCCAAATATCTGAGCCCTAATTTCTATAGGCATAGTCCTGTGAAGCCATAGATTTTTTCCTTCCCTAGAAAAGGTAGTACAGCCTACACAATTGATTATACCTAAGGCGGTTACATACCCTATTCCTATTAAATTTATAATATCCGAATATTGGCCTATTAATAAGCTTAGCTGCTCAACAGGAGCGGCCTCTTCCATAAAAATTGATAGGATAAAGATTATAGGAAGTATCACTACCCCTCCTACAGAATTAAATAAGTAAATAGGCGTTCGTAAAAGGAGCTTTATCTCCTTCAAGGCAACTGTTAAGTATACAGGATAGCTTCTACTAAAGGCTGAGGCTTTGACCTTACCGCTTCCTGAAGATGTATGAACTTCTAAATTACCAATTAGGCCAGCAAGAAATACCCTTTCACTTAGCACTACCATAATAGCAAATACTAATAAAGATGTGCCTACAAACAACATAGTGTAGAAAAGGCCTGTAAGTTTCATATAATTATTTAAAGATAAAGCAGCCCACATACTGGGTGGAAATGCCAAACCTAGCCGTTTTACAAGTAGACTAGAATCTGTAACTAATTTGTACAAGAAGTCTTCTTCATTTACCAAAGCTTTTTCAGTAATAGATTGTATTTTCAATTGGAAGGCTATTAGTAATACTATCATTACAAAATATCCAATTATTCGCAGCAAATCCTTCTTACCTTTAATGTTTGTAAACTTCATGAAGGCCATTATTATTATAGAAGCAAGTGATAGAGGAATAACGGGAATAAATAGTAATAAGATTAGGGAATAGAGCCAATAGATTAAATCTTCATTACCCTTTACCCCATAAGTTATTATAAAAGGTAGTACAATAGGCAGTGAAGTTAAATATTCGTGTACCATCATGGTAACAAATTTAGCTGATATGATATCCCTAGCCTTTAAAGGCAAGGGTATGAGTATATTAAGGTCATTGGAAAAATAGTATTTAGACAACACATATAATAGGCCAGTAAAGAACAAAATCAACTGGGTTGCCAATATTCCATATAGGAGAAACATGGCCTTCTGCCCTATATATAAAAATGTATCATACAACCTATAGATGCCGGAAACTAATAAATAATAGCTAGGAAGAATAGATAGGATTATAATTGGGATTAGAATAAGCTGCCATCTTTCTCTTTTATTTTTCAATTTATATTTAATAGCCGACAAACCATAAGTATTGTTTATATCAATTTTTATTAGGGGCATTATCCTATTCATCCTCGGTCAACTCCAGGAATATTTTTTCTAAGGACTCCTTATCCTCTGCAGTACTCTTAAGCTCTTCCATAGTACCTAAAGCTATTATCTTTCCTTTGTTTATAATGGCAATCCTATCACATAGTTTTTCTGCCATATCCAGCACATGGGTGGAGAAAAAAACTGTCTTTCCTTCCTGGCACCTTTCTCTCATTATCTCCTTTAAATTAAAGGAAGATTTAGGATCAAGGCCTACCATAGGCTCATCTAGTATGAATAGCTCCGGCTCATGGATTAAGGCAGAAATAAGTACCAATTTCTGCTTCATACCATGGGAGTAGCTGCCTATTAAGTTGCCAATGGCATCTTTTAAACCAAAAATATCTAGATATTTTTCAATTCTCTCTTGCCTTACTTCTTTAGCAATACCATATATATCTGCTATAAAATTAAGGTATTCTATGCCCTTTAGCTTATCATAAACTTCTGGTGTATCTGGCACATAGGATATTTTCCTCTTGGCCTCTAAGGGCTTTTCCCATACATCTATGCCGTCAATAAACACTTTGCCCGTATCTGGCTTTAAAAGGCCTACTATCATCTTTATAGTAGTAGTCTTTCCTGCACCATTAGGCCCTAGAAAGCCAAAAATCTCACCAGGCTTTACTTCTAAATTTATATTATCTACTGCCTTTACCTGGCCCTTACTGTAAGTCTTTGACAAACCTTCAAGCTTTAACACCTTTTCACTCCTTTCAATTTCCTGTTAAATTCCCTGTTATATGTATAATATAGTAAAAGTAATGGCTATGCAATTGCTTTATTTAATTTAAATTTATAAATATTTAAAAATATAAAAGGACTGGCATAAAACCAGTCCTTTAATTACAAGGAAATTCCAGCAATCCTGTCTTCTAAAGCTTTAAATAGTTCCTTCCTATCTATATTAGGCCTTAGTTTATATAGCTCTTCTAAGGCAACTTTTGCTCCATAATCCATACCTTGACAGCCAGCTAGAAGTACTATATCTCCTTTAGCCGCCTTAGATAGGCCATAAGATATGGCATCCCTTAACTCATCATATAGATGGACTTTTATCCCTTTTTCCTCCATTACCTCCATGAAAACTTCCACTTCCTCTGGAGTTACCCTATCTTTTTCTGTAACGTGAGATCTGCTAAGGGTTGCTATTATCTCTTTAATATTTAATTTTTTAGCCCATTTTACTATAGTTTCTGCATTTTCCCTATTAGTAGTTACTCCACGATTGCCCCTTATAGCATATACTAAATGGAGCTTGTTGTAGTCCATCATACTTAAAGTTTCTAATGTCACGTTTATATTACCAGGGTTAGCAAAGTGGTCATCTATTATTTTAAAACCTTTATCATATATTATCTGGAAGCGCCTTTCAACTCCTTTAAAAGAATTGATAGCTTCTTGGATTGTAGAAATAGGAACTCCAGATAATAAGCCAATGGATATAGCCACCAGGGAGTTATATACTGAATGATATCCTGAAACAGATAGGTTTATAGGGAATTCCTGTGGCTTATATTCAACCTCTTTAGACCTAATTGGTTTTTGGATAACTACTGTAAATCTTCCCCTACCTGTAGATAGGTCTAAATCCTTTATGGTAATATCCCCTGTTTTATCCTTTATACCGTAAGTTAATACTTGGGCTTTTGTCTTATCTATTAAGGCTTTTGAGTAGGGCTCATCTAAATTAAGTATTGCCCAAGCTCTAGCTTTAGCATCCCTTATTAAGCTAGATTTTACTTGATAATACCTTTCAAAGGAGCCATGCAAATCAATATGTTCTCTATTTATATTGTTTAAAGTTACAATATCAAAGTCTACATTGGCAACCCTTTTTAATTCTAAAGCTGAAGATGAAACCTCCATTACTACATGGGAAACACCTTGCTTTCTCATTTGAGAAAAATAGCGTTGTAAGTCTAAAGACTCAGGAGTAGTTAATATGGAAGGTTCAATATAATTTCCAAATTTAACCATTACTGTCCCTATAAGTCCTGTTTTTAGTCCATGTTTTTCTAAAATAGTATTAGTCATAAAGGCGGTAGATGTTTTCCCATTAGTTGCACTTATTCCAATTATGTTCATAGCTTGGGAAGGCTGATTATAATATACATCACTTAAGGCTGCCAAGGCTTTACGGCTATCTGCTACACGAAACTGGGGTATGTTTAAAGTAGGCTGTAGCTCTTCCACTACAACGGCTACTGCACCATTTTTAATAGCTGCAGGTATATATTTATGTCCATCAGTCTTATAACCTTTAATACATACAAAAATATCTCCTGGTTTCACCTGGCCTGAATGGTAAGCTATTCCCTTTACTTCTACATCTTTTCCATTTAAGGTCTCTAG
This sequence comes from uncultured Bacillota bacterium, assembly GCA_937967955.1. Lineage (GTDB taxonomy): Bacteria > Bacillota > Clostridia > Tissierellales > Tepidimicrobiaceae > JAAYHX01. Next base: position 3,107 of record CALBUB010000150.1, on the reverse strand, counting down.
TACATCTACAGCTTTTAACAATTCATATGCCCTCATCATAGGTTTATCAACTCCAATCTATTTTCCTTTATTAAATATCTTTTCCAATAAGCGTTTTAATTTAGACCCTATGAAAGCAAAAGCAGGCTTCGGATCCTTAGGATCCCATATGGCATAAGCTTTAGGCTTTCTGTAGGACTTTAATACATCCTTTAGCTTCAATTGGCCAGTTCTTATATATTCCTTTACAGCAAATATATCTTCATAAGCATACCAGAATACATAGCCTGTATCCCTATCTACTGCATAAGGTTCAAGAGGCTTTCCTGTAAGCTCACAATAGGCTATGTATGGCATATTAAGGCCTACTTTATAAAGCAAACTATTTAAGTTGGTAGTCCTAGTATTTATCTCTATTAGATAAAAATTACCTGTTTCAGCATCTTTTTTGAATTCTATTTCTCCAAAGCCTGTATATCCAATGTCTTCTAAGAATTTACTTCCTATTTCATAAAGCTCTGGCACATATTTTTGACCAGTGTATACACTAGCTCCAAAGTTTATAGGCCATTGCCTGTATTTTTGGCAAGTTGTCCAATGGGTTACTTTTGAAGCCTGGTTTAAATAAGCATCAAATGTATACATATGATCATCAAAGCCTGGTATAATCCTTTGTACTATTACTTCCAAATTAGCATCCTGGGCCTTTTTTATAGCTTCTTCCAATTCTTCCATATTGTTTACTTTAAATATTTTCTTCCTGAACTTGGCTACAAATGCTGGTGAGTCTGTAGGCTTAACTATACAAGGAAATTTGATAATGCTCTCTACCTTTTCCTTGAAGTCTTCTTCATCTACATTTACTGTTTCTGGCACCAAGACTCCGTGTTTTTGGGCAATAGCATGCAATGTTTTTTTGTCCATTACCTTTGTATGTACCCTTTTTTCCGTTTGATTGATAAGATAATAATCCTTCAAAACTGAAATATATTTGTCTATAAATTCCACATAGCCATCAGCCGATGGAAATAATACTGGTTTTTCCTCTTGTTTTTTAGCATAGTCAATTAAGAAGTCTAATAGGCCTTCTGGATCTTCTTTGCTATTTGGAGCAATTAAAGCTTCAGAACAGTATTTTGAATGGAAGCCATAAGTGCCTTCTTTTGAATAATCTATGGCAACAGTGTGTATTCCATGGATTCCTAAACACCTTATTATGCTCAGTCCTATATAATAGTTTGCTCCAAGAATTACTGCTTTATTTTTCACTATTTTCACCCCATATACTATTTTTTCCATATATTTATAAACATAAACTGTGGCTGTCTAATTTTATTGTAATTACTTGTCCTATTTTAATAATTTTAACACATATAGGGTCTTTTTTCTACAAACAATGAATTTAATAAAAGCTGAGGAAACCCTCAGCTTTATACAGCATAATAGGACTTTTTTAATTTTTCAAGTAAATTTTTTACTGGCTTAAATAATAATAGTACGATTATGAAATTAGAAGTTCCATGTAATAGGTCGAAGAGCAACCCCCTTATCCAATAGGCCCAGCCATAAGCTATTCCATAGAAGAAAGACTCTATAACAGCAAAGAAAAGGCCAAAAATATATCCAAAGATACCTCCTAAAATTGCATAGGCATATTCCGACTTAAACCTTTTATTCATTATCTCTGTTAGCAATATCAGGGTTGGCCAGATAATATAGTAGCCTAATAGCCATGTGGCAAAACCATATATGAATATTTCAGTGGTTGTAAATACTATAGACACTAATAATGTCCTTCTATATCCAAACACTACTGTATAGACTATAAAAAGCAACGTTACTATTTCCACATTAGGTATAAAACTTAAGGCTAATTTCCCTGCTGTTATAGAAGCACTTAATATTCCTATGAGTACTACATCTTTTGCCTTCATGGTTAATAGGTCTTCAGTTCAAAAGTATATACATCTTCATTATTTAGAGGTATCTCTCCAGGGCCTGTGGTTGCATCTTCCCCATTAACATAAATATGGAAATATTCATTATTGCTGTCATCAGCCACATAATTAAGCATCCCTATTACCATCTTACCAAAATCGTACTCTTGGAAGCTTACTCCCAATTCATCCTGTTTTTCTTCTAATAGCTCAATTAGATACTTATGGTCTGTATTATAGGTAAAGGTCTTATCCACATTTTCCTTTTCGTTTATTACTTGGATTGTAACCTCTTTCTCTCCTTCAGTTCCTGCTGGAACTATCAAATTTTTATAGCCCACATAACCAACTATGGCTATAGCTAACACCACTAAAATGGCAATAATCTTTTTATTCATAATTATACCCCCTTATTTTTTATATGGTAGCTTTTTGATATGAAAGGTTTATTTTCAACACCATCTAGCTTATTTATATACAAGCTTAAAACATGAAGAAAGTTAGCTAGTAGGTTTGTGAAAGAAAAGAGTATTTCTGGTACATCTTTTTCCCTATCTACCTTATTTAACAGCCTAACCAATTCCTTAGTCTTGTACCTGAGTATATTTATAAGGCATGAAAAGTAAGAGCCTGTTGGCAGAGTAAAACCAGATACATCTATTTGACTCTTATAGTGCTTGTATAGCTTGTACAATTTATTTACATCCTCTTCTGCAATAGCTAGCTTCCCCCTTAAAGAACCATTTACATGTAAAAGAGCTTCTGTAAGCCATTCTAGGATATTACAAATATCTTCTGGATAGCCCCTTTCTCTTCCAAAAGCTGCTGCCAGGCCAAAGTAACTACTAATTCCATCAGTTAGTACTTCGTAATCACATAAAAGGCCTTCTTCAGCCATAAAAGTATAACATGTGAAATCTAAATTCCCTATCATATCCACCTCCTTTAAACTAAAAAACCTTCCAACTTCAGTTGGAAGGTTAATATGCTAATTAGCCAGCTATGTATAAAATAGCATAGCCTTATCACATAACAACCTCTTCATCCTCGTGAAGTTAGTTGTTCCAGTATAGGCAGGTCTTCCGGCTCGGCTTTTAAATGTAGTTTGCCTTCCCAGTTTCCCAGTGGCATAGTAAACTACATAAATGCCTCACGGCGGCGGGACCGCACAGGATTTTCACCTGTTTCCCT
>CALBUB010000149.1 GCA_937967955.1 uncultured Bacillota bacterium | reverse complement strand
GGCTATTATTTTAGCAAACCCCTTCCTGTAAATGAGGCTGAGAATTTATTATATAATTTTTCACAAAAAGGAAGTTAAAGCTTTATAAAGCTATTAGAAAACCATGGCTTTTTACTATAAGCCATGGCTTTTGTTTTTTTATTGACTATTAAAAATCCTAATACAGCATAAGAAAGAGCGATTATCTGATAGTAATTGTTAGTTATATAATAAACATAGAAATGGTATAAAGATTAACAATCACAAACATTAATAAAAGCTATAAAGGGGGTTAATGTAATGGATAAAGGTGCCACTACCTTTGATTCCTCAAGGTCAGTATCAAAACTAAGCCCAAAGAAAACTGAATATTTGTTAGGTTTTATAGGCATCTTTATGGTGTTAGTCCTAGGAAAAGCTTTATTAAAAACTCAAATGTTATATTTTAGACTTCTTATTGGTACAGCTCTAGGATATACCCTAATGAGGGCCTATACAGGTTTTGCAGGCAGTGTAAATCGTGCTTTCAATACAGGCTCAACTAAACTTATGAGAACTTTAATGTTCATGTTCTTTATTACAGCTTTATCTACTACTGCTTTTATAGCTACAGCTGAAGACATAACAGTTTACAAACTTAACATTAATCCAATTAATTTAGGACTAATTGTAGGAGGAATACTGTTTGGCTTTGGCATGTCCTTTTCTTCCTGCTGTGCTAGTGGAGTACTAACAGACCTAGTAACAGGCTTACCAAGAGCTATTATTACACTAATATTCTTTGGTTTAGGAGTATTTTTAGGCTTCCCAATCCAAAAAGGTGCTAGTTGGGTTACCCAGTCATGGTTTTCAACATCAGTAGGAGAGTCTTATGGAGGAGGAGTATTTTTACCAGATTTATTTAAATGGGATGAAACTGGAGGCTATTTAGGAGCCCTAATCCTTATAGGCATATTCTGTGGCATAGTAACCTTCTTGTCCCATAGATATGAAAAAAGGCGTAAAGAAAATGGAACTTATGTTGGCCATCCAATGGAAAAATTACAGGCTTCTTTAGAAAAAGAAGAATACTCCTATTCTGAGCTAATTAGTGCTGAGACTTATGAAAAGGTTTTCGTTAGGCCTTGGACTTTAAAACAAGGGGCCATAGTACTAAGCTTACTATTTACATTGCTAATGGGAGTAACAAAAGGTGGCTGGGGAGTATCTACACCCCTTGGAATATGGTTTGGAAAGATATTGATGGCCTTTGGAGTATCTGCTGAATCTATTGCTTCCTTTACAAAACAAGCTCCAGAAACTTTCACGACACCCTTTTTCCAGCACGGCTCTTCAGTCCAAAACTTTGGAATAGTAGTTGGTACAGCCATCTATTTATTAACTGCTGGCAAGTTTAAGGAAAGCTTTACAGAAGAATTAAAAATCACTAAGAAGCAGGCTTTCTTCTATGCCTTAGGTGGTATATGCATGGGTTTAGGAACCCGCATGGCAAATGGTTGTAATGCAGGTGCCTTGTATACTTCAATCTCCCATTTATCACTATCAGGCTGGTTGTTCTTAATATTCATGGTTATAGGTGGAACTATAGGCAATACATGTGCTAAGAAATGGAAGGTAAATTAATATTAACAATTACTATAAATAATAAAAGGGGGAAAAGCAATGGGTAAAAGGATTTTAGTAGTAGGTGGAGTTGCAGGAGGGGCTTCTGCAGCTGCAAGAGCTAGAAGATTGGATGAATCAGCAGAAATCATAATATTTGAAAGGGGACCTCATGTATCTTTTTCTAACTGTTCATTGCCTTTCTACTTAAGTGGGACTGTGGAGGATGTAGAGTCCTTAGTATTGATGGACCCAGAGATCTTTAAATCTCAGTATAATATTGAAGTTAGGGTAAACAATGAAGTAGTTAAAATCAACAGGGACAAAAAGACTATTCTAGTAAAAGATTTAAGTACAGGAGAGGAATATGAAGAACATTATGATAAATTAGTTCTTTCGCCAGGAGCTAGTCCAATCCGACCAGGAAGCATAGAAGGGGTTAATAATGAAAATGTATTTACAGTAAGGAATGTAGTAGATATTGACAATTTAAATACCTACATTAAAGGAAACAATATAAAAGATGTGGCAGTAATAGGAGGAGGCTTTATAGGGCTAGAAGTAGCAGAGAATTTACGCTTAGGCGGCTTAAACGTTTCCTTAGTAGAGGCTTTAGACCAAGTTATGGCTCCCTTCGATTATGATATGGTTCAAATATTACACAAGGAATTAATGGACCAAGGAGTAGACTTAATACTTAGCGATGGTGTTAAGAAAATAGGTAAAGACCATATAGAATTACAATCAGGTAGGCAGGTAAAGGCTGAAGCAGTAGTTTTAGCCATAGGGGTAAGGCCTGAAACTAAATTGGCTGAAGAAGCTGGCCTTGAAATTGGAGAAACTGGTGGAATTAAAGTAGACCACAACTATAGAACTAGTGATAAGGATATTTATGCAGTAGGAGATGCTATTGAAGTATATAATAGATTGACCCATAAACCAACAAGACTTGCCCTTGCAGGGCCTGCTCAAAGACAGGCAAGAGCTGCTGCAGACCATATGTATAATATGACTGTAAGAAACAATGGAGTAATAGGTTCCTCAGTTATTAGAGTATTTGATATGAATGCAGCTTGTACGGGCCTAAATGAAAAACAAGCAAAGGCTGCTGGTATAAACTACGACTTTGTATATATAATTCCTCAAGATAAGGTTGGCCTTATGCCAGATAGTAATCCACTACACTTCAAACTATTATTTGAAGTACCAACAGGAAAGATATTAGGGGCTCAGGCCATAGGAAGAGGCAATGTGGATAAGAGGATTGATGTTATAGCAACTATGATAATGATGGGTGGTACTTTAGAGGACCTAAAAGAATTAGAATTATGCTATGCACCAATGTTTGGTACTGCTAGGGATGTGGTAAACCATGCAGCAATGGTAGGACTAAATATATTAAATGGAGTATTTAGACAGGTACCAGTAACAAAGGTAAGAGAATTAGTAGAAAATAATGCCTATATAATAGATGTTAGAGAAAAAGATGAATACGAAGCAGGCCACCTAATTAATGCAGTAAATATTCCGCTAAGTGAACTAAGACAAAGGGTAGATGAAATACCAAAAGATAGACCTGTATATCTACACTGCCGTTCAAGCCAAAGAAGTTATAATGCAATAATGGCACTACAGCAAATGGGCTTTGATAACTTATACAATATATCAGGCTCCTTCTTAGGCATATCCTACTATGAATACTTTAACGACCAAGTAACTGGAAGAAACAAAATAGTAACAGAATACAATTTTAAATAAAGTGATACTATGAAAGGGAAGCAGAACAAACTCAGTCCAATAGATATATTGAGTATAGCTTTAGGTTCCATAATAGGGTGGGGTTCTTTTACCCTACCCGGAACCAAATTCCTCCCCGAATCAGGAGTAATAAATACAGCCATTGGCTTGACTTTAGGAGGCTTGGCTGTAATATTTATCCAAATTGGATATAGGGTAATGATGGAAAACCACTTTGTAGATGGTGGGGAGTTTTCTTACACCTATGAAAACATGGGCAAATTAAATGGCTTCATAGTAGGTTGGAGTCTGATATTATGCTATTTAAGCCTAGTGCCATTAAATGCAACAGCCTTTGTATTGGTTATAAAGAGGATATTTGGTCCTTCTAATATAGAAAAGATATATTTGTACAATGTGGCAGGTTATCCAGTATATCTGTCTGAAATATTAATAGCAAGTGCAGTTATATTGCTATTTGCCTATATCAACATAAGGGGAGTCAAAACTAGTGCTCGAGCCCAAAATCTAATGGTATTGTTTTTAGTTATAAATGTAGTTATAGTGTTAATAGTTATGGGTTTTAAGGCTGACAAAACCATATTTGTTGAAAACTATATACAAGGACAAAAAGTGGATTTTGGAAAAATTGCAAGGGTATTAGCTATAGCCCCCTTCCTATTTGTAGGCTTTGATGTAATACCCCAAGTAAGTACGGAGCTAAACTTTAAGCCTACAAAAGCAATAACTATGGGAATCATATCCCTCTTTGCAGGCATATTCATGTACAATTCCTTAAATCTAATAACTGCACTGGCCTATGGGCCAGAAGAGGCCTTAAAGCAAGAATGGGCCCTAGGTACAGCCGTATTAAATAATATAGGAATGGTTGGTTTTATACTATTGGTAGTTGCCCTAATATCGGCAGTTGTTAGTGGAATTAACGGTTTTATGCTAGGAAGCTCTAAACTAATAGGGGCCCTTGCAATATATAAACTGTTTCCAGAAAAATATAAAAAGAAGAATAAAGCTGGGGTAAATGAAAATGCAATTAAATTTGTTACTTTAGTAAGCTTAATAGCACCCTTTTTTGGCAGGCAAGTAATATTATATATAGTAGACATGTCATCCTTACTAGCGGCCCTAGCCTATGCCTATGTATGCTATATTAGTTCCAAACTAGGTAAAAACAGATTGGAAAGGCACCTATCGAAGCTAGGAGTATTTGTTAGCATCATATTCATAGCCCTATTAGTCATACCTGTATCTCCAGCTAGGTTGAGTGGGCCAGCAATTATGTTCATGGTGGCATGGGTTATTGCGGGAGTATTCTACTATAGAAAATGTAATGCAGCATATAAAACAGCACAGGATATATAGTAGGGATTAAAGCTGAGCTGCAGTTATTAAATGCAGCCAGCTTTAATTTTTTCCTTTTAAAAAACATTTCCTAACAGGCTAGTTATGTTATTATATTAACAAGAAATCTATGAAGGTTACTTGTACTATAGGAATTATAAGATGTAATATACTGTAATAATTGTTAAATATATTATATAATAGAAATTACAAGGTCTATAATTAAAATCTTCTTTTAACGAAGAGAGGGATATTGGTGAATATAGAATATTTAGATTATTTTTGCAAAGTAGCCCTTGCTGGCAGCATATCTAAGGCAGCAAAGGAAGCCCATATATCTCAATCTGCCTTAAGCCAGCAGATTTTAAAGTTGGAGGAAATTTTAGGGTGCAAACTGCTAGAAAGGAGCAACAAAGGCGTAGAATTAACTGAAAAAGGGCTTATTGTGTTAAAATACGCAGATAATATTATTAGAACCTACGAAACAATGCTACAAGAGTTGGAGCAGGTAGATAAGAAAGAGAGGTATATTAAAATTGAAGCCTGTTGGTCAATTGCTACCTATTCCTTACCTTGTGTAATGTATGAGATTAAGAATAAGTTTCGCAACTATAGTTATGAATTAAATCCCAATGAAGCTGATGAAATTGAGCAAAATGTCCTCAATAATATATGTGATATTGGTGTTATATACGATAAACCTCAAAATCCCAATCTATCCTATTATAAAATAGGAAAAGATAAGATGATACTAGTTGCACCTAAAGACTATGAAATAGAGGAAGAAATAGATTTTGTAAAATTAGTAGAGCATCCCTTTATCCTATTAAATGATAAGGTATACGTTATAGATGCTATCAGTAAAAAGCTAAACACTATTGGCCTAAAAATAGAAGATTTAAATATATTATATAACAGCGATTCGGCAGAAGCAGTAAAATCTTCTGTGTTAAATGGTTTTGGAATTGGCTTTTTACCTTATACCTCTGTAAAAAAAGAACTATACAATGAGCAACTAAAGGAGATAAACATTAAAGATTATTCTATAGAATATGACATGTATCTCATATATAATAAGAATATTAAAGAAGACCAGGTATTATATAATTTTATTGAACATTTTAAGAAAACTGCTGAAAGAAGCTTATGTTAAAAGTCAGAGGCTTTATTCCTCTGACTTATTTATTTTTATTAGATGTTTAGGATATATTAAAAATAAATTATTTTTTATGCAATAAAATAGCATTTCCAATTGTTATCCTTATGAAAGGAGTGAGCTGAGATTTTATTTTGGTTTGTAGTTGGAGTACACAATTTTGACCAGGAAAAGGCCAGGAAAGGAAAAGTCAATATAGATGAAAACTTATTTTACCGAATTGGCCAAGACGATATGGAAGCCTTTGAAATTTTATATACTACCACTGCTTTATCATAATATAGGAGGGCATTAAAAAAGTTAAGGGCACACCTTAAAAAAGAGGGGGTGGATATGGAATGAGAAATGAAGCTATAAATGAAAGCTTAAAAAAAGCAATGGATTCTGCACCTATAGATTTACTAGATAAGATTAAAGCTATGCCTGTGGAGAAGATGGAAGAACATGACCATATAACTAGACAAGTAGAAGTAGAGAAAAGGCCTAATATCCTCAAACCTGTACTCACCTTGGCATCGGCTGCGGCAGTATTTTTAATTGCATATTTAGGTTGGTATATGCCCTATAGGCTGCCTGATAGTATTGTATATTTTGATGTAAATCCAAGTATAGAAATGGCAATAAACCGGAAAGAACAAGTTATAGGATAGAAGGCCTAAATAAGGAAGGTAGGGAACTAATTGATGATATTAGCTATAAAGGTGAAGATATAGATGAAGTTATTATTAAGCTTTTAGATAAGATGCTAAAAGAAGGCTATATAGATGAAAGTCGCCATGCAATGCTTATTTCAGTATTAAATGAAAATGTAGAAAAGGGCAGCATCCAAGTTGATAAATTAAATAGTATAATAGGCCAATTCTTTAGCAATAAACAGTTCAAACCTATTGTATTAAGGCAGTCAGTAGTAAGCACAAATACTGTAAAAGACTATGCTGAAAAGTATAATGTGTCCTTAGGTAAGATGATATTTATAAAAAATCTAATGATTTTAAATCCAGAATTTGAATTAGAAGAATTAGTAGACCTTTCAATAGAAGAGCTTATAAAAATTTCAAGGGAAACTGGTTTGGATTTAAGGAAGATTGTAGATATTGATGAGGATTTATTAGATGATGATATGGATGAATATGAGGATGACCTAGATGATGACCAGGATGACCATAAGGAAGATGATAATAATCAAGTTGTAAAGGATAGGCAAGTGAAGAAGCATATAAGTATAGATGAGGCAAAAGCTATAGCCTTAAGCCTAGCTAATGGTAAAATAACAGACCTTGATTTGGATGAAGATGATGGCCGTTTGATATATGAAATTGAAATAGATGCTTATACTGGAAAGGTTATTGAGCATGATATAGATGATGATTTAGACGATGATGACTGGAGAGACAATGATAGATATGGTGATTAATAATAAAGATTTAAATAATAGGATAAACTAATGGTAGTTGCACAAATTGGGTATAAGTAGAAAAAATTAGGAGTGGTTGGATGGAGAGAAAGATTAAGAGATATTTTGCTGGAGTGCCATCTATGGATGGAGCAGGAGTAAGATTAACTAGAATGTTTGGCTATAATGATATAGAGGATTTTGACCCCTTTCTGATGATGGATTTCTTTGACTCCACCAATCCTGAGGACTATATAAAAGGCTTTCCATGGCATCCTCATAGGGGTATAGAAACAGTAACCTACTTAATAGCAGGCAAGATGAAGCATGAGGACAGTCTAGGCAATAGGGGTGTAATAGAGGGTGGAGATTGTCAGTGGATGACAGCAGGCTCGGGAATACTCCATCAGGAAATGCCAAAGGAATCTCCTCTAATGTTGGGAATACAGCTGTGGATAAATCTACCTAAAAAGGATAAGATGGCTAAACCAAACTACGGCAATATTTCAAAAGAAATGATACCAGTTTATTCAGACGACAAAATGAAAGTCCATATAATAGCTGGAGAATATAAGGGTTTAGTTGGACCAGTGCCAGGTGTAAAAGATGTGGAGCCAATATTTTTAGATGTAGAATTGGAAGCTGATTCAGAATTTGTATT
>CALBUB010000148.1 GCA_937967955.1 uncultured Bacillota bacterium | reverse complement strand
ATAGTAATGGAGCGGGATTTAAGAAAATCCCACCCCAAATATTGACAAAGAGCCACAAATTCTAGCTCTTTTTTATAACCCTAGAAATACAGAAGCTATAGCAAAATACACTATTAAACTTAAAGCATCTATAATAGTTGTAATTATTGGCCCTGCCATAATAGCTGGATCTAACCCTATTTTTTTAGCTATTATAGGAAGGATCCCTCCTACTAGCTTGGAAAAAACAACAGTTACTACTAGAGTTAAAGAAATTATGGCAGCTATTACAAAAGCAACTTTTTCAATATATATAAGCCTTATCAAATTTACTAGAGATAGGACTGTACCAGCTATAATACTGATTCTAAATTCTTTCCACAATACCTTATGCCAATCGCTTGTATCTATCTCACCAGTAGCTAATCCCCTTATTATTAAGGTGGAAGATTGGCTTCCTGAATTTCCTCCCGTATCCATGAGCAAGGGAATAAAAGCACTAAGAATAACTACTGAAGATAATAATTTTTCAAATTTAAGCATAATTCTTCCCGTAACAGTTGCTGAGAGCATCAATATTAAAAGCCATGCCAACCTATGCCTTGCTAAAGTCAATACTCCCGTATTTAAATAGGCCTCCCCTGATGGGGCTATAGCTGCCATCTTGTGGAAGTCTTCTGTTGCTTCCTGCTCCATTACATCCATTATATCGTCTACTGTTATAATACCTGTAAGCCTATTTTCCTTATCTACTACAGGCAAAGCCAAAAAACCATATTTAATGAATACATTGGCTACACTTTCTTGGTCATCATGGGTATGAACATATATTATATCTGTGTGCATTATATCTTCTATAATTTCATCTTCATCGCTTGTTACTAGCTTCCTAAGGGATACAATGCCTTCCAGCTTTCTATTTTTATCTAATACATAGCAAGTATATACCGTTTCCTTATTGATGCCTGTTTCCTTTATGTGTTCTAAAGCTTCCTTAACTGTCATGTCCTTTTTTAGGTCCACATACTCTATAGTCATTATACTGCCTGCTGAAGCAGGTGGATATCTTAAAAATTGGTTTATTAGATTCCTTTCCTCTTCCCTTGCATTAAGTAAAATCTTCTTCACTACATTAGCAGGCATCTCTTCTATAATGTCAATCATGTCGTCAAAAAATAGTTCATCTATGATTTCCTTCAATTCCTTATCTGTAATAAGTCCAATAATATCCCTTTGCATGTCATTAGAAAAACTAGAGAATACCTCTGCTGCCAAATCCTTAGAAAGCATCCTAAACAAAATTAAGGAATTATGAATATCCAAAGTTTCCAATAGCTCTGCCACATCTACAGGATTCATCTCTTCTAACTCTTTCTTCAACTTTGCATAATTTTTTTCTGCCATTAATAGTTCTAATTCTTTTAAATCCATATTATCGCCTCCTTAGAAGAACACTGGTAGGCGATGACCAGTGTTCTTCCTATTAAATTGTAAAGAAGTAGCCTCATCACAACTCAGCTTAGATAAAGGCCCGGAATCCACTAATCATCACCCCCGTGTCCTCTAAGGACTTATAAACGTCTTATTAATTCTTGTGCACTCTTAATTTTAACACAAAATCCATTGCTTGTTAAGTAGTATGTTTTAAGAAAAATTTAAATTTCTCAACTCCCATTATAACCATTTAATGGAAATTAAACACAAAAAAGCTAAAGGGGGAAAGTTCTACCCTTTAGCTTTTACATTTTCCTTAAAATTATCAGCAAGATGACATTTTTCTATCTGGTATAACCATAAAGCCCTTTCTTAGCCAACTATTGCTATAATCTATAGTAAAGGATTCAAAATTTTCATCAATTAAATCTTCTACTACAATAGTAAAGTCATCTACTTGATAAGTTACATCATTTTCTTTTGGCTCATCCAGAGCTAAACCAAAGGATGGACCGCCTCAGCCATAGCCTGCTATATATATCCTTAAGGGCTTTTTATCCTTTCTAGAAGTTAGGGCCTTCTCTAACTGTTCTTTTGCTATATCGGTTATATTAATTTTCATTATTATTCCTCCTTAATCCATTTATTACTAATGTACCCCATAGGGGTATCTTTAAACATAATAAAA
>CALBUB010000147.1 GCA_937967955.1 uncultured Bacillota bacterium | reverse complement strand
ATTTTCTAAAAATAAGGTCTTCAGATCTTCCAACTATCTTGGATAAAAAAAGGCCCTTTGGCCCATTAAATCATTACTTTCTTTCCTCGTAGGTGATGGTAGCAATATACATATTCCCATTTTCAATATATTCAATATCGATTATCTCTAATATTGAGCCTTCGTTTTCTTCTATCCATTGGCTAACTTTTTCTTCAATAGCCAAATCATCATTGTAACTCAAAATAGTAACATGCTTCATATAATCACTCCTAATAATAATATTTATAAATAAATATATTCAGTAACTACTGTTACTTTCCTAATCCTTTAATCTTTTATAATAAAAAAAGGACACTTTCCAGTGTCCAAAATACATTAAAATTTGTCGTAATAGATTGTATCCTCTGTAAAACCTTTTTTGGTAAGCACTTCAACTACAGTATCTATCATTGCTGGGCTTCCACACAAGTATGCCTCTTTATTATCTCCATTGTCTACATATTTTTCCAAGGCAATATTAACCCTGCCCCTTTCTCCTGTCCATTTGTGTTCTTCTTTTACCCTGGATAAAGTTGGTATGAATTTAAAATTATGCAGCTCCTTCTCCAACTCCTCCATTAGTTCCAATTCAAACAAATCTATGGGAGTCTTGGCTCCAAAGTAGAATGTAGCCTTTCTCTGTATATTATTTTCCTTCATGTAGCGGAGTATTGATAATATTGGAGCCATTCCAGTTCCTACAGCTACCATTACCATTTCCTTATCTGGATTGTCATGGTAGTAGAAATCTCCATAAGGGCCGTTTATATAAACTGTATCACCTTCTTGTAAAAACTTATGAATATAAGTAGTTGCAATACCACCAGTATAGCCTATATATAAATCTATATAGTTTTTAATACTTGGTGGAGTTGCTATAGAATAGGCTCTATATACTTCTTCATCGTTTCCTTCATAGATTGGAACTTTTAGCTGTATATATTGGCCAGGCTTAAAGTCAATCTCTTCTCCTTCTTTTAACCTTAATCTAACTTTTTTTATTTCTGGAGTCATATCTTCGATCAATTCTACTACTGTTTCATATTCTCTAACATTGAATAGCTCTTCTGGTATTTCTATCTTCATATTTTCTTTCACTTTACACTGGCAGGCCAGTCTCATGTTATCATTTAATTCATCTTCTGTTAACCAAGGAAGTTCTGTAGGCAGTACTGGACCTCCACCTTCTAGTACTTTAACTTTACAGTAGCCACAAGTTCCCCTTCCGCCACAAGCAGAAGGTATGAATATATTTTGGCTAATTAATGTTGATAGTAGAGAAGCCCCTCCTTGTACCACATATTCTTTATCATCATTTATCACAATATTTACTTCTCCATAATTGGCTATAGTATTCTCTGCTATGGTAAGTAATAATGCTAAAAAACCGGTAAAAGCCGTTACTACTGCAGTTGTAATTATAATTGTAGCCATATAATCCCCCCTATTGTATCTGGACTATTCCAGAAAAGCCAACGAAGGCTAAAGCCATTAGCCCTGTAATTATCAATGTTATGCCTGCTCCTTCCAGGCCCTTTGGTAATTTGTTATTCTTAATTCTTTGCTTGGCACCAGCCATTGCAACTATTGCTAAAGTCCAACCTAGACCTGAACCAATTGCAAAGCCTACCGACTGTAAGAATGTATAATTTCTTATAACCATGAAAAGGGACACAGCTAATATGACACAGTTAACAGTAATCAAGGGTAAAAATATACCTAAAGTATAATATAAATTAGGAAAATATCTTTCTACAAGCATTTCAAGAAGCTGTACAAAGGCTGCAATGGTAATTATAAATACGATAAACCTCAAATACTCTAAACCTAATGGAACCAATATATAATAATAGATAAAGTAGTTAAGTATGGTTGTAAAAGTTAGTACAAAAGTAACTGCCTGACCTAAACCAAGGGATGTAGGTATTTCATTTGACACTGAAATAAAAGAGCACATGCCTAGGAAATTTGAAAATATCATATTGTTTGTAAATATGGAAGCAAAGAATATGACCCATGGACTTATTTCAATCATGCTGTAACCTTACCTCCTTCCTTCTCTTCCTCTTTCTTTTCTGTTTTACTCCTTGCCCACCAGAATATAACACCCATTATGAAAAAGGCTGATGGAGGCATTACCATAATGGTCCACCTAGTCCACCAAGCTCCTAATACAGGAATTCCAAATATAGTACCAAAGCCAAATAGTTCTCTTATAAAGGCAATTACAAGTAAAACTATAGTATAGCCTAAGCCAGAAGCAATGCCATCTAAAAAAGAACTTATAGGTGGATTGCTCTGGGCATAAGCTTCACATCTGCCCATTATGATACAATTAGTAATTATAAGCCCTACATATGGACCTAAAGCCTCGCTCATTTCTGGATAGTAAGCCTTCAAAAATATATCCACTATTATTACAAAGGCAGAAATAATAAGTACCTGTATAACCATTCTTATATGCCTTGGTGTAAACTTTCTTATTAAAGATATGGTAAGCTCAGAAAAGGCAGTAACAAAAGTTAAAGCCAAGCCCATTATCAAGGAATTAATCAATAGATTTGTTACCGCCAAAGATGAACAAATACCTATAACCTGTCTAATAACAGGATTATCGTCCCAAATTCCTGTTTTGAATATTTCTTTTATCTTCTTTTTATCCATCCTATTCCCCCCTTTGTTCTGTTATAAACTCATGTATGCCATTATTCAGCAGGTCCTTTATGGCTTTTGAAGTAAGGGTGGCACCAGATATAGAATCTACATTGCCGCCAGGGGCTGGCCTGTAGATTATATATTCTCCCCCTTCCCTATCCTCCAGTTTTAATCCTCTAAATTGTTCCTTAAACCAATCTTCAGATATTCTTCCTCCTAAACCTGGAGTTTCACTATGGGATACAAAGTCCATTCCTAAAATTTCACTATAGTCAGCTGTTATTGCCACATAAGCCTTGACACTTCCCCATAGAGCTACCCCATCTACCGGAAAGGCATAGGCAACAATTTCATCTCCTTCTTCTATGTAGTAGATGGTCTTTTCTCCAACTTGTTTGGCTTTTACATGTTCATTAAATATTTCTTCTATTTTTTCAGCATCTCCAGTAGGGAAATCTATATTGAATACATATAGGATTGTGCTTCTTAAGGTAGTTTCTTCATTTAACGCTATAGCATCAGCTGTTAAATAGTTTATGCCAGCTAGTAAAAATATGGTCACAGCAGTGACTATTAAAGTAAACATTATAGGATACAAAAAATTGCTCTTAGAAGCCTTCATGCTGCCACCTCTTTTCTTTTTTCTTTCCTGCTAGACTTAATATATTTAACTATCTCATCTATCAAGGGCGCAAAGGTATTTCCAACAAGTATGGCAAACATCATTCCTCCAGCAAATAAAGCATAACCACGAATTACTACTGTTACTATGCCTATGAGGATTCCATATATCCATTTTCCTTCCTTAGTCTTGGGAGCAGTAACAGGATCAGTGGCCATAAATACCATTCCAAAAAGAAAACCTCCTGAAAGTATTCCAAACAATGGATTAGGAATAGATGGACTACCTAATAGATAAAAGGCTGTATTTGTAACTGTAAAGCCTATAAAAACTGCCGCCATAATTTGCCAGGAAGCTACCTTTTTATAGATTAGATATAAGCCTGCAAGGATTATTAAAATAGCACAAGTCTCTCCTAAGGAACCAGCTACATTACCTAATATTAAATTAGATAAAGGTTCTGTAATTCCCATTTCACGGAATTTAAGCATAGGAGTAGCTTGACTAGCTACATCTATACTTTCAGTTAAGTACCTTACAAAACCTCCAGGAAAGCCAGTTGCTGGCTTAAACCACTCCATAGTCAATGGCTCAGGAAAGCTTACATATACGAAAGCTCTTGCTACTAAGGCTGGATTGAATATGTTTCTTCCAAAACCACCAAAAACCTCTTTAGCAAAAAACACTCCAAATACTATTCCTACAATGGCTATCCAGAAAGGTGTTGCTGGAGGCAAAGTTAAAACATAGAGTATACATGTTACAAATATTGCTTCAGATATTTTCTTACCTTGCCTTTTCTCAAAAAGGCCTTCAGTGATAACTCCAGCCAAGGTTACAAGGGCCAATAGCAAGAAAGACCTCCAACCGAAAAAGTATATAGAAGAAAGGATTAACGGTATTAAGGATACGATTACTGTTCTCATCATCTTTTG
>CALBUB010000146.1 GCA_937967955.1 uncultured Bacillota bacterium | reverse complement strand
GAAAGAAATACGGTTTGAAAAAAGCCAGAAGAGCTCCACAATTCTCAAAGAGATAGATATCTTTACAAAAGCAAGCTTCTATGTTGTTTTGGAATCAACATGGAAGCTTTTTTTATTGGAAATTTTCCATGTCCTCTTCCCAAAACATTAACAGCTTATGTGTGTAATTTTTGTGGATAATCAATGGCAAATGTGGATATATATATTAGTGTTGTTATATTATCTAATTTCAGAATAGGCAGATTGTTAACATAAATTATCCCCTAGTGGCTGTGGATAATGTGAATAAAGTGGATATATTTTTTTGTATATATTTCCTAATTGTATAAACGTTAACAATATTGATAAATTTATGCATATTGTATATAATTTAAGGTAGCAATATTTAAAAAATTCTAATGGTTGTTTAATGGAATTTTAGCAGGGTAGATAATAAACAAGTGTAAGAAAGGAGTGGTTGAATGGTGGCTAAGAAAACTCCCCTTTATGATGAACATATAAAGCTAGGGGGAAAGATTGTAGACTATGCTGGCTGGGCCCTTCCGGTACAGTATGAAGGACTAGTTAAAGAACATGAAGCTGTAAGAAATAATGCTGGTATTTTTGATGTGTCTCATATGGGGCAAGTAGTAGTAAAAGGGAAGGATGCCTTAGATTATCTACAGTACTTATTCACAAACGACCTTTCTAAAATGAGCGACAATCAGGTACTATATACAATGATGTGCTATCCTGATGGAGGAGTAGTAGATGACCTGCTAGTTTATAAATATAATCAAGAAGAATACTTGCTAGTTGTAAACGCTGCCAATACGGAAAAAGATTTAAAATGGATGATTGATAATAAGAAGGATTTCAATATAGTTATAGAAAATATATCTGAGCAAATCGGATTAATAGCAATACAAGGACCTAAGGCAGAGAAGATATTGCAAAAGCTTACTGACTACGACTTGTCAACAATAAAAGCCCAACACTTTAAGAGAGATATAGAGGTTGCTGGAGTAAAAAGTATATTAGTATCCAGAACTGGTTATACTGGAGAAGATGGTTTTGAGGTTTATACTTCGGCAGAGGATACTGTCACTGTTTGGAATAAGTTATTAGAAGTTGGAGAAGAAGATGGATTGAAACCTGCTGGTTTAGGTGCTAGAGATACATTACGCTTTGAAGCTTCAATGCCTTTATATGGACAGGAAATATCAGAAGATATAAATCCTTTAGAAGCTGGACTTAAGTTTGCAGTTAAATTGGATAAAGAAGCAGATTTTATTGGAAAAGAAGCTTTGAAGAAACAATGGGAGGAAGGACTTAAGAGGAAGCTTGTAGGTTTTGAATTATTAGAAAGGGGTATACCTAGAGAAGGTTACGAAGTCTATAAGGACGGAAGAAAGATTGGACATGTAACTACTGGCTATCTTTCTCCAACTCTAAAGAAGAATATTGGAAATGCACTTGTTGAAGCTGATGAAGCTCAAATAGGCAATGAAATTGATATTATGATTAGAAATAAGCCAGTTAAGGCTAAAATAATAAGCAGAAGATTCTTAAAAAAATAAATAAATAAAAAACTTAAGGAGGTATGGATAATGAAGGTATTAGAAGGTTTATATTACACAAAAGATCATGAGTGGGTAAAGGTTGAAGGAAATGAGGGGTATATTGGATTAACAGATTATGCACAAGATCAATTAGGTGATATCGTTTACGTAGAGTTACCAGAAGTAGATGATGAATTTGAAAAAGAAGAAGTATTCTCAGCAGTTGAATCTGTAAAGGCAGCTTCTGATGTATTCATGCCAGTTGATGGTAAGATATTAGAAGTAAATGAGGCTCTTTTAGATGAACCAGGCCTATTAAATGAAGATCCATATGAAAACTGGATTGTAAAGATAGAGATAACAGATAAATCACAATTGGATGAATTGATGACTAGTGAAGAGTATGAGAAGTATTTGGAAGAGGAGGTATAAAATAAATATGTATCCTTACATTCCAAATACCCCGGAAGATGAAAAGCAGATGTTAGAAGCTATAGGTGTAGATTCAATCGATGAGTTGTTTAAAGATATCCCAGAAAGCGTTAGATTAAATAGGGAATTGAATCTACACCCCTCTATGTCAGAGCTAGAAGTATCCAGGTACTTAACAAAATTATCCCAAATGAATAAATCAGTTAATCAATTAACTTGTTTCCTAGGGGCAGGAGCTTATGATCACTACATTCCAGCTGTAGTAGGCCATATTACATCCATAAGTGAATTCTACACCTCTTATACCCCATACCAAGCTGAAATAAGCCAAGGTACATTACAATATATATTTGAATATCAAACCTTGATATGCAATTTAACAGGAATGGATGTATCCAATGCTTCCTTATATGATGGTGGTACAGCTATTGCAGAAGCAGCTTACATGGCTGCCAACGTAACCAGGAGAAATCAGATAATCATATCCAAAACTGTAAATCCTCAATACAGGCAAATCCTCCATACTTATGCACATTTACAAGGCTTAGAGATTATAGAAATTGATGAAGAAGGAGGAGTAACCAACCTAGAAGAACTGAAAAAACAAATTAGTGATAAAACTGCAGCAGTTATAGTTCAAAATCCAAACTTCTTTGGAATTATTGAGGATTTAAAGGCTACAGAAGAAATAGTCCACAGTCAGAAGAAGACCTTATTTATAGCTAGTATGAATCCAATCTCCTTAGGAATACTTAAAAAACCAGCAGATTTAGGTGTTGACATAGTAGTGGGAGAAGGGCAACCACTAGGAGTTCCATTACAGTTTGGTGGACCATATTTAGGCTTTATTGCAACTAAGAAGCAATTTATGAGAAAGTTACCAGGAAGGATAGTTGGTCAAACTGAAGATTTAGATGGAAAGAGAGGCTTTGTACTAACATTACAAGCAAGAGAACAACACATAAGAAGAGAAAAGGCTACTTCAAATATCTGTTCTAACCAAGGTATTAATACACTAGCAGCAGTAGTGTACTTAGTTACTTTAGGAAAGAAAGGCCTAAGAGAAGTAGCTACACAAGCAGCTCAAAAAGCTCACTATGCTTTCAAACAAATTACTAAGTCAGGCAAATTTAAGCCATTGTTTGATAAACCATTCTTTATGGAATTTGCAGTAACAAGCCATGTATCACCAGAGGAGATTAATAATAAGTTATTAGGTGAAAATATATTAGGAGGCTATGACTTAGGAAAAGATTATCCCCAATACAAGAATGGAATACTATATGCAGTAACAGAAAAAAGGACAAAAGAGGAAATTGATAAATTGAGTTCAGTACTGGAGGGGATAATATGAGAAAATACGATAAGTTGATATTTGAGTTATCCAAACCTGGTAGAAAAGCTTATAGATTGCCTAAGCTAGATGTGGAGGAAGTAAAGCTTGATGAACTTATTCCTAGTGAATATATAAATGAAGAAGAATTAGAGCTACCAGAGGTTAGTGAAGTAGATATAATTAGACATTATACTAATCTAGCAAATAAAAACTACGGAGTAGATACAGGCTTTTATCCTCTAGGTTCTTGTACCATGAAATATAACCCAAAGATTAATGAAGACATGGCAGGCCTTGATGGCTTTAGAAATATCCATCCACTCCAACCAGAAGACACAGTACAAGGGGCACTAAGGTTGATGTATGA
Organism: uncultured Bacillota bacterium; assembly: GCA_937967955.1. Taxonomy (GTDB): domain Bacteria; phylum Bacillota; class Clostridia; order Tissierellales; family Tepidimicrobiaceae; genus JAAYHX01. The sequence goes on along the minus strand of CALBUB010000146.1, from coordinate 2,601 downwards.
ATTAGACCAAGCTTTATGTGAAATATCTGGAATGGATAAGATGACTTTACAGCCTGCAGCTGGTGCCCATGGAGAGCTTACTGGTTTAGCTTTAATAAAGGCATACCATGAGCATAGAGGAGATACTAAGAGAACTAAGATAATCGTTCCAGACTCAGCCCACGGAACAAATCCAGCATCTGCTAAAGTAGCTGGCTTCGATATTATAGAAATTAAATCTACTGAAGAAGGCTTAGTAGATATAGAAAGCTTAAAGGCAGCATTAAGCGATGAAATTGCTGGACTAATGTTAACTAATCCAAACACACTAGGACTATTTGAAAGAGAAATAGTAGAAATAGCTGAACTAGTTCACGATGCTGGTGGCTTACTATACTATGACGGTGCAAATGCTAACGCCATATTAGGAAAAGTAAGGCCTGGGGATATGGGCTTTGACGTAGTACACTTTAACCTTCATAAGACCTTCTCAACACCACACGGTGGTGGAGGACCAGGAGCAGGACCTGTAGGAGTTAAGAAAATACTTCTAGACTACTTACCTACTCCTACAGTAGAAAAGGATGGAGATAGATATTATTTAAACTACGATATACCACATTCTGTAGGTAGAATGAAAGACTTCTATGGACATTTCAGCATACTTGTTAGAGCTTATACCTATATATTGACCATGGGTAAAGATGGCTTAAATAGAGTAAGTGATATAGCAGTACTTAATGCTAACTACTTAGCAAGTAAATTGAAGGAGCACTATAACTTAGCAGAAGATACAATTTATAAGCACGAATTTGTAATGGCAGGACTAAAAGGTGACCTATCAGAAGTAACTACATTAGATGTTGCAAAGAGATTGCTTGATTACGGCTATCATCCACCAACAATTTACTTCCCACTTATCGTTCAGGAGGCATTGATGACCGAGCCAACTGAAAGTGAAAGCAAAGAGACTTTAGACGAGTTTGCTGATATATTAATTAAAATTGCAGAAGAAGCAAAGAATAAGCCAGAACTATTAAAAGATGCTCCACGCAATACATCTTTAAGAAGATTAGATGAAGCCAAGGCAGCAAGAAATCCAATACTTAAGTATGAAGGGTAGGTGTAGCAATTGACAAAAAAGATTGCAGTAATCGGTGCAGGGCCCGGTGGATATGAAGCTGCTATTAGAGGTGCTCAACTAGGTGCGGATATATATCTTATTGAAGAGAGAGAATTAGGGGGAACATGCCTCAATCGAGGCTGTATCCCCACTAAAACCTACTTTAGAAATGCAGAGATAATGCATACTTTGAAAAAGGCTAAAGAATACGGTATCCATGTAGACAACTATAGCCTAGACGGAAAAGCCCTAAAGGAAAGAAAGGAAAAAGTAGTCAGCCAGCTAGTTAAGGGGATAGAACAGTTAATATCCTCTTATAAAAATATTGAATTTATCAGGGGTAAAGGTAGTTTAAAGGATGCTAAAACTGTAGTTGTCCAGTTGAAAGACGGGACTAGCAGAGAAATACAAGTAGATAATATTGTCATTGCTACAGGCTCAAAGGCAGTAATGACAGAAACTAAGGGAGTAGACTTAGAAGGAGTAATAACTAGCGATGAAATTTTAGAATTGGAAGAAATTCCAGAAACTCTTATAGTAGTAGGTGGGGGAGTAATTGGACTAGAGTTTGCAAGTATCTATCAGGAGTTAGGCTCCCAGGTTATACTACTAGCTTCCAGGATACTTAAGAATGTAGATATGGAATTGACTAGAAGATTACCAGTATTCTTCAAAAAAAGAGGAATGGAAGTTTACGTAGATATAAGAGCTAAAGAGATAGTCAAGGAAGGAGATAAGCTAAAGGTAGTTGCAAGATATAAAAATAAGGATAAGGAAATTGAGGTAGTAGGAGATAAGGTACTAATTGCTTCAGGTAGAGGGCCTGTAACTGAAGGCTTAAACCTTGACTCAGTAGGAATAGAATATGATACTAGGGGCATAAAGGTAGATGAAAACTTTGAAACTACAGTTAAAGGAATATATGCCATAGGGGATGTAAACAATGTAGGTCTTCAGCTTGCACATGTTGCTTCCAATCAGGGCATATATGTAATGGAAAAAATAATGGGCCTTGAGCCCGATATCAATTTCCATGTGGTCCCTAACTGTGTATTTTCTTTCCCAGAAGTTGCATTTGTTGGAATGACAGAAGAGGAAATTAAACAAAGTGGTATAGACTATAAGGTAAGCAAATTTATGTTTGCAGCAAATGGTAAGGCTTTATCTTTGGGTGAAGCAGAGGGCTTTGTAAAAGTATTCTCTTCAAAAGAAGACAATAAGATAATAGGTGTTACAATAGTAGGGCCCCATGCTAATGATTTAATCCATGAAGGGGCATTAGCAATAGCTAATGGATTAGATGTAAACAGCATAGCAAGAACAATCCATGCCCATCCTACCCTTAGTGAAGCCTTCATGGAAGCAGTTCACGGCTTAGACCATAAAGCTATCCATATTGCTCCAAAAAGAACTAGAAGGTAGCAGAACAATTTCTGCTACCTTTTTAATTTAATATAAAATAACAAAATTTTTTAACCAATATTACCTTCTTGCATAGT
>CALBUB010000145.1 GCA_937967955.1 uncultured Bacillota bacterium | reverse complement strand
TCTCCATGAACCCTTAATATGGTTGTTGACAGCTTGCTTATTCTAGGCAGTTCTTCCCATAGATAAGCATGGTGTTTGTTGACTATCTGGTCAACTAATTCTTCTAAGGGGGCTTCCTTCCAATTCTTATCTTTTGCCTCACTGCTGTTTACAAATTCTTCATATAATTTGTTTATTTTATCTAAAATCTCTTTTTCATCTAAACCTTTCTCCCTTATGGCTTCTTTTAATGGCCTATCTCCTCCACAGCAAAAATCTATTTTATATTCTAAAAACACATCACCTGCTTTTGGAAATGTGGCTACTATATCTCCAATTTTTTGATTGCTATCAAATTTATCCATATAAACCCCTCCATATTTTCTTTAGTAAAACTACCTCATACATTTCTATTATAAAAATATAATCAACATTATTCTTTGACTTTAATCAAAAATTAACACAAAAAAGCACCCAAAAGTTAGAACTTTTGGGTGCTTTAAACATAATACTCTTATCTTTCAGCTTCGTACTGTCTTAAAAGCTTAACAAATAGTTCTGGAACTTTAAGCATATTTTCTGGAGATTCAACAAAGGAAATTCTAAATTGGGTTTTGCCTGGATTTTCTTCTTCATTATCTACATTGTAGAAACCTTTCATAGGTGCTACAAGTAGGGTTGTCTCAACTCCGTTTATTTCTACAGAACCTTTTTCGGCGCAATATAAGACGAAATCGATGGAATCAAAGCCAGGTTTTACAACATTTCTTACATCTATTACTGAATAGATAGATGCATCTGGACTAGACACTATTAGCCTTGGCTCTAACCTCTTAAATTCATTATAAACTTTTACTATTATGTCCCTATAGTATTCTCTTTGTTGTTTACACCAATTAAGAATACTTTCTTTACTTTCATGGGCTAAGGCTCCAAATATATATTGGCCAATTGCATTGGCACAGAGATTAGCTGTATATTCTGCAACCGCTCCTCTGTAAAAATCTTCATTGTCAGTAACAACTGCTCCTATTCTTAAACCACATGCATTCCATACTTTTGAAGCTGTCTCAATGCTAATCCTTCTGCCTTCAATTCCTGGCACATCTTCATTACTTAATCCCCAGATACTCACTAGCTTTTCATCATCTGTATAATATAGCTCACGATAAGCCTCATCACTTACTAACCACATATTATATTTAACACAAAGACTAGCAAGTTCTTTTAAAAGATCGTAAGTGTATAATTGGCCTGTAGGATTATCGTAAGGAATTACCAAAAGGGCTCCAGGCTCGTATTTCTTAATCATCTCTTCAACTTCCTGCATATCTGGTAAATTAAACTTACCATCTTCTCCCATTTTACGTGTAATAGTAACAATTTTACGCCCTATTCTCTCAGCAAAAGAAATATAATTTGTATAAGCAGGATCTATCATCATTAAAGGCCTTTCATCACTTCCAGCTGGACCACACACTCCTAAGAGTAATAATTCCATACCTGCTGAGCCTCCATCGGTTACTAGCACATGGAGGTTACTGGTATCGAAACCTTGGCTTTTTAATATGTTTTTGAAGGCCTTTTGGGCTTCTTCAGTTCCAGCCGTTTGAGTATACCTAATAACCCCATTAGCAAATGGGCTTTCAGGTGAATTAAGCTCAAACATTCTCTTTTGCATAGCTGGATTTGTTGGCAGGGAAACGTTTCCAATACCTACATTTATTACTGCTTCAGGCTTTACTTTTCGTTCAGCATATCTCATTTGTGCTAAACGAACATCGGATGGCTCCCTTGATTCAAAATGGGCTGATAATATAGGTTTGTCCATTACAATCCCCCCTAATATGTAATCTTTTATAAAAGTATTGTCATATTTATTATACAATATTTTTTAACTATTTCATCTTATTTGTAAAAATTGTGATACAATTTACAAATTCTTTTTAAATAAAAGGATCAGGCCTGAACAATTACTTTGGATTTACTTTAAAGCAATTATTCAAACCTGATCCTATATATCTTATCTATTTAACATGTTGTAATTTTTCATCTAACCTATGTCTTCTTATGGCATTTTCAACTATGCTAAATATTAGGCCCTTATATCCTAAGCCAGACGCATCTGCCATTTTAGTTATATCACTATGGCCTCTCATTAGGCCTGGCAGTGAATTTACTTCCAGCACATAAGGTACTCCATCTTTCAACCTAATATCTACCCTTGCATAGTCCTTTAAGTCTAATACCTTATAAGCTTTAATGGCTGCTTCTTCTATTTTCTTTTGAGTAATCTCATCTAATCTTGCAGGAACGTGATAAGTAGTCTTGTCTCCATAATGAACTTTTACTTCGAAGCTATAGAATTTGTGTAGGTGTTTTGGAAGGTTAGAAAAGTCGATTTCTAATATGGGAAGTGCTGTTATATTTTCATCATTACCTAAAACTCCTACTGTAAACTCTCTACCTTCTATATATTCAGAAATCATCACAGGTGGATCGTAAGTATTCAAGCATTCCCTAACCCTTTTTATTAATTGGTCTTTATTAAATACTAGGCTGTTTTGATGAATACCCCTACTTGAGCCTTCGTCCTTAGGTTTAACTATGGCTGGTAAATTGATATCTATATTTTCTATTTCTTCTATATTGTTTACATAAGCAAATTTAGGTGTATTTATATTGGCTTCGTTGAAAAGCTTACAGGAATATATCTTATTATAAGCTAAGGCGTGACCTAAAGGAGTGGAACCAGTATAAGGAATGCCTGCATATTCTAATAAGGCTGGAAGTTGAGAAATCCTTGAGTTGCCACTAATTCCATTGCATAGATTGAACACTAAATCAACCTTTTCCCTCTTTAGCTTAATTAGTATATTGTCATCAAAAACTAAATCAATACAAGTATACTTTTCTGAAAGTACTTCTTTTATGGCTTTTACAGTCTGCCTTTTTTGTCTGTCCTCCATCAAACCTTCTTCATTAGGTAAATAAGCAGTTCTTGATTGATCGGTAACAATAGCTATTTTCATCTACTACCATCCCCCTTTGATAATTATTACTCAATGTTTTTTTGTATAAGAAACTATGTACTTACGTAGTAAACTAGGTTACCTAAGTACAACCATAATTTTCACAAAAGCATAACTTATTAAGACCATCTCCAGCATCGTCTTAATTCTTTTAATAGGTCTATATCTTTTTTGACCATGTCCTTTCTTTTGTCATAGTTAATAAATACTCAAATATACGAACAATAAGGAAGCCTTTTGACAAGACATATTTAAACAAGCTATTATGAAAAGGACTATTTGAAAGTAAAACTCTAAGAAGATGGTCTTATGAAAATGGCCATTGTATTTATATATTATCACATAAAATTATTGAAATTCAAGTGTTTAGTGTCACATTAATCCCTTTTTTTGCCCATTTCTTTCAGATAATTATCTACTAATTCCTCATTTTGCAAAGATTATTCGACATTAATATTATTAATTTTATTCATTTGATAACATCTAATATTTTTATCTAAATTATAGGCCTTTGTAGAACAACAATCTTACAATTGCTTTTTAACTTTTATACAAAAAAGAGGGCTTAAAAGCCCTACTACAAAACAAGGAAACTTTTCTCTATCTTATCCCCTAATCTTTTTAATAATAGATTTAAATGCATTTATGTATATGGCTGCATCCTATATTAATAGCAACTCCATTAAAGCCATCATTTATATGTTTTTTAGCTACATCGGTTGTTCCAGCATAGATAAAAGCAAATTTTCCTGCATCTTTACATGCTTTAAGAATTCTATCTATGGCTTTTATAAACTCAGGCTTATCAAATTGACCAGGAATTCCCATGCCTATAGAAAGATCATAAGGACCAATAAAAATTCCATCTACTCCCTCTATATTTACAATCTCTTCAATATTGTCTAAGCTTCCTTGAGTTTCACACTGAGGAAGGATTAATGTATTTTCATTACAAGTATTGAAATATTCATCAATATCCTGGGCAAAGCTATCAAAACCATAACCAGCTGATCTGGCACAGAAAAAGCCTCTTCTTCCTACCGGATAGTATTTGCCATATTCTACTATCTTTTTCACCTGCTCAACTGTTTCAACGCATGGTATTACCAAGCCTTTAGCTCCTATATCTAACATTTTAAGAATAGATGGGCGTGTAACATCCTTTACCCTTACTAAAGGAGTGATTCCTCTCAGTTCTGCAGCACGAATAAGTTCCACACTACTTTCTGCATCAAAGGGTCCATGTTCTGTATCAATGATTAAAAAGTCTAAGCCAGCAATACCTAAACATTCTACTGCAAAACTGCTCCAAGCTCAAAAAAAGTTCCTATAACTGCTTCCCTTTTAAGCATTTTTTGTTTAATTTTATTTTCCATTACATTTCCCCCTTTTATACATAAAATAGACATGCCTTGTGGCCTTTTTAATATTATCTTATTTTTTCTAAATTATGCCAATTGATAGACAGCTTTATAGGTGTATGTATTTTTTTTCACATATAAAGGGAATATATTCTTCAATAAAAAATATATTCCATTAACATTTATATACAATTTTTTATCAAACCAGCCATATTTATCAACGCTCTTCCATTGTTAAAAAGTTAAATAGGCAAAAAACTTTTTTGTAGATAAGGCAAAAAAATTGTAGGAATTAACACAATAATATGCTATACTATGATTGAAAAGTAATTGATAATGATTATTAATATTAACTGCATAGGGGAGGCGATATATGTGTCACTAATAGATGGCCAAAAATTATCTGCTTACATGGTTGAAAATTTGCCAAATTCTCATCTATTAAAGGTCCTTGGTATTAGAAAGGGAGCAAAGCTTGTAATCCAAAGTAAACAACCCTTTAAGGGGCCAGTAGTAGTTAAAGTTGGCAATAGGAGTGTAGCCATAGATTATGATGTTGCAAAAGAGATTGTAATTAAGGAGGTTGCCTAAAGTTGGGTTGTCATTCTGTAGCCGTACAAGAAATATCTGATGCAAACAAAATTAAAATACTTCTTATGGGAAATCCTAATGTGGGAAAAAGCGTAATCTTCTCTAAGTTAACAGGAGTTCACGTAGATAGCTCTAACTACGCTGGTACTACTGTAGATTATACAGTAGGAGATGTAAACTTTGGCAGTGGACAAGGGGTAATAATTGATGTACCAGGTACCTATTCATTAGAAGCTACATCAGAGGCAGAAAGGGTAGCTATATCCTTACTAGAAGAAGGAGCAGATGTGATAATCTGCGTATTAGATGCTACTAATCTAGAAAGAAATTTAGATTTAGCCTTTAGATTAAAGGAGTACCCTATACCTATAGTATATAGCCTTAACTTAGTAGATGTGGCAGAAAGGCAAGGAATTAAAATTGATGTAGACAAATTAGCTAAAGAGCTAGGTAGTCCTGTAATTCCAACAGTAGCAATAAAGAATGTAGGCCTTAGGAAGCTTATGACTACAGCTATTAAACTTTCCAAAGAAAGAAAAGAAGCTGAACCAAAACTAGAAGATGAAGAAAGATGGGACAAAATAAAAGAAATAGTAAACAAAGTTCAAATTCAAATTGAAAAGGAAGAGCTTACTTTTATTGAAAAATTAGAAAATTGGACTATTCAACCTTGGCCAGGAATACCTATTGCCCTATTGGTACTTGTACTTTCCCTAGGTATTGTGGTAGGTGGAGGAAAAGCTTTAAGAGCTCTAATCCTTTTACCCTTAGTTAGAGATGTAATTCAGCCTTTACTTGCTAAAATAGTGTCTTTAGTCATACCTGCTGGAATAGTCAGAAATATATTGGTTGGGGAATTCGGTATTCTGGTAATTGGTATAGAATGGCCTTTTGCTCTCATATTACCTTATGTGTTTTTATTTTATGTTGTATTTTCTTTCTTAGAAGACAGTGGTTATCTGCCTAGGATCGGTGTATTAGCCGATGGAGTCTTAAGGCGTATAGGTATCCAGGGTGGAAACATCATACCCATGATGTTGGGATATGGCTGTGCTGTTCCTGCCATTATAGGCACTAGAGCTGCTAATAGCTACAAGGAAAGGGTTATGGTAGCTGCCTTAGTATCCTTTGCTATTCCCTGTGCATCTCAAAGTGGGGCCTTTTTCGCCTTATTAGGTGACAAGTCTATATTTTCTTTAATATTTGTCTACCTAGTATCTATATTTGCAATGTTATCTGTAGGTAACCTTCTAAATAAGATTATACCTGGTAAAAGCCAGCCTTTACTTTTAGAAGTACCCAATTTACTATTGCCCGATAAAGACGCCTTTAAAAAGAAATTAAAGCTTAGAATGAAAAGCTTCCTGGTAGATGCTGAAGGCCCTATGCTAATTGGTATAATAATAGCAGCCATAATTGCGGAAACTGGTCTATTAAATGGCATTAGTAAGCTTATTACCCCCCTTGTAGAAGGCTGGTTAGGACTGCCAAAAGAAGCTAGCCTAGCCTTATTATTAGGCATTATAAGGAGAGAGATGGCAGTATTACCCTTGCTAGAATTAAATCTAAACACCCTGCAATTAACTGTAGGCTCAATAGTAGCCTTATTCTATCTACCTTGTTTATCAGTGTTTGGAGTGCTTGCAAAAGAGTTCTCAGTAAAATGGGCCTTATTTGTAGGCTTAATTACTACTACCTCTGCTTTCGTATTTGGAGGCTTAGTTAATTATATAGGAAGTATCATTATGGGGCTTATAGGATAGGTGAATATATATGATAGGTACTTGTACTAAATGGATAGAAAAAACTTTCTCTAAGTTTAAGCCCCTAATTAAACTATACAGCCTATACTATAGAAGTATTGTAAAAAATGAAATTAAGCTAGCCAATGTAAAAAGCTACGATAAAGTACTATGTATTGGAGGAGGCTGTATCCCCTGTACAGCAATAGAGTTAGCTAAGCAAACTAAGGCTCATATCCACGTTATAGATATGGACAAGACTGCAGTAGAATGTGCAAAGAAGGTAATATGTAAATTGGGCTTAGAGGGAAATATTACTGTAATTAAAGGAAAAGGTGAAGAAGTGGATATTGAGCCTTACGATGTAATCCATGTAGCCTTACAAGTAACCCCTAAAGAAAAGGTATTGAAAAATATATGGGAAAAATCTAAGGAAGGAAGTAGGATAATAGTTCGCATGCCAAGAAAGGTTTTAAGGCCCTTTTATTCCAATATAACAAATGATTTTATTGAAAAGAATAGAGGAACTAAAAGTATTTCTCAAGGTCTTAAAACCCATACCATGGATGAAATATTATGCTTAGAAAAAATTTAGGAGGCTTTCCATGAAGAACAAATTAATAAAAGGCCTTCTCTATATCCTAGGAGCTTTAGCCATAGGTTATATTATTATAAATACCAACTGGAAAGAAGTATGGTTTCATATTAGTTCTATATCTCCTAAAATAATGATACTACTTCTTCTATTCCAGTGTATTACCCTATTGCTTCTTTCTATCCAATGGCGAGCCATGGCCTTAAGGGTAAAAAAGGATGTAGCCTTCCTAGATGTTTTAATGGTAAATGTAAAGGGAAACATAGTAGATGCAATTACTCCAGGGGTGAAAACTGGAGGAGAACTAGCCAGAGTATATGAGTTGAAAAAGAGGTTAAATATAGAGTTGGGAGATGCCACTATAATAATAGGACTACAAAAAACTATAAGCCTATTTAGCTTCCTATTATTAACTTTATTTAGCTTAATTTGCTTTAGTTTTTCTATGGGCAAACAATATAGAAGCTATTTATATATTTTTTCCCTGGTAATTGGGATATTTGCTATAGTTTTAGCTATTTTGATAATCTTTTCCTTCAAACCAAATATGATGATAAAAATGCTAAATAAAGCATTAGGCAAATATAAGTTTATGGATAAGGTAGAAAAAACTCTACTAGATTACAGCACTATTATAAAGGGTTTGTTAAAGGACAAGAAAAAATTCACCCTCCAATTATTGCTTGCCATATTTATTTGGCTGTTCTATGCTTTTAAACTTCTGTTTGTCATGAAAGGCTTTGCTGTGGAGATAGATTATATCTCCATAGCAGCCATCACATTCCTTTCCTATATAATAGGAATGCTACCCTTACTTCCAGGTAGTATAGGCAGCTTTGAAGGCTCCATGTTACTTCTGCTAGCCATTAAAGGTGTACCAATAGAGATAGGACTCTCTATATCTTTTGTATTTAGGTTTGTGACTTTTTGGTTTGAATTCCTAATTAGCTTCATTATTCTATTATTAAATAATATAATTTTATTTTTGAAAAAAGGTGAGAAAAGTGTTGGAATTAAAGCGAGATAAAGCATCAAAAGCCCATGTGATTCCTTGTATAATCTCCTATTTAAATATGTCCTTAGGAACTGTAGCCCTTTTAATTAGCATTAACCACAGTCCTACCAATATAAAAATTGCTTCCATATTGATTCTAATGGCAGGAATTATGGATAAGTTGGATGGCTTGATTGCAAGGAAGACAGGAGCTACTACCATATTTGGCAAAGAACTAGATTCTCTTTGTGACTTGGTTTCCTTTGGAATAGCCCCTGTTACAGTATGGTGGAGTATAAATGGAGGTATCTTGGGTATAGGTGAAATTTTAATATCCTTGTTCTTTATTGGTGGTAGTGTATTTAGATTGGCTAGATTCAATGTTGTAAACCCTAAAGGCTATATAGTAGGGCTACCCATAACCATAGCAGGTATGGTTATGGGAGGTAAGCACCTACTAGATATTAATTACAGATTGGCTTTTATTGATAAAAGTATTATAAATATTGAAAACATAGTAATCATGCTTGCCCTATCCCTATTGATGATAAGCAAATTTAAAATAAAGAAACCTTCTATAATAAAGGAGCTTTAATATTCTAAGCCTACTTTAGTTCTTCTTGAGTATATTTAGGGACTGTACGGCTGAATTCCTCGTATATGTCCCTTCTTAATTTTTCATCTGTAAGTATATCATAGCCAGTCAAAGCCATTGCCTTTGCAGCTTTAATCATCTGCTTGTGAGCTCTAGGACTGTTAGCAGCCTTTGTAAAATCTATAGAATGGATATTAACTCCTTTATCGGCTATTTTTATATATGAGTGGATAGTTGGTATTTTAAGGCTTACATTTCCTATATCTGATGAACCATATTTCATAGCTGGATCAGGATACTCCATATCAACCCCAAATAAGGCTATATTTTCCTTTAATCTTTCATCTATCTGCCTATTTGGATACCTTTCTGCATACATTAAACCCTTTTCTATATGGGATTTAGTACCTATTAACTTATCAACAGTTTCTACTATATGCTCCATATATCCTACAACCACATTTAGATCTTTAACTGTTTCAGCCCTAACTGAAAACTCACAAGAAGCATAGTCTGGTATAATATTTGCTGCTTTTCCTCCTTTGGTTATAATGCCGTTTATATTGGTTTTTAGAGGAAATAAAGGCCTAAATTGATCTATAATATTAAAGGTCTGTATAACAGCTTGTAAAGCATTGATTCCCCCTTCTGGAAAGGAGGAATGGACTGCTTTGCCGAAGTATTCTATCTTAATATTTCTAGCTGCTAAACCTCCTCTTAAAATTAAATTGTTTACACAGGGATGCATCATTAATACATAATCTATATCATCAAAGCATCCCTTTTCTAGCATTATGATTTTTCCCCCACCACCTTCTTCCCCTGGAGTACCTAATACTACAATATTACCATCTATATGCTCTGCCACTTCCTTTAAACCTATAGCTGCTCCTACAGCCATAGTAGCTATTAGATTATGGCCACAGCCATGGCCTATTTCAGGTAAAGCATCGTATTCTGCTATAAAAGCTACGGTAGGCCCTTCACCTTTTCCTGCATACTCAGCTCTAAAGGCTGTTTCCAAATCCCCTATTCCCTTTTCTATTATGAAACCATGCCTTTTTAGAAGGGCTGTTATATTTTCCATCGCCTTATATTCCTTAAAGGCTAATTCAGGATTACTATGGATTTTATTGCTTAAAGCTATCAATTCCTCTTCTATACTGTCAATTTTGTTTATTATAACTTCTTTCTGCTTCATAAAATATACTCCTTTTATCTATTGCTTTTTACTAATGTTTCCATTTAGTTTTATTATAACAGCTTTAGTCATACCTTACAACTGGCTACAATTCTACATTGTATATTACATTATTAATAAACTAAGCTGTGCTAAAATTTAGCATAGCTTAGTTTACTGGTATTTCTATATCTAATAAAGGTGCATGTTGTTGGCTGCCAAATACATCTGAATCTCCTGGAGAACCACTGGGTTTTAATCTGTTGATGGTAAACTTTATTGCATTGGCTGGATCGTATTCTACAAAATCGGTAATCCTAT
>CALBUB010000144.1 GCA_937967955.1 uncultured Bacillota bacterium | reverse complement strand
CGTGAAGGTGGAAGAACAGTAGGAGCAGGAGTTGTAACTAAGATTCTTGGCTAATAGAAGCAGATAATAGAAGGGGACTAGTAAAAGCCCCCTTCTTTCATATTTCATCTAATCAATTTATTCCTAAAAAAATTCAATTGATAGTAAAAAATACTTGAGTTTTTGTTGGATTTGCTATAAACTATAATAGTGCCTTAATTTAGACATTGCGATGAGACAAAAGGTTGCTTAGTGTTTATGACAAAACACTAGGGGAATTTTTGTCGAGAATGTCCGGTTACAAATCGGGCGACTGGAATTGTCAAATAATGACGCAAGTCATTTATATAAAAAAACTTATAGCACACCCGGTAGAGTGGATCGGCAATTCCAAGTCGCATGTAATAAAACAGCATGCGATAGAAGGAGGGAATTAAATGGCAAACAAGGGAAAACAAAAAATTAGAATCAGACTTAAGGCTTATGATCACGAAATCTTGGATTCATCAGCTCAAAAGATAGTGGCAACTGCTAAAAGGACTGGGGCAGATGTATCTGGACCAGTACCACTACCAACAGAAAGGGAAGTAATTACTATATTAAGAGCTGTTCACAAGTACAAGGATTCAAGAGAGCAATTCGAACAAAGAACCCATAAGAGACTAATTGATATACTCAATCCAAATCAAAAAACTGTAGACGAATTGATGAAGTTGAATTTGCCAGCAGGAGTAGATATTGAAATTAAGTTATAATTTCTTAGTATGATTGCTTAGGCAATCCGCTGTAAGAATATAGGAGGTGTAAAAATGAAAAACATACTAGGTAGAAAATTGGGAATGACTCAAGTTTTCGATGAAAATGGTAATGTTATTCCCGTTACAGTAGTTGAAGCAGGACCTGTAAAGGTAATCCAAAAGAAGACTGAAGAAAAAGACGGCTATAATGCAATACAAGTTGGCTTTATGGATATAAGTGAAAGAAAAGTAAATAAACCTTTAAAGGGACATTTTGATAAAGCAGGAGTAGAATACAAAAGGTATATTAGAGAATTTAGAGTAGATAATGTAGATGAGTTTGAAGTAGGTCAAGAAATCAAGGTGGATGTATTTGAAGCTGGAGATAAAGTAGATGTTACAGGAACATCAAAGGGTAAAGGAACTCAAGGTCCAATCAAAAGACACAACTTCTCAAGAGGGCCAGAATCCCATGGTTCCAAATACCATAGAGGAGGCGGAGCTAGAGCAGCAGCTGCTTATCCAGGAAGGGTATTTAAAGGAAGCAAAGGAATGGGAAGAATGGGTAATGAGAGAGTTACCGTTCAGAATCTAGAAGTGGTAAGAGTATATCCAGATAAAAACTTATTGTTAGTTAAAGGTGCCGTTCCTGGACCAAAAGGCGGACTGTTAATGATAAAAAAATCCGTTAAGAGCAGATAGTAGTGATTAGGAAAGGAGGATGTAGCATGCCTAAAGTTAATGTTTACAATGTATTAGGTGAACAAGTTGGAGAAATCGAGTTAAGCGATGACGTATTTGGCGTTGAGATAAATCATGACGCTCTTCATCATGTAGTAAAAAATCATCTTGCTAACAGAAGGCAAGGAACTCATTCAGCTAAGACTAGAGCTGAGGTAAGAGGTGGAGGAAGAAAGCCTTGGAGACAAAAAGGAACTGGTAGAGCACGTCAAGGAAGTATAAGGGCACCACAATGGACTGGTGGTGGAGTAGTATTCCCACCAAAACCAAGAGATTATAGCTATAGAGTTCCAAAGAAGGTTAAGAGACTTGCTATGAAGTCTGCATTAACTTCAAAAGTTGTAGATAATAAGATAATCGTTCTAGATGAATTAAGCCTAAATGAACCAAAAACTAAAGAAATGGTAAAAATACTAGAAAATATTAAGGCTAGCAAGAAGGCTCTTATCGTAATGAAGGATAAAGATGAGAACGTAATTAAGTCTGCAAGAAATATTCCTAATGTACAAACTACATTAGTTAATTCCTTAAATGTGTACGACATATTAAGATACGACTCCTTTATCATAACCCAAGATGCAGTTAAGAAAGTGGAGGAGGTGTTTGCGTAATGACCACACCATACGACATTATTATAGAGCCTATAATTACGGAAGAAAGTATGGAAGCTATGGCTGAAAGAAAGTATACTTTTAAAGTGGATAAAAGAGCTAATAAGTCAGAGATAAAGAAAGCTGTTGAAAAGATATTCGGAGTTAAGGTTGCAAAAGTTAACACCATAAATATGAAAGGAAAGAAAAAAAGAGTAGGGCTAAATGTAGGAAAAACACCCGACTGGAAAAAAGCGATAGTTACTTTAACTGAAGACTCTAAGGAAATAGAATTCTTTGAAGGCTTGCAGTAAAGTTTTAGAAAAAAGGAGGGAATAATATGGGTATCAAAAAGTACAAGGCAACTTCTCCTGGACTTCGTCAGATGACGGTATTAACCTTCGATGAGATAACTAAAAAAGAGCCAGAAAAATCACTGGTTGTAACTCTTAAAAAATCAGGAGGTAGAAACTCTCAAGGAAGAATAACAGTACGCTTCAGAGGAGGCGGAGCTAAAAGAAAGTATAGAATTATAGATTTCAAGAGGGATAAAGACGGTATTCCAGGAAAAGTTGCAGCTATAGAGTATGATCCAAACAGAACTGCAAATATTGCTTTAATTCACTATGCAGATGGTGAAAAGAGATACATTCTTGCACCACACGGCTTGAAAGTTGGAGATGTAATTGAATCAGGCGAAAATGCCGATATAAAAGTAGGAAATGCATTGCCATTAAGAAATATTCCAGTAGGTACTACTGTTCATAATATTGAGCTTGTACCAGGAAAGGGTGGACAATTAGCTAGATCAGCTGGTGCAGAAGCACAACTAATGGGTAAAGAAGGTAAATATGCTCAGTTAAGGCTACCATCAGGTGAACACAGATTAGTATTATTAGACTGCCGTGCAACTATAGGGCAAGTAGGAAACTTGGATCATGAGAATGTGACTATAGGTAAAGCTGGTAGAAGTAGACACATGGGCAGAAGACCTTCCGTTAGAGGTAGTGCTATGAACCCTGTAGACCATCCACACGGTGGTGGTGAAGGTAAGGCTCCAATTGGTAGACCAGCACCAGTAACTCCATGGGGCAAGCCAACACTAGGTTACAAGACTAGAAAGAAAAACAAGAAATCTGATAAATATATTGTAAGACGTAGAAAGAAATAGATTGATAATCGACTTCTGTGTTGAAAGGAGGAAGAGAAATGGGTCGTTCTGTTAAAAAAGGTCCATTTTGTGACGAACATCTACTTAAAAAGATTGAAGAATTAAATAAGAAGAATGAGAAGAAAGTTATAAAAACTTGGTCTCGTCGTTCTACAATACTTCCACAAATGATTGGACACACAATAGCAGTCCATGATGGAAGAAAGCATGTGCCAATTTATATTACTGAAGATATGGTAGGCCACAAGCTTGGGGAATTTGCTCCTACTAGGACCTTCAGAGGGCATGGAGATAAGACTGAAAGATCAACTGCATTGAAATAGAGCTGCGGGAAATTGATGATAAAGGAGGGAATGGTATGGAAACAAGAGCTATAGCTAAATATGTACGAATTTCACCTCTAAAGGTTAACTATATCTGCAGAGAGATTAGAGGGAAGCAAGTAGACGAAGCTCTAACAATACTAAGTTTTATACCTAAAAAGGGTGCGAGAGAACTTGAAAAAGTTCTTAAGTCTGCTATCGCAAACGCAGAGAACAACTTTAATATGGATAGAGATAAGCTCTATGTAAAGGAAGCTTATGCTAATGATGGCCCTCATTTAAAGAGATGGAGACCAAGAGCTAGAGGAATGGCTTATCCTATATTGAAGAGAACAAGTCATATAGGAGTAGTAGTAGAGGAGAGAGAATAGAAAAGGAGGGATATAATGGGTCAAAAAGTAAATCCACATGGATTGAGAGTTGGAATAATTAAGGATTGGGATTCAAAATGGTATGCTGATAAGAAGGACTTTAGTGAGTTATTAGTTGAAGATTTTAATATACGTAAGCATATTAAAGAAAAGCTATATATAGCAGGTATATCTAAAATTGAAATAGAAAGAGCAGCAAGTAGAATTAAAATATCCATACACACTGCAAAACCAGGTATGGTAATAGGTAAAGGCGGTTCTGGTGTTGAGCAATTAAGAAATGAGCTTGAAAAACTTACTAATAAGAATGTAATTGTAAATGTAGAAGAGGTAAAACAACCAGAACTAGATGCTCAATTAGTTGCAGAAAATATTGCAGCTCAGCTTGAAAGGAGAATTTCTTTCAGAAGAGCTATGAAACAAGCGATCCAAAGAGCTATGAGAGCAGGAGCTGAAGGTATTAAGACAGCTGTATCTGGTAGACTTGGTGGAGCAGATATGGCAAGGACAGAAGGTTATAGTGAAGGAACAATACCTCTTCAAACATTAAGAGCAGATATAGATTACGGTTTTGCTGAAGCTGACACAACTTATGGAAAGATAGGTGTGAAAGTTTGGATATATAAAGGAGAGGTTCTTCCTTCTAAAAAGGCAGAAGAAGATAAGGAAAACGAAAAAAAAGATAGAAGAAAGTAGCTAATTAGCTGTAGGAAGGAGGAAGGTAAAATGTTAATGCCTAAAAGAGTAAAATATCGTAGAGTTCATAGAGGTAGAATGAAAGGTAAGGCAACAAGAGGCAATAAGTTAGCTTATGGTGATTATGGTTTGCAAGCTTTGGAACCAGCATGGATTACATCCAATCAAATAGAAGCAGCTAGACGTGCTATGACAAGATACGTAAGAAGGGGCGGAAACATCTGGATTAAAATATTCCCAGATAAGCCTGTTACAGCAAAGCCAGCTGAAACAAGAATGGGTGCTGGTAAAGGCTCTCCAGAATACTGGGTAGCAGTAGTTAAACCAGGAAGAATCCTATTTGAAATGGCTGGAGTACCAGAAGAAGTAGCAAGAGAAGCCATGAGATTGGCATCACACAAATTGCCTATAAAAACAAAGTTTGTGACTCGTGATGATGCACAGGAAAAGGGTGGTGAGGCTAATGAAGGCTAAAGAAATTCGCCAAATGTCGGATAAGGAGCTAAATGAAAAGCTAATGGAATTAAAAAACGAACTATTTAATTTGCGTTTTCAATTAGCCACTGGACAGTTGGATAATCCTATGAGAATAAAAGCAGTAAGAAAAGATATTGCTAGAATAAAAACTATTATGAGAGAAAGAGAATTAGGCATAGGAAAGGAGGTATAACCTCGTATGGAAAGAGGAAGACGTAAAGTAAGAATTGGAAAAGTTGTAAGTGATAAAATGGATAAAACTATTGTGGTAGCAGTTGAAACCCTTGTAACTCATCCTTTATATAAAAAGCAAATAAGAAGAACTACAAAGTTTAAAGCCCATGATGAAAACAATGAATGCAAAATTGGTGACATAGTTAAAATTATGGAGACTAGACCATTAAGCAAAGAAAAACGTTGGAGATTAGTAGAAATAATAGAAAAAGCAAAATAGTCCTTATACCTGGAAAGGAGGGTAATATATGATACAAACTGAGAGCAGATTAAAGGTTGCTGACAATTCAGGTGCGAGAGAGCTTTTAGTTATCAGAGTGTTAGGTGGAACTAATAAGAAGTATGCAAATATTGGAGATGTTGTGGTTTGCTCTGTTAAAAGCGCAACACCAGGTGGAGTTGTTAAAAAAGGAGATGTGGTTCGTGCAGTAATAGTAAGGACCAAAAAAGGAGTAAGAAGAGCCGATGGTTCTTACATTAGATTCGATGACAATGCAGCAGTTGTATTAAAAGATGATAACAATCCTGCGGGAACTCGTATATTTGGACCGGTAACAAGAGAACTAAGAAGAGGAAATTATATGAGGATAATATCATTGGCACCAGAGGTACTATAGAGGGAGGTGTAATATATGCGTATAAAAAGCGGAGATACTGTGATTGTTGTATCCGGTAAAGATAAAGGAAAAACTGGCAAGATTATTAAGGCTTTGCCAAAAGAAAACAAAGTAATTGTAGAAGGTGTAAACATTGTAACTAAACACGTAAAGCCTAGAGGAGCAAACCAGCCAGGTGGTAGAATTAAAAAAGAAGCTCCAATTTATGCATCAAAAGTTATGTATTATTGTGACAAAGATAAAAAAGGTGTTAGAGTAGGCTATAAGATATTAGAAGACGGTAAAAAAGTTAGAGTATGTAAAAAATGCGGGGAAGTATTAGATAAATAAGATGGAACTGAAAGGAGGTAATACAGGTGACTTCCAGATTAAAAGAAAAATATCTAAATGAAGTTGTACCAGCACTGATGGAAAAGTTTCAATATAAAAATGTTATGGAAGTTCCAAGACTTGAAAAAATAGTAATAAATATGGGACTTGGAGAAGCAAAGGATAATCCAAAAGCACTAGAAAGTGCAGTAAAGGAATTATCCCTTATTACAGGACAAAAACCAGTTGTAACAAAAGCTAAAAAATCAATTGCTAACTTTAAGCTTCGTAAGGGAATGAATATTGGAGCTAAGGTGACCTTAAGAGGAGATAGAATGTATCACTTCTTTGATAAATTAGTAAATGTTTCATTGCCAAGAGTTAGAGACTTTAGAGGAGTAAATCCTTCCTCTTTTGATGGTAGAGGAAATTATTCATTAGGAATTAAAGAACAGTTAATATTCCCAGAGATAGATTACGACATGGTAGAAGGAATTAGAGGACTAGATATATCCATTGTAACAACTGCTAAGACTGATGAAGAAGCAAAGGCATTTTTAGAACTTATGGGTATGCCCTTTAAAAAATAGAGAAGGAGGGAGACTGTATTGGCAAGGAAAGCACTCATTGCAAAGCAAAAAAGAAAACCTAAGTTTAGTACTAGAAAGTATAATAGATGCAAAATATGTGGAAGACCCCGTGGATATTTGAGAAAATATGGAGTTTGCCGTATTTGTTTTAGAGAATTAGCATATAAAGGTCAAATTCCAGGCGTTAAGAAAGCAAGCTGGTAGTTAAATGTTTTGAAAGGAGGTAGCTTAAAATGATGACAGATCCAATTGCAGATATGTTAACAAGAATAAGAAATGGTAGTAACGCAAAGCATGAATCCGTTGATGTTCCTGCCTCTAACATAAAGAAAGAGATAGCTCAAATATTGTTAGATGAAGGCTTTATTAAAGGCTTTGATGTAATTGAGGATGGAAAACAAGGGATTATTAGAATAGAGTTAAAATACGGTAAGCACGGGGAAAAGGTAATAAGCGGAATTAAGAGAATATCTAAACCTGGTCTTAGAGTATATGTAAAAAGCGATGAAATTCCAAGAGTATTAGGAGGTCTTGGAATAGCAATCCTTTCAACCTCAAAAGGAGTTATGACAGATAAAAGAGCAAGGAAAGAGCGTGTAGGTGGAGAGGTGCTGTGCTACGTATGGTAATTTTACTTTAATCTACAGGAATAGGAGGTGCACTTATGTCAAGAATAGGAATTAAACCAATAGACATTCCCAATGGTGTTGAGGTTAAGATAAATAATGGCAATTTAGTAGAAGTAAAAGGTCCAAAAGGATCCCTAAAGACCCAACTGGATCCTAAAATGGATATAAAAATTGTAGACAATCAAGTTGTTGTTGATCGCCCAAATGATTCAAAGAAATATAAATCATTACACGGCTTATCAAGAACATTAATATTCAACATGATAGAAGGAGTAACAAAAGGTTACGAAAAGAAATTAGAAATTGTAGGAACTGGATACAGAGCTCAAAAACAAGGCAAAAAGCTAGTGTTGAACTTAGGTTATTCTCATCCAATAGAGTTAGAAGAGCCAGAAGGAATTCAAATAGAGGTACCTAGTGCAAATCAGATTATAGTTAAAGGAATAGACAAACAACTTGTAGGTAATATAGCAGCTAAAATTAGAGACTTTAGAAGACCAGAGCCTTACAAGGGCAAAGGTGTTAAATATGCTGATGAAGTAATTAGACGTAAGGCTGGTAAGACTGGTAAGTAGAAAGGAGTGAGTAGAATTGATTAAGCAATTTAACAGGAATGAAGAAAGGAAGAAAAGACATAGAAGAGTTAGATTAAAAGTTTATGGAACTCCTGAAAGACCAAGATTAAATGTGTTCAGAAGCAATAAGCATATATATGCACAAATAATAAATGACGAAGAAGGTAGAACACTAGTTGCAGCTTCAACTTTGGATAAGGAATTAAGGGATAAACTAACATCTACATCTAATAAAGAAGCTGCAAGGCTTGTAGGTCAATTAATTGCTAAAAGAGCTCTTGAAAAGGGAATAGAAAGTGTAGTTTTCGATAGAGGTGGATACCTATATCATGGAAAAGTAAAAGAGCTTGCTGAAGGTGCTAGAGAAGCTGGACTTAAATTTTAATAGAAGGAGGGAAATGGATGGAGCGTTTATATGTAGATCCTAGCGAGTTAGATTTAAAAGAAAGAGTTGTTAGCATAAATCGTGTAGCTAAGGTTGTAAAAGGTGGAAGGAATTTTAGATTTAGTGCTTTAGTAGTTGTTGGTGATGAAAATGGCCATGTAGGAGTTGGTATGGCTAAAGCCCTTGAAGTGCCAGAAGCCATTAGAAAAGCAATCCAAGATGCCAAGAAACACATTATAAAAGTTCCTATTGTAGGAACAACTATACCACATGAAGTAATAGGAGAATTTGGTGCAGGTAAAGTTCTATTAAAACCATCCCAAGAAGGTACAGGAGTTATTGCAGGAGGTCCAGTACGTGCTGTATGTGAGTTAGCAGGAATAAAGGATATAAGGACAAAATCATTGGGCTCCAACAACCCAAGAAATGTAGTTAACGCAACTATAGAAGGTTTAAAAAGCCTAAGAACAGCTGAAGAAGTTGCAAAGACCAGAGGTATACCCGTAGAAAAAATAATGGAATAGGAGGGGAGTATGTTGGCTAAAATTAAAATTAAATTGGTTAGATCTGTTATTGGAAGGCCAGAAAACCATAGAAGAACTATAAGAGCACTAGGATTAAGAAAGATTGGCCAGGTAGTAGAAAAAGAAGATACTCCTCAAATTAGAGGTATGATTAAACAAGTAAACTACATGGTTGAAGTAATAGACTAATTATTGGAGGAGGTGTACACATGAGACTACATGAAATTAGACCTTCAGAAGGAAGCAAAGTAAAAAGTCGTAAGAGAGTTGGAAGAGGTACTAGCTCAGGCCTTGGCAAAACTTCTGGAAGAGGACATAAAGGCCAAAATGCCAGATCTGGAGGAGGAGTAAGGCCAGGTTTCGAAGGTGGACAAATGCCTTTGATTAGAAGAGTGCCAAAGCGTGGTTTTACAAATATATTTGCTAAAAAATATGCCATTTTGAATGTGGAGGATCTAAACAGATTTGATGACAATACTGTGATTACCCCAGAGCTTTTAATCGAAACGGGCTTAGTAAAAGGAAAAACTAAAATAGATGGAGTAAAGATACTAGGAGATGGAGAATTAGAGAAAAAACTAACAGTTAAGGCACATAAATTCAGCAAGAGTGCTATTGAGAAGATTGAGGCTGCAGGGGGAAAGGCAGAGGTGATATAGATGTTTTCAACCTTGAGAAATGCCTGGAAGATACCAGAGATGAGAAAAAGGATGGTCTTCACTCTTTTGATGCTACTAGTCATTAGATTAGGCTCTAGTATTCCAGTGCCATATATGGATAAGGAGATTGTTAAACAAGTATTTGAGGCAGGGCAAGGTGGTCTGCTACAATTTCTTGATATAATATCAGGTGGTACTTTAAGTAACTTCAGTATATTTGCCTTAAGTATATACCCATATATTACAGCCTCCATAATAATTCAGCTTCTTACAATAGCTATTCCAAGATTGGAGGAGCTGGCTAAGGAAGGAGAAGAGGGCCGAAAGAGAATAAGCAGATATACCAGATATGGGGCTGTAATATTAGCCTTTGTCCAGGGTATAGGTACGACTTTTGGCTTGCTTGGAAATGCTATTGTAGCAGACACTCCCGTACAAAAGGCTGTAGTGATTATCTCATTAGTAGCAGGTACCACTTTCTTAATGTGGATAGGTAATCTTATAACGGAAAAAGGAATTGGAAATGGTATTTCACTAATTATATTTATCGGTATAGTTTCAGGCCTTCCATCAACAGTAATTAGTTATGTACGCTTGGCAATGCTAGGAGCTATAAATGTAGTTAAGCTAATACTCCTTGCAATAGTAGTAGTATTGGTTGTAGCAGTAGTAATTCTACTACAAGAGGGAGAAAGAAGAATTCCAGTCCAATATGCAAAGCGTGTTGTTGGAAGAAAAATGTATGGGGGACAAAGTACTCATATACCATTAAAGGTATCTATGGCAGGAGTGATCCCTGTAATATTCTCAACATCACTGTTAGCATTCCCACAGACAATAACCCTGTTCTTCTTAGGCCGTATTCCTGACTGGATAATCAAATACTTGACAGTACAAGGAAGTGTAGGTGTATGGGTTTATTCAATCTTGAATGTATTATTAATAATGTTCTTCACATACTTCTATACAGCTGTACAGTTTAATACTGTTGAGTATGCGAAAAACCTGCAGCAATACGGTGGTTTTATTCCAGGGATAAGACCTGGTAGGCCAACATCAGAACATTTGAATAAGGTAATAACCAGACTAACTTTTGTAGGAGGCTTGTCATTAGCTTTAATAGCTTCACTGCCAATTATATTGTCATACCTATTTAAATTGAACATTAATTTTGGTGGAACGGCTGTTATAATTGTTGTGGGTGTCGTTCTTGAGACTGTTAAACAAATAGAAGCTGAACTGCTTATGAGAAACTACAAAGGCTTCTTAAAATAAATATAGGAGATGATTCAATTGAGATTAATATTACTTGGACCTCCTGGTGCAGGAAAAGGCACTCAAGCATCAGCTATAGTTGAAAAATTTAATATACCCCACATATCAACAGGTGATATTTTTAGAGCCAATATAAAAGAGAAGACAGAATTAGGTAAAAAAGTAGAAGAGTATATGAACAAAGGACTACTAGTACCTGATGAACTGGTAGTATCAATTGTAAAAGATAGGCTAACAAAGGATGACTGCAAAAAGGGCTTTTTATTGGACGGCTTTCCTAGAACTGTAGTCCAAGCTGAAGCGTTAGATGAAGAACTAAAGAACATGTCCTTAAAAATTGATAAGGTAATAAATATTGAAGCAAATAAAGAAGTATTGATTGAAAGAATTATAGGTAGAAGAATATGTAAAGACTGTGGGGCTACTTACCATGTAAAGTTTAGCCCTCCCAAGCAAGAGGGTATATGTGATAAATGTGGTGGAGAACTTTATCAAAGGGAAGACGATAAAATAGAAACAGTAGTAAAAAGAATTGAAGTTTATGCTGAACAAACTAAGCCTCTTATTGATTATTATGCTGAAAAAGGGTTATTATTAAATGTAGATGGAACCAAGGATAAAGAGGAAGTATTTAAAGATATTGTTAGAGCCCTTGAATAGATATCTATTCAACCCTTAAATAGGGGGGTGAAGTCCATGGACTCAACACTAGGTTTAGAGGTCGGGCAAGTGGTAAAATCAAAAGCTGGTCGCGACAAGGGAAATGTGTTCTTAATATTAGAAATTTTAGATGATAAATATGTGCTGATTGTAGATGGAGATAAGAGGAAGATAGAAAAGCCAAAAAAGAAAAAGGTCAAGCATTTAGTAATATACAATACAGTTCTAAAAGAGTTTCAAGCTAAGTTGAAAAGTCAGACGGAAATAAACAATGCTTATATTAGAAAACTATTAGAACCTTTTAATGAGAGTGTTTAAAATTGTTAAAGTGGGAGGTTCGATACCTACATGTCTAAAAAGGATGTTATAGAAGTGGAAGGCACAGTAGTAGAGGCCTTACCAAATACGCTTTTTAAGGTTAGATTGGATAACGGACATGAAGTACTAGCTCATATTTCTGGCAAGTTGAGAATGAATTATATAAGAATTCTTCCAGGAGATAAAGTAAAAGTAGAATTATCACCTTATGATTTGACTAGAGGTAGAATTACGTGGCGAAAAAAGTAGTATAGGAGGTATTAAAGATGAAGGTTAGACCATCCGTTAAAAAGATCTGTGAGAAATGTAAGATCATTAAAAGAAAAGGAAGAGTAATGGTAATCTGTGAAAACCCAAGACATAAACAAAGACAAGGTTAATCACATTATAAATGTTTACCTAGGAGGTGTAGATAGTAATGGCTAGAATTGCAGGTGTCGATTTGCCAAGAGATAAGCGAATTGAAATTGGATTAACTTATATATTTGGAATAGGCAGGTCAAGAGCTAACGAAATATTAAAGAAAGCCAATGTAGATCCTAATACAAGAGTAAAGGATTTAACAGAAGCAGAAGTAAATGCTATAAGAAGTGTAGTAGATGAATACACTGTTGAGGGAGATTTAAGAAGAGAAATAGCTCTTAACATAAAGAGATTAAAAGAGATTAACTGCTATAGAGGTATTAGACATAGAAGAGGCCTTCCAGTAAGAGGGCAAAGGACAAAAACTAATGCTAGAACCAGAAAAGGTCCAAGAAAAACTGTTGGTAAAAAGAAAAAGTAGTTGAAGGAGGGAAAATGAGTGGCTGCTAAAAAAGGTAAAAGTGTTCGTGTAAAAAGAAGTGAACGTAAAAATATAGAGAGAGGTCAAGCACATATTTCATCAACTTTTAATAATACAATCGTAACTTTAACTGATATGCAAGGAAATGTTATTGCTTGGTCAAGTGCTGGTCAATTAGGTTTTAAAGGATCCAAAAAATCAACTCCTTTTGCAGCTCAACAAGCAGCAGAAGAAGCAGCTAGAAAGGCTATGGAACACGGTTTAAAGACAGTTGAGGTATATGTAAAAGGTCCTGGCTCTGGAAGAGAGGCAGCTATTAGATCTCTTCAAGCAGCAGGCTTAGAAGTAAGTCTAATTAAGGATGTTACTCCAATACCACATAATGGTTGTAGACCACCAAAACGTAGAAGAGTTTAATATAGGAGGTGTTGATTGGTTATGGCTAGATATACTGGACCGGTATGTAGATTATGCCGTAGAGAAGGACAAAAATTATACCTAAAAGGAGATAAATGCTATACAGATAAATGCCCAGTTACTAGAAGGAATTATGCTCCAGGACAACACGGGCAAGGAAGGAAGAAATTAACTGAATACGGTTTACAGTTAAGAGAAAAGCAAAAGGTAAGAAGATTTTATGGTATCCAAGAATCACAAATGAGAAAGTATTTCCGAATGGCAGATAAAATGCAAGGAATTACAGGTGAAAACTTACTGAAATTATTAGAATTAAGATTTGACAATGTTGTATATAGAATGGGTTTTGCTTCATCAAGACCAGAAGCTAGACAGCTTGTTAGACATGGTCATTTCTTAGTAAATGGTAAAAAGGTAGATATTCCTTCCTACATGATGAAAGTTGGAGATGTAGTAGAGATAAAAGAAAAGAGCAGAAGTAGTGTTAAGTTCAAAGAAATAATAGAAAACCACAAAGGAAATACTGTTAACTGGGTTGAAGTAAATCCAGAGGAATATAAAGGTAGAATTGTAGCAGAACCATCTAGAGAAGATATAGATATTCCAATAGAAGAACACATGATAGTAGAGTTGTACTCCAAGTAATAAGTTATTTTAGTAGAATCAGTTACCCTCGCACGTTGGTAATAAAAATTATAAGGAGGGTTTAATGTTAATGATCGAAATTGAAAAGCCAAGAATAGAAATTGTGGAAGTAAATGAAGACAAAACCTACGGGAAGTTTGTTTTAGAGCCTTTAGAAAGAGGATATGGAACTACCTTAGGAAATTGTTTAAGAAGAGTATTGTTATCTTCCTTACCTGGGGCGGCTGTATCCTCAGTTAAGATTCAAGGGGTACTACATGAATTTTCAGTCATACCAGGAGTATTAGAAGATGTTCCAGAGATAATACTAAACATTAAGGGTATAGCTGCAAAGATGCATACTGATGAACCAGTTATAATGAGGATAGAAGCCGAAGGTCCAACAGAAGTTAAAGCAGGAGATATTATAACTGGGCCAGATGTGGAAATAGTCAATAAGGATCATCATATAGCAACTATCAATGAATCGGGCAAACTCTACATGGAGCTAGAGATGATAAAAGGTAGAGGATACAATGTGGCTGAGAAGAATAAACGAGAAGGTCAGTCAATAGGAGTAATCCCCATAGATTCATCCTTTACCCCCGTAAGAAAAGTTAATTTTACAGTAGAAAATACTAGGGTAGGTCAAATAACAGATTATGATAAATTGATTTTAGAAGTATGGACCAATGGAACCATGCCCCCTGAAGAGGCTACATCTCTGGGAGCAAAAATACTTTCTGAGCATTTAAACTTATTTATTGAGTTAACTGAACATGTGGAAGACGTAGAAATAATGGTAGAAAAAGAAGAAGATAAGAAAGAGAAAGTACTAGAAATGACAGTAGAAGAATTAGACCTTTCAGTAAGAAGCTATAACTGCCTGAAAAGGGCTGGTATTAACACTATAGATGAACTAACACAAAAGACAGAGGAAGATCTAATGAAAGTAAGGAATTTAGGTAAAAAATCTCTTCAAGAAATTAAAAACAAACTTGCTGAATTAGGTTTGTCCTTGAAAAAAATAGATGAGTAGTAAGATATAAAGGAGGGATAGTATGGCAAAATTAAGGAAGCTTGGTCGTCCTACAGCTCACAGAAAAGCAATGCTCAGAAATCAAGTAACCAGCTTGTTAAGACATGGTAGAATAGAGACCACAGTAACTCGTGCTAAGGAAACTAAGAGAATGGCAGACAAGATGATTACTCTTGGCAAAAGAGGAGACTTACACGCTAGAAGACAAGTTTTAGCTTATATATATGATGAAGATGTTGTAAAAAAACTATTTGATGAAATAGCACCAAAATATGCTGATAGAAATGGAGGATATACAAGGGTACTAAGACTTGGTCCTCGTAGAGGTGACGGTGCTGAGATGGCAATTGTTGAGTTAGTCTAACGGGTGGGGGATTAAGTAGGGAGGCTTTTGTCTCTTAAGTCCATTACTTAGTCCCTTTTTTATAAGCCCCTAATCGTCCCTCTTAGTGTAAATTGAGTTATGTATATGGCTATGCTATAATGATAAATAACTGGAAATAACTAAAAGTAGGCGGTATTATGGTAGATGAGATGATACGCTTTGAAAATGTAACATACAAATATAATACTAGTGGAGAAGAAAATCAACTAGTAGCTATTAACAATATAAATCTGTCTATTAAAAAGGGCGAGTATCTAGTAATACTTGGCCATAATGGTTCAGGAAAATCCACCTTGGCAAAGCTTATCAACGGGCTTTTACTTCCAACAGAGGGTAATGTATACGTTAATGGCATGAATACAAAGGAAGAAGAAAATATTTGGAAGATTAGAGAGATAGCAGGTATGGTTTTCCAAAATCCCGACAATCAAATAGTAGCAAATATTGTAGAAGAAGATGTAGCATTTGGTCCAGAAAATTTAGGAATACCACCTGAAGAAATTAGAAGGCGAGTAGACAAGGCCTTAGAAATAGTTGAAATGACTGAATACAAAAAACATGCTCCCCATTTGCTTTCAGGAGGTCAGAAGCAGAGGGTAGCAATAGCAGGAATATTGGCTATGAAACCAGAGTGTATAATACTGGATGAGCCTACTGCTATGCTAGATCCTGTAGGTAGGATTGAGGTAATCAATACATTGAAAAAATTAAACCGAGAAGAAAAGAAAACAATAGTCCTTATAACCCACTATATGGAAGAGGCAGTAGAAGCAGATAGATTATTGATTATGGAAAAAGGGAAAATAGTTATGGAAGGTACCCCAAGAGAAATATTTAGCCAAGTGGATAAAGTTAAAGAACTTGGTTTGGATGTGCCTCAGGTAACTGAATTGGCATACGAGTTGAGAAAAGAAGGCTTTAATGTGCCCTGTGATATATTAACTGTAGAAGAATTGGTGAATGCACTATGATTATAAAGTTGGAGAATGTAAGCTACATTTATAATTCCAATACTCCTTTTGAAAAAAAGGCTTTAGACAATATTAATCTTACTATTAATGAAAAAGATTTTATTGGCTTAATTGGTCACACAGGTTCTGGTAAATCTACCTTGGTCCAGCACCTTAATGGCCTTATAAAGCCTACAGTTGGAAGAGTAATAGTAGACGGGATAGACACCAAGGCTACTGACAACAATTTGCTCAAAGTTAGGCAAAAAGTTGGCTTAGTATTCCAATATCCAGAACACCAGTTGTTTGAAGAAACAGTTTATAAGGATGTGGCCTTTGGCCCTAGTAATTTAGGCCTTAGTGAAGAGGAAATTTATTCTAGGGTAAAAGCAGCTATAGAATCAGTTGGCCTTGATTTTGAAAAAATAAAAGACAGATCCCCTTTTGAATTAAGTGGCGGCCAGAAAAGAAGGGTTGCTATTGCAGGAGTACTAGCTATGGAGCCTAAGGTTCTAGTATTAGATGAGCCTACTGCTGGACTAGACCCAAGAGGTAGAGATGAGATATTGGGTAGAATAAAAAAGCTCTATGAAGAGAAAAACATTACTATTGTACTAGTTTCTCACAGTATGGAAGATATAGCAAAGCTGGTGAACAGAATTATAGTTATGCATAGGGGTAAAGTTATAATGGACGGAGCAACTAAAGAGGTTTTCAAGCAAGTGGAAAAGCTTGAACAGATAGGCTTGGGAATTCCTCAGGTTACAAATTTTATGAGGAAATTTAAAGAAAAAGGACATCCAGTGGATGACACAGTAGTAACTGTTGAAGAGGCTAAGATAGAATTAATAAGATTTTTAAGGAGTAAAGAAAATGTTTAGGGATATTACAATAGGCCAATATTTTCCAGCAGATACTGTTGTACACAGATTAGATCCTAGGACTAAAATATTAATAGCTACAATGTTTATTGGATCTCTATTTTTTATAAAAGACTTTTATCCATACTTGTTAATTTTAGCTTTTATCCTATTGACAGTTAAGCTTTCTAGTATACCTTTTAAATATGTATTAAAAGGTTTAAAGCCTCTTACCTTTATAATTGTGATTACATTTATTATCAATGTATTTATGACTAAAGGTGAAGTCCTATTTACTATAGGCCCTTTAAATGTTACTAAAGAAGGCATTAGACAAGCGGTATTTATGGCTTTAAGATTAATATTTTTGATTACTGGAACATCCCTGCTAACCCTTACTACATCACCCATATCTTTAACAGATGGGATTGAAAAACTTATGTCTCCTTTAAGGAAATTCCATGTTCCAGTACATGAATTAGCTATGATGATGACTATAGCTTTAAGGTTTATTCCTACATTGTTAGAGGAAACGGATAAGATAATGAAAGCCCAAACAGCTAGAGGGGCAGATTTTGAAAGTGGAAACATAATAAAACGAGCTAAAAACTTAGTTCCCCTATTAGTGCCTTTATTCATAAATGCTTTCAGAAGAGCGGACGAATTGGCTATAGCTATGGAGGCTAGATGCTATAGAGGAGGCTATAATAGAACTAGATTAAATGAATTGAAATTTACAAGAAATGACTTTATAGTCTTGATTTTATCAATAATATTCTTTGGTTTTATAGTATTTACAAGATATATATAAGAGGTAGTCCAATGAAGAATATAAAGCTTACTATCCAATATGATGGAACAAATTATTGTGGTTGGCAGAAGCAAAAAAATGGCCCTAGCATCCAAGAGGAAATTGAAAAGGCTATTTTTAAAGTAACTGGTGAAAGAGTAAATTTAATTGGAGCAGGTAGAACTGATAAAGGGGTCCATGCCCAAGGTCAAGTTGCCAACTTTATGACTACTTCTAGTATTCCTGCCGATAGATTTAAATATGCTTTAAATAGCAAACTACCTAGTGACATAAAGATAATAGAATCACAACTGGTGGATAAGTCTTTCCACTCCAGATATGATGCTTTAGGGAAAAAGTATGCATATATTATATTCAATAGAGAGATTTTAAATCCTCTATACAGAAATTATTCCTACCATATACCTTATGGGTTGGACTATGAAAAAATGAAAATAGCAGCCGAATATTTCAAAGGAACCCATGATTTTTCAGCTTTTATGGCCTCAAATAGTAGTGTAAAAAATACTGTCAGGACTATATATGATATAGACTTAAAAAAGGATGGGGAATTAATATATATTTCCATAAAGGGTAATGGCTTTCTATACAATATGGTAAGAATAATAGTAGGTACCCTGGTAGAGGTAGGAAGTGGTAAATTAAGCCCCCATTCTATAGCAAGTATAATAGAGTCAAAAAACAGGCAAAAGGCAGGACATACTGCACCAGCAAAAGGCTTATATCTAGTTGAAGTTTATTACTAAAAAACGTATTGACATTGAAAATTCCATGTATTAGAATAATTAAGAGTGTTTAAAAAGCCCCGGAATCTTTATTATTAGAAAATACAAAAAGTAGAGTAAAAAATAAATCCTATTGTGTCAAGAAACGTTGTAATAAGGAGGGAAAAAGGTGAAGAGTTATATTGCTAAACCAAACGAAGTAGAAAGAAAGTGGTATGTTATAGATGCAGAAGGCAAAGTATTAGGTAGATTAGCTTCAGAAATTGCTAAGATATTAAGTGGAAAGCATAAGCCTATATATACACCTCATGTAGATACTGGAGACTTTGTAATAGTAATCAATGCTGAAAAAGTCCAATTAACAGGTAAGAAACTAGATCAAAAATGTTACAACTATCACACTGGCTATCCAGGTGGACTAAGATCTGTAACATATAGAGAAATGATGCAAAAGAGTCCAGAAAAGGTTATTGAGCTAGCTGTAAGAGGTATGTTACCAAAGAATAGATTAGGAAGAAAAATGTTTAAGAAGTTAAAGGTTTACAGAGGGCCTGAACATAAACATGAAGCTCAAAAGCCAGAAGTATATGAAATTTAATTGGTCAGAAAGGAGGACTGTAAGTGGCTACTGTACAGTATATGGCAACAGGAAGAAGAAAAACCTCAGTGGCAAGGGTAAGATTAGTTCCCGGAAGCGGAAAAATATTAATCAATAAAAGAGATATAGATGATTACTTTGATTTTGATACATTGAAAGTTATAGTTAGAGAGCCATTAGTGCTTACTGATACATTAGGAAAATATGATGTATTAGTAAATGTACAAGGTGGCGGCTTTACTGGTCAAGCAGGAGCTATAAGACATGGTATTGCAAGAGCTTTAGTTGAAATTAATGAAGAATTTAAGCCTATATTAAGAAAAGCTGGCCTATTGACTAGAGATGCAAGGATGAAGGAAAGAAAGAAATACGGTTTGAAAAAAGCCAGAAGAGCTCCACAATTCTCAAAGAGATA
>CALBUB010000143.1 GCA_937967955.1 uncultured Bacillota bacterium | reverse complement strand
AACTCAAAGTACTCACACTGTTTAGTTTTCATGGTTCATCGGTGTTGCTTATTTAGAATAACATATTTTTGAATCTCTGTCAAGAACTTTTTAAAACTTTTTTGTTCCTAACTTTTCTTTTGTTTATTTTGCCGTTTTTCAACGACAGTAAATAGATTAACATATTTAATAGGTTGATTCAACTGCCAAATACGGTCATTTCTTTATATTTTTATGAAAAAACATCTTATTACTAGAAATATCCCTTTTTTTCTTTGCGTTTTATCTTTATTTGTAATGTGCTTTATAATTATATACCCTTAATTTTGCTAACCATATCTTTTATAGAAGGATCTTCTGAATTTAGCTTATAAGCAGTACTAATATCTTTTTTGGCATCTTCTATATAGCCTAATTGTAAATACATAAGCCCTCTATTGAATATTAGCTTATAATCAGCAGGGTACTCTTCTATCCCCTTAGAGAATATGTCTATGGCTTCTCTTACATTTCCTATAGTAAACAAACATATACCTAATTCATTGTATAAGTCTGGCTCGTTACCACCTAAGTTGATAGCTTCGCAAAAGTATTCAACTGCTTCCTCATATTCTCCCAAGCCTTTACATGCAACTCCAGCCATATAATGAAGACTCCAGGCTTTTTTATGTTTGGATGCTAGCAGAGATAGCTTAGCTAAAGCTTTTTCATAATCTCCCCTTGATAGATAATTTATACCTTCTTCATAATCTACTTGGTCTGTAATCATATCTAATTGTTCCCTTATTTCCTGAACCCTTAACTCATCTGTATCAAGGGTAATGTACTTTTCCCATATTAGCTTTGCTTTTTGATATTGCCCATTATATCTATAATGGTAGCCTAACTTATAATAGGCTAAAGGATATTTTTCATCTATATCTAATATTTTTTCAAACTGCCTAGTTGCTTCGGCTAAAAATTCTTTTCCCTTGTTTTCTTGTCCTAAATCTATATACTTATTAGCTATTTGTTCTAATGTAAGGCCATAATTAAATAGGCCTTGTACATTGTTACCATTTATGTTTATTAATGCTCTAAAAAAAATGGCACTTTCATCGTATTGCTCTTCTTCATAAAATAATAATCCCCTATACAAAATATAATCTTCTATGTTTTGGTTGAAGTTATATAATATTTCCTTATACTGCTCATTATATTTAAAATTACAATCAAGGCCTAATATATATATGATGCCCTCTATTATATGGGCTACTTGTAGCTCTTCCGTTATGTCCCCTTCTTTTATTTCAGTAATCAAAGTTTCTGTGACAATTGGCAAGGGAATATCATCACCAACTAAGCAGTCTTTAATCCTAAAGCTTGCTCCTTTTTTTAATTCTACAAAAGATACCTTATCAGTTTTTTTCAAAAAATACTCATCTACTGTATGCATATTATCACCTTATTCATATAAATTTTTCATAAACATTCTCTTTCTACGAGTACTTGTACTTAACAATTGGAATAAATAGCCTCTATATATCATCATGAACGAAAATATAGACTGTCCAATTATATAACGGCCTATACCCTCTAGAGTAATGTCTGCAGAAAAGTCTATATATATAGTAAATAAATTTGTAAAGATTGTACCAGTTAATAGATATAATACTACAGAAAATACAATATTGGGTAGAAACCAATTTAACCAATTTTCCTTAATAAATCCAAAGGCATATACTATGCTTTCTTGAGGATTATAATACTTCTGGTATATAGTTTCTGGCAAAGGATTCAACAATACTAAAGCTAAAAGCCTAAAAATAGTTATAAGATAATTTAGCTGGCCACCTAAAAGGCCAGAAATTGCTGATAATAAATAGCTTGCCAGCCATATCATAAAAAATATACCGTATATTTTCCATATATATTGAGTAAAACCATCTTTAAAGTTTTGGAAGGTTATCCTATTAGTCGTCATAATATTAGATAGTAGATACAGATAGTTAGATATTAAACTGCTGCTTATAATTGCAAAAAGTATTCCTGCTAATAGGGATAATACCCCCCTAAACAATGTGTTAATGACAATTATAGCTATTATATTTAATGTCATGTACACTAAACCAGTAAACACTATTGGCCAGTTTTTAATGAAGCTTTGGCAGGCATTTTTTAATGAATATTTTTGAACCAATAATATATCCTCAATTAACTTCAATAAACCCACTCTCCTTAAGGTATTTTGTTATATCATAAGGAGTACACCTATTAAATAGGCGCTTTTTATATTCAAACAAAATATATCTTTTATTAAATATACTATTATCAAGATTATAATCATTTTCTATTAGCTTTAATACATCTATTTTGAAACTTTCAATGTGTACCCTCTTTATCAATTTTTTAGTAGGTGTATCCTTGTAGTTTGGTAATATTTCTTCTAATAAGGCTCTATCTTTTAATATATCATGTTTATTAGCCTGAAGGAAATCCACATCAGTTCTAGATATGAATCTAGGCACATTAGGATTATGGTTATTAAATAGATAGTCGTATTTGATTATTTCATTAATTAAATCTAATTCTTCTAGGCCTTTATGATTACAAAATTCCCAAAGAATTTCATATAAACTATTTCTACTATGAGATATTCTATGATATCCTTTATATTCCCAAAATTCAAGTAAATCTTCAAAGAAATCAAAGGCGGTATTATACATATTTTCAACTAAATAACTAATAGTATTTTTAAAGTACTCCTCATTGTAATACTTTTCTACTAAATCCTCTATTCCCTTTAACCTTAACATTTCTTCGTATTTTATATGATTAGTTTCTATAACTTCATAAGGGGGAATATCCAAAAATTTAAAGCCATACTTTTCCTTATGTCTTCTTAAGCCTGAACCCTTTAAAAGTTTTAAAAAGCCTAACTGAATCTTCTCTGGCCCTATTTCGTATACATCATTGAAAGACTTTTTAAAACTTTTATAGTCTTCATAGGGTAGGCCTGCTATTAAATCCAAGTGCTGATGTATATTTCTATAACTTTTTATTTCCCTACAAACTTCCTTTAACTTTTCAAAATCTGTAGTTCTGCCTATAGCTTCTATAGTCTTTTCGTTAGTAGACTGAACCCCTATTTCAAATTGGAATAAACCAGGTTTA
>CALBUB010000142.1 GCA_937967955.1 uncultured Bacillota bacterium | reverse complement strand
ACAGGTTGCCGGGTTTCACAGGGCCCATTCCCTCCACCACTCTTGATAAGGCATCAAGATTTTTATTCAATTTGACTCTATTTTAGCATAACAAAAGGGGCTCGTCAATGTTTCTACTAGTTTTTCAATAGGTTAATATAAATAATAATATAAATAATAGATTTTTTATAAAAAAGTTTGTTTTAGTTAGCATTCTTTAGAATAAAGTGGATATTTGACGATAATTGACTAAAATAAGCGAAAATAATTTGTTTTTATGTATTGCAATTATATAGATTCTAGTATATACTATAATAGGTAGCAGGAAAGAGAGAAAAAAACTTCGGGGTGTGGCGCAGTTTGGCAGCGCGCGTGGTTTGGGACCATGAGGTCGGAGGTTCGAATCCTCTCACCCCGACCATTGAAAAAAAGAAGAATTGTTGAACCAATTCTTCTTTTTTCTTTTTTTATGTTAGTACTCCCCCTTAATCAACAGCAGTTCTTTCGCTTAATATATAAGTAAATGTCGTCGGCCTAGTTTTAGGCCGACGACAATTTGTTTTTTGTGGGTTTTAGCCATAATTTTTTACCAGCACTTCATCTATTTTTCCCCTTCTATTGCCCTTTGAATTGATTGACCTATTAGCTTGAACTATTTCTATATGGTAATCTTTATATAGGTCTAATATAAAGTCGGTAGCTGAATTGGATAGTAGGAATTTTACACCTTTTTCATTTAGTTTGTCGCACAGCCTCTTAAGCCTTATTTGTTCTTCTCTGTTAAAACTCTCTGCACTATAGGCTGTAAAATTGCTGGTAGTACTAATAGGATCATAGGGCGGGTCAAAATATACAAAACTACCTTCTTCAGCCTCTTTAACTGCTTCTTCAAAATCTCCACACATAATAGTTATATCAGCTTTATTTAAATAGTCGCTTACTGCCCTTAGGGTAGTTTCATTTACAATGTCTGGCTTTTTATATCTTCCATAGGGAACATTAAACTGACCTTTGGAATTTACACGAAACAGTCCATTATAGCAGGTTTTATTTAAATAAATGGTTCTTGCAGCTTTTTGCATATTACTTAATTGCCTGTATTTTTCTGCATCCCTATCTAATTCCCTTATTTTATAGTAATATTCTTTATTATTTCTTTCCTTATGCTTTTTCAATTCTTCAATAAGCTCTTCCACCTGGTCTCGGATTACCATATATACATTCATCAATTCTTCATTAATATCATTTATTACAGCCCTACTAGGTTGTAGTTGGAATAAGACTGCTCCACCACCTAAAAAGGGTTCATAATAAGTAGAAAAGTCCTCTGGTATATGTTTTGTTATTTCTTTTAACAGCTGCCTTTTTCCCCCTGCCCATTTAAGCACAGGGGCAGCAAGAGGATTTACTTTCATATTGGTCACCTCATTTATTATAGATTATAGCACACCCTATATTACTTTATATCGCTTTAAAGTTTAATTTTACCATACCCTTGCCAGTTAAAACAAGTGTTTGGTCTTTTGTTATTGGGAAGGTGCTTGAAAAGGAAAGCCAGTAATACAAAAAGCTATTGGCAGTTGCCAATAGCTCTATAATTAATAATTAATCATAAATATTACAGTTAATATGGTAGTT
The DNA here is from genome assembly GCA_937967955.1 of uncultured Bacillota bacterium. Lineage (GTDB taxonomy): Bacteria > Bacillota > Clostridia > Tissierellales > Tepidimicrobiaceae > JAAYHX01. Next base: position 5,015 of record CALBUB010000142.1, on the reverse strand, counting down.
ATAATTGCAAAGAGTAAATATATAATCCTTCTTTTTAACATAAAATCACTCCTTTTGCTGTTTGTTATAAATATTAACAGCAAAAGGAGTTTTTATAAGCCTATTTACCAACTTACATAGCCTTTTTTAAACTGTTCGTATAACATCTTTCCAATACCTAGGCTGTTGTTTTCAGTAAGCTCCTTACTTAGTTCATCTATATACATTTCCTCAAATATTTCCCTACCTAAGGATTTTTCAATTAAGCCCCCCTCTGGCACTGCTTTTTTCATTTCCTTAAACATCTTGCTTAAAAATATGGCCTCAAATTCCTTACATACCTTTTTTAAGGCTTCATCGTCTTCCTTTTTCTTAGCCAATTCTATTTGCTTTTCTAAAAGGGCTGGGTCTGTATTGATTCCAAACAAGCTTATATCCACACAACCACCCCATTATTATCTCTTAAGATTGCTAACAATCTGCATCATATCATCAGAAGTTTGAATTGCTTTAGAAGTTATTTCATAGGCTCTCTGGGCAGTTATCATCCTAACCATTTCTTCTACTACTTGTACATTAGAAGCCTCTAGATAGCCTTGTATTATTCTGCTGTCCATATTTTCTGGAGTTAAAGGTATTTCCTCTCCAGAAGCTTCAGTGGCCATATAAAGGTTAGAACCTGTAGAACGAAGGCCATTGGGGTTTCTAAAGTTGACAAGCTTTATTCTAGCTATATTGACTGTATTTCCATTTTCATTTACTCCAGTTATGTTTCCATACTCATCTACAATGATATCGGTAATACCATCTGGGATGAATATGTCATTATTGTTTTCATCTAAAACTATGTAGCCTTCAGATGTAACCAGCCTATTTCCTCCAGCTTCAGCACTCAACTTAAAGCTACCATCTCTAGTATACCTCATATCTCCATTAGGCAGTTGTACTGAGAAGAAGCCCCTTCCATCAATGGCTAAATCGAAGGTACCTTCAGTCTCTATTAGGCTGCCATTCATGAAGTTTCTGCTGGTAGCAATAGGCATAACTCCGTGGCCTACTTCTAGGTTTGCAGGGCTGCCTTCTTCATCGTAGCGATTATTCCTTCTTAATGTGGTATAAAACAAGTCCTTAAACTCTAATCTCTGAGCCTTATAGCCAGTAGTATTTACATTGGATAAGTTGTTAGCAATAATATCAATATTTAACTGCTGGGCTTTCATACCTGTTGCAGCAGTCCACAATGCTCTCATATGCTTAACCTCCTATACCCTTCCTATTTCGTTTGAAGCTTTCTCCATCATTTCATCTTGTACTCTTATAATTTTCTGGGCTGCTTCAAACTCCCTTAAGAGGGTTATCATTTCTACCATCTCATTTATTGGATTTACATTGGAACCTTCTAAATAGCCTTGGAGAACTTCTCCTTCATAGGGAAGCTCTTCTGCATCTATATCTTCTGCCATTTGGAACAGATTGTGGCCTACTTTTCTTAAGAATTCCCTATTCTCTAAATCTACTATATCTAGTCTACCAACCACATTGCCGTCTACTATAACTGTTCCATTCCTTGTAATTTCCACTTCTTCTCCCATTATGTAGATAATTCCATCAACACCTTGTACGTATTCTCCTGTTTTTGTAACTAAAGCTCCTTCTTCATTGATTGTAAAAGAACCATCCCTTGTATAATATATATTCCCTTCTTCATCTGCTACCCTAAAGAAGCCTGATTGAGTTAAGGCTAGGTCAAATTTTCCTCCTGTTTCCATCAATTCTCCTGGAGTAAAATCTATAATCATCTTTTGGAAGTTTACTCCTGCACTCATAGTGCCAATTACATTGGAAGGGGGATAGTATATGTTTTGCTGTAGAAGCTGTTCTAAATCTCCTACTTCCTGTAGGGGTTCCCCTTGCCTGTTGGCTATATAGCTTTCATTGTCAGTTTTTAACTCCTCAGTACCATCCCTGTAGAAAGTCCTTAAATAGCCTTCATCATCTATAGTAAACCTAATCTCCTTTACATAGCTTAGTCCAAAGGGGCTTCTAACAACAAAATAGCCATTATTAGTCCTAGCAGTATAGGTTTGTCCATCCTGTTGGAAAGTAAATTCATTTGGTTGTGTTTGCCTTCTTACTCTAGCATTAATCTTATATAACAATTTTTCAGGAAAAGATTCCAATAAAGCATGGTCCTTCTTATAGCCGCTAGTATTCACATTGGCCAAATTATTAGCTATTATGTCCATTCTATGCTGATTGGCAATCATGGCACTAGCGCCAATATACAATCCTCGGTTCACTTATATATTCCCTCCTAAGCCTTTCTAAAGTATATATCGACTTCTTTGTCCATATCTTTAGGGGTGATTTGTTCTAAGGGTATCTGAATCTACAGAATATGAGTCTAAATACTTAATCCAGTCTAAGGCTTTACCAGTACCAGTTGCTACTGCCCCAATTGGATCTTCTACTACATATGTATCGATGCCTGTCCTTTTTGATATAAGGGTAGATAAGCCTTTTAATAAGGAACCTCCACCAGTCATATATATGCCCTGGTCTCCAATGTCTGCTGCCAATTCAGGAGGGGTCCTTTCTAAGACTTGGTGAACAGTATCTGCAATTTGGGATACAGTCTCTTCTAAGGCTTCTAGCATTTCACTGGATGAAACCTTGACGGTCCTTGGAAGGCCTGTCATCAAGTTTCTTCCCCTTACTTCCATATATTCTTCCTTTTTCATAGGATAGGCAGTTCCTATATTTATCTTCAACTCTTCTGCTGTTCTTTCCCCTATCATCATATTGTGTTTTTTACGTATGTACCTTATTATAGCTTCATTACATTCATCACCAGCAACCTTAATGGATTGGCTTAGTACTATTCCTCCTAAGGATATAACAGCTACATCAGTAGTTCCTCCACCTACATCTACTATCATGGTTCCATTAGGTTGAGTTATATCTATTCCAGCACCAATGGCTGCTGCAATAGTCTCCTCAATCAAATAAGTCTTGCTAGCCCCTGCATTGTTGCTAGCATCTAAGACTGCCTTCTTTTCTACCTCAGTTATTCCACTAGGAACACATATTATGGTTCTGGGCTTAAAGAGGGTTCTCCCTATGGTTTTATTAAAAAAATATTTTATCATCTTCTCTGTGATATCAAAATCAGAAATTACGCCATCTTTAAGAGGTCTTATGGCTACTATATTGCCGGGGGTTCTCCCAAGCATCTTCTTGGCTTCTTCTCCCACAGCTAATATCTTATTGGTATTCTTATCAATGGCAACTACTGAAGGTTCATTCATGACTATTCCTTTTCCCTTTATGTATACCAGTACACTTGCTGTACCCAAATCTATACCTACATCAGTCCTAAAGCCGCTTAAAAAGCCCAATCAAACTCGCCCCCTTAACTACTTCTATACAATTATACATTATACCATATAATTCCTTACAAGAACACAGCATAAAAGACAAAATTTTTATTCAATTGTATATTAAGCTAATGGAGGAATATTATTGAATATAGGGGAAAGCATAAATTAGGCTTACGGCTTTATATATTATGATATTCTCCTAGCTACAGTGTAAGCATATTAGCAAAGACAAGAGCCGACTTCGGAAAGATTTGCTTGAAGTATCCGGCGAAGCAAAACCATAAGATTTGCGTCTCAAAGCGTAAGCGAATACCCAAATCGGTTTTGCAAGCCGTGATACTTCTCAAATCTTGTAGACGGAGGCTCGGTCTTTGCAATATGCTAGGATTTCAGCTAGGTAACTATAGAAACTCCACCAATTAAAAAGGTCCAAAAGAAGGTAGAACCTTCTTTGGACCTTTAATCATTTATCGCCTTATATTTTAACTTAGTTGCTTTTCCCCCTCTAATATGTCTTTCAGCCTTGTTCTTTTCTAATACCTGCTTTACCATGGCAGCAATAAGAGGGTTTATCTTGGGGAGACGTTCAGTAACATCCTTGTGGACTGTGCTTTTGCTCACTCCAAAAACACCCGCTGCTTGCCTGACAGTAGCTTTTTCGCTTATTATGTATTTTGCAATCTCTAATGCTCGCTCTTCTATATAATCTTTCAACTAGGTCTACCCCCTTTGGACTTTATTGGGTTACAGTCTTTCTTAATATTTATGCGATTTTTACTACTATTAGAACAAATATATTACTTTAAGACTAGAAAGCTGGTAAGTATTTGCTTGGATTTACACTTACTCCAGCTTCTATTACTTCAAAATGAACATGGGGCTCCATTTTCATCTCAATTTTGGCAGTTGTGCCAACTTGACCAATGGCATCTCCCTGGTTTACACTAACTCCTTCTTGGACTAATACTTCTTCCGACAGATTGGCGTATTTTGTTAAAAGGTTGTTTCCATGGTCTATAATGACTACTTTTCCCCATAGGGGGTCATCATATACTTCCTGTACTGTACCTCCTAGGGCAGCTACTACTTTAGTACCTTCAGCAGCCATTATGTCTATGCCATTGTGGGCTGTCCATTCTTCTAAGGTTTCTGAATAAATGAGATTATCTTCTGTATACTTTGTTCCTATAGTTCCGTTTACAGGGGCAATCATCTTAGAGGAACTTTCTGGATTTGAAATTGCCATTGTCTCTTGAGCTGTAGCATCCTGTGGAGTAGTTTCTTTTTTTACTTGCTGGGCTGTAGTCTCTTCTTCTAGAACCTCTTCCTGTTCTTCTCCACCTTCTTCCTCTTCATTGCCAGTACTTTCCTTCTCTTCTTCTAATTTAGCTATTTCAAGGGTCTCTTCTGAGTTAAGCTCATTATCCAATATAATCAGTTCATCTTCTTTATTTTCCGCTATATCTTCCTCCTTATTCAGTTTTCCCTTAGAAATAATGACTGCTGTAACTGCTACTATACATACACAAAGGAATAAAATAAAATAGAAGCCATCTTTTTCTATTAGTTTAGCCAGTCTTTTTCTCAATTCCCCCACCTCCATTAGTTAGTATTGCCATATTTGACTATTTAATACATGCTTGTATAAAAAATTCA
>CALBUB010000141.1 GCA_937967955.1 uncultured Bacillota bacterium | reverse complement strand
AGTAAAATTATATAATAGAAAGCAGGATATAGACATCTGGCATTATTTTGAGGTTAAATTAATATATCTACTAGATACCTTCAATTTGACTATAGAGAATTTGGTTACTGAAAGGGATAGGGAATTTTTACCCTTTTTTGTCAAAGGGGATAAGTACAAGGAGATTATTGAAGGCTACAATATAAATCATCTATTCCTATCCCCTGAAGAAACGGATATATTTGAGGACATTATGGAATTTAATGAGTATCTAGTAAAAGAATTTTATAATAAGATCCTTATAAAGGAAAAGCTGGATTCCTTTATAAAGATTGAAAATAGGATGACTAGCTTTATAAGGGAGTACAATTTTACAAATATTATTTCCCAAGGCCCCAATGCAGGTAAAACACCAGCTGAAGCAGTTCTTGAAAGGGCAATAGAAAATGGGACAGATTTGGATACCCTACCCCTTTGGCTGTTAGCCTTAATAAACTCTCCGCGAAGGGGTGTAGAATATGAGTAAGAAGAATTGTAGAATAGCTGTAATAGGAGGAGGCCTTTCTGGCTTGGTATTGGCTGAAGGCCTTCAGCGGAAAGGATATGAAAAGGTAACCCTCTTCGAAAAGGATGTCCGCCTGGGAGGGAAATTATATACCATCTGGTATGATGATAAGTCCTATGAATTAGGGGCCATATTTGGCCTACCTACTTATAAAAAACTTATTGCCTTGATGGATAGACTTAACATTAAGGCGGATGGCCCTAAATTATCCCGCAACAATTATAATGCCGATGGGGAAAAGATAATGCCCATACCCAAGGAGGATATAAGGGGATTTATAGAGGAGCTTAATCGCTTGCCCAAAGTTTTAGATACATATGAATCTTTAAAAAGGCCTAACATAAGGAATGTAGAAGAAAGCCTTATGTTACCCTTCTCAAAATGGTGCGATATGCATAATTTCAAAGTTTTGAAAACCGTTTATGTCCACTATTTTACCATGTTTGGATTAGGAAATATAGATGAGGTGCCTGCCCTTTATGTATTGAGAATAATGAATTATAATCACCTGATGTGCTTTATGAACATTCCCCAGTTTTACACCTGGGAAAGAGGGGTTGCTGTATTGGCAGAAAGTTTAGCAAGGAAAATAAGGGATGTTAGGCTGGGCCAGGAAGTAATAGATATAAGCTTGTCTGCTCAAGCTACTCTATGGCTAGAAACCCCCTATGAAAAATTAGAATTCGATAAGGTTATAATCACAGCCCCATTAGAGCAATTTTCAGATTTAGACTTATGGGATGAGGAAACCAAAGGCTACCTCAGGAGTATTAAGTACCAGAACTTTAATGTTTATGCCTTTATTGTTGACAATCTTCCCAAAGGATGTGGCTGTGTATTGGACAACCTATCCCCTGATAGGCGAGGCCACATCATGATATGGGATTCTAGGTGGAATATTTCTGATATAGAGGGGATGGTAATTCTTTATAGCTATGAGCCTCCAAAGACCTCCAATAAAACTCCCTTGGAATATATAAAAGAAGACCTAGCTAGATTAGGCATCAAAAACCCAAGATTGTATCAGGCTAAAGAGTGGAAGCACTGCCCCTATGTAGATAGCCACATTTTAGAGCAGGGATTCTATGATAAGCTGGATTCCATCCAGGGTAAAAATAATCTATATTTAGCTGGTGAAATTATGAGCATGCTATCTATAGAAAACAGCATCCAATATTCAGAATATCTATTGGACAGCTACTTTTAAACCTCCTAATATAAGGGGGTTTTTTCTAATTGGCAGAAAAGCTTAATAAATAATCAAATATTTTACATTGGAGTAAACTTTATAGATTGTTTCATTAAATGCTGTTAAAATCAAGCCTAGCAAAAAATATATGTAAACACTACTTAAAATAAAATCTCCCTAAAATTGAATTTATCAGACTTCTATAATTTTGACAGTTAACAATCCATTGGTTACAATCTTATTTGATAAAATAACAACAAACGCTTTTGTTTTCAGTCCAATCCAAGCTAAATTATGATTAACTTATATGAAAGAGGGGGATTGTTTATGTTTACATTCAATTATCAAGAAGGGGCAAGCCTACTTTCAGCCTGGGGAATGTGGTTTGTGGTCTTGGCTATGCTTTTTCTATTCAATGAATTCTCAAGAAGGTCTAAAATGGGGGCCTTTATTAGTTTTATAATCCTACCAGCTGTTTTATCCCTTCTGTGGTTTACGGTATTAAAAGATAAAACCTATACCGACTGGTTCCACATAGCCAAGGTATACTCAGCTATTGCAGGCTGTATAGGATTTTGGCTAATAAGGCACTATGAAAAGAGGGATAAAGTTACTGGGGAGATTATATGGCGGCTTAGGGATAAGAAGCTGGCCTTAGCCTTTCCACCACTAATCTTAGCTATAAACATTTTAGAAGCTGTAATTCGTGATATCCAGATTGGTAGGCTTGGGCTTAATAAGGAGTTATTTGAAGGCCAAATCATGATGAGCGGCTCCTGGAATTATATGAATGCCCTGGCTGGTATATTAAATATTATAACCATTACAGGCTGGTTTGGAATCGTCATAAGGAAGGAAACGGAAAAAGATAAAAGTAGAGACATGCTCTGGCCTGATATGATGTGGTTTTGGATAGTAGCTTACGATCTATGGAATTTTGCTTATACCTATAATTGCTTGCCCGGCCATTCCTGGTATTGTGGTTTAGCCTTGCTTTTAGCACCAACCATATGTGCTTTTACAGTGGGAAAAGGGGCATGGCTACAACATAGAGCCCATACACTAGCCATTTGGTGTATGTTTGCTCAAACCTTCCCAAATTTCCAGGACCAAGGAAAGTATATGGTAATGTCTACCTACAATCCAAGAATCTATTTTGCAGTAAGCTTTATAGCCCTAATAGCCAATATAGCTGTATTGGTATACATGCTTTATAAGGTTAGAAGCACTAAGAGAAATCCATATCTAGGCGAATTATATGTAGATTTGCCTGGCCACAAGAAGGTCAAAGAACTGGGAGAACCCTCTATCCTAGATGTTAAGGCTACATATTAATGGCCTACCCCTACTAACTTGCTTTAGTAGGGGCAATTTAAATTTTACATTGAAGTTTAGTTGACACAAAAAATACCAAATACTATTAAAGCCCTAATTAATTGAAGGATAATTTTTCTTAAACTGTAAAGGAAACATGAAATAAAAAGTGTCTAAGCCTTGAAATTACAAGCCTAACAAAGTTTGACAGAAATTTTTGAATTAAATACAATTTAGTTGACAAAAGAATAACAAATGCTTAGTATTAGTAAATTTATGTTAGGGGGAAGCAAGTTGAATGATGAACTTTGGTATGAATGTGTAAAATTTCATGGACATGAATGCCCGGGCCTAGCCATAGGATTTAGGGCTGCCTTAATAGCAAAGGAAAAGATGGAGGTAAGCTTTTCCCAAGATGAAGAGATAGTATGTATAACTGAAAATGATGCCTGTGGGGTAGATGCTATTCAAGTAATAACAGGCTGCACCCTAGGTAAAGGGAACTTGATTTTAAAAAATACTGGCAAGATGGCCTTTACATTTATTAATAGAAAGGATGGAAAGGCCTTAAGGTTATTACTAAAAGGTGATAATAGGCAGATGGAAAGAAGTGAAAGGCAGCAATATATATTAACTGGCCCTAAGGAGGAATTATTTAAGATGGAATGGGTTAATGCAATCATTCCAGAAAAGGCAAGAAGATTTCAGACTGTGGTCTGTCAAGTATGTAATGAAGGGGCTGCTGAAAACAAGATACGCCTGCAAGAGGGAAAGAAGGTCTGCCTTGACTGTTATATGGAATACTCTAGGGGCTGGTAGTTTATTTAAGGCCTAGCTATAAAAGAAAAATTTAAAGAAGGGTGGTCATATGGTGAGGGAATTTAAGGTTATCGAAATTAAGGAAAGCGTATTTGAGGACAATAATAAAAGGGCCGACCTATTAAGGGAGGAGCTTAAAAAGAATAAGACCTTCTTATTAAATTTAATGTCTTCTCCAGGCTCGGGAAAAACCTCTACTGTCCTTAGGACCATTGAAGCCTTAGGAGATGAGATGAAAATTGGAGTCCTAGAAGCAGATATCGATTCAGATGTGGATGCCCAGGCAGTGTTTAAGACTGGGACAAGGGTGGTGCAGCTTCACACTGGGGGCATGTGCCATCTAGATGCAGAAATGACCAGGCAGGGTATAGAGGAGTTGGGAATAAAGGATATAGACTTTGTAATATTAGAAAATGTAGGAAACTTAGTATGTCCAGCAGAATTCGATACTGGTGCTTGTAAAAATGCCATGATTTTAAGTGTACCAGAAGGTGATGACAAGCCATTAAAATATCCCCTAATGTTTTCTAAGGTTGATGTGCTATTGATTAACAAGATTGACACCTTAGACTACTTTGATTTTGATATAGAAAAATTAAAAGAGCGGGTTAAAAAACTGAATCCAAACGTAAAGATCATTCCAATATCAGCTAAAACTGGAGAAGGAATAGATGAATGGGCAGATTGGTTGCGTACTGAGATTAAAAGATGGAAGGAAGAAAACTAAACTTAAGGGGGGCAATGTATGGTTAAGGAGAAGGTTTTAGAACTGGCTAATCATATAGGCATGAAAAAGCCTGGTTCCAAATCGGCTTATAAGCCTACTGATCCAGAATATATGATATTAGAACCGGTTGTTACAGATGAAATGGCAGAAGTAGGCCTGTGTTTAGAGTTTAGAAAACCCAAATCTGCTGAAGAGGTGGCCAAAGAGTGTGGCAAATCCCTAGAAGAGACGGAAAAGCTTTTATGGGATTTGGCCATGGCAGGGGTTTGCTTTGTAAATAAAATAGATGGGGTAGATAAATATTGGCTGGATACCTGGGTACCTGGAGTTATGGAGATGATGGTCAACAACAAGGAAAATGTAAAAAAGTATCCCCAGATTGCTGAAGCCTTTGAAGCCTATGGAAGAATCAGGGGGCCAATGACAGCAGGGAACATCCCAGTAGGTAAGGGACTGATGAGGGTTATCCCTATAGAAAAGGCCATTGATGGCGAAACCAGAAGGGCATCCTATGAGGAAATTTCCAAATACCTAAATGAACATGAAATATTTTCAGTTTCAGACTGTGCCTGCCGTACAGCCAGGGAAGTAATGGGGGAAGGCTGCGGCCATTTGAAAGAAGACATGTGTATCCAATTAGGCCATGCGGCTGAATACTACATAAGAACTGGCAGGGGAAGGCAGATTAGCAGGGAAGAAGCCTTTGAAATAATAAAGAAGGCTGAAGAAAATGGCCTGATGCATCAAATACCCAATGTAGACGGCCTAGGCAAAACCCATGCAATTTGTAATTGCTGCTATTGCAGTTGCTTTTCATTAAGGACTGCTACCATGTTCTTAAACAACGACATGATCCGCTCCAACTATGTATCCAGTATAGACCCAGAAAAATGCGTTGCCTGTGGCCAGTGTGTTAAGAACTGCCCCACCAACGCTCTTAAATTAGGGCAAAAGCTGTGTGAAGAAGCTCAAATTATAGAGGAAAGAATAGATTTACCATCAAATTCAGAATGGGGACCAGATAAGTGGAATCCAGACTACCGTACCAATAGGGAGAATGTGTTGGAATCGGGAACTAGTCCTTGTATTACCCAGTGTCCCGCCCACATACCAGTACAAGGCTACATTAAACTGGCTGCTCAGGGAAGGTACACTGAGGCCTTAGAATTAATCAAAAAGGAAAATCCCTTCCCAGCAGTATGTGGAAGAATATGCCCTAGATATTGCGAATCCGAGTGTACTAGAGGGAATGTAGATGAACCAGTAGCCATTGATGATATCAAAAAATTCATCGCAGAACAGGATCTAAAGGCAGATATACGCTTTATACCAACAAAGAAGAATAATTATGATAAAAAGATTGCAGTAATAGGTGCTGGGCCATCAGGCCTATCCTGTGCCTATTATTTAGCCCTTGAAGGCTATAGGGTAACGGTATTTGAAAAGGAAGAAGTAGTAGGGGGAATGCTGACATTAGGAATCCCTTCCTTTAGGCTAGAAAAGGATGTAGTGGAGGCAGAAATAGATATAATAAGGAAATTGGGTGTAGAATTTAAGACAGGCATAGAGGTAGGAAAAGATGTAACTTTAGACCAATTAAGAAAAGAGGGTTACGAGGCCTTCTATCTTGCCATTGGTGCCCAAGCTGGTAGAAAGCTTGGAGTTGAAGGAGAAGAGACAGCAGGAGTTATTTCTGGTGTAGACTTTTTAAGAGATGTAAATTTAGGGAAAGACCCAGGCATAGAAGGAGAGGTTCTTGTAATAGGAGGAGGTAATGTGGCAATAGACGTGGCAAGAACAGCTACAAGGACTGGTGCAGCAAGTGTACAAATGTACTGCTTGGAAAGCAGGGAAGAAATGCCTGCCCTGGAAGAGGAAATAGAAGAGGCCCTATCAGAAGATATAGTAATTAATAATGGCTGGGGCCCCAAAAGAATACTAACTGAAAATGGCAAGCTTGTAGGAATTGAACTAAAAAGGTGTATTTCCGTTTTCGATGAAAATAATAGATTTAACCCCAAGTATGATGAAGACGACACC
>CALBUB010000140.1 GCA_937967955.1 uncultured Bacillota bacterium | reverse complement strand
GCGACCACCGAGATCTACACTCTTTCCCTACACGACGCTCTTCCGATCTGGCCAAGCAACGGCTTCTGAATTAGCAGAATTAGAAAATAAACATCCATCATCATATAATTTTAAAGTAGTTAATTTATCAAAAAGGATTCACCGTTATACAAATTGCAATGTACCTAGACGAAGAAATGGTAAAGAAAGTTGGTGGCATATACCTTTTCTAGGTCGTTACAGAGATGATGGAACCTTTAGTTGGATACTTAGACCTGAATTAAAAGAGGCTATTAAGGAAAAATATTTCTATCTTGAAGATGAAGAGGAAGAAGTAAATATAAGCGAACCTATAAATTACTGGTGGCTTACTGCTGACCCTAAAATATGGAGTTTTAGTGATGTTACAATTGGACAAGTCTTTACTTACTCATCTAAAAGTGAAAGGGGTAACAAGAAAAAGATATACAAACACTTTGAAAGTGTCAAAAAAGGCGATAAGGTCATATTATATGAACTTTCCCCAGTAAAAGCTATAGTTGGAATTGGACATATTTCTCAGGAGCATGATGGTGAAAGAATCTGGATAACTAAAGATGAAGACTTAATAGAGCCTATAGAGTACAGCTATTTTAGCTCATTAGAAGAGTTAAAGAGTATGCAGTTCTTAGTCAATCCACAAGGGACCCTTTTTAAACTTACAAAGGAAGAATATGAAATATTAATGGACATTATTAGGGAGTACAATCCTACTACAAAAGTTGAAATCCATAAGGCTTATACAAAAGAAGATTTTTTAGAAGAAGTTTTCATGGAAGAAAGTCAGTATGATACCATAAGCAGTCTAGTGAAGTATAAAAAGAATGTTATACTCCAAGGTCCTCCTGGAGTTGGTAAAACCTTTATTGCTAAAAGGCTAGCCTATTCCATAATGGGAGAAAAGGACGATTCAAGAATAGAAATGGTCCAATTTCATCAAAGCTATACCTATGAAGACTTCATAATGGGATATAGGCCAGAAGAAGAAGGTTTTAAACTGAAATACGGCATATTTTATAAGTTTTGCAAACGAGCCTTAAACGAGCCTCATAAACCCTACTTCTTTATAATAGATGAAATAAATCGCGGAAATATAAGTAAAATATTTGGAGAACTTATGCTACTAATAGAAGCCGACAAAAGAGGAAGTGAATATGCTATTCCTCTAACCTATACGGAAAATAAATTCTATATACCAGAAAACCTATATATAATTGGTACCATGAATACAGCCGACAGAAGCCTGGCAATGCTTGATTATGCACTAAGAAGAAGATTTTGTTTTATAAACATAGAACCAGCCTTTGATAATTTACATTTTAGAGCTTATCTAGAAAGTAAATGGGGAGAGTTTTCTAGAATAATAATTGAAAAAATGATTAGCCTCAATGAAACTATATGTAACGATTCGGCCCTTGGATGGGGTTTCCGTATAGGCCATAGCTATTTTTGTATAGATAAAGCTACTTTAACAGAAGAAGATTACAAAAATATTATCCAATACGAAATACTGCCCTTGTTGTCAGAATACTGGTTTGATGATGACGACAGGGTACTGGAATGGAAAAGGGAACTGTTGGAGTGGTAATATGATTCCTATAAAAAACATATATTATATGCTGTGTTATGCTTGGGAAAATACTTTGAAGCCAGAAGAGGAAGCCCCTTTAGATACAGAAGCCTTTGAAAATATCTATAATTTACTAGCTTTCATATTAATCAGAGAAGTAACTAAACTAATAAAAAGTGGAATAGCAAGAGGATATGTAGACTGTACTGAAAGCTTACCTGTTGTTAGAGGGAGGGTTAATTTAAACAGTAGCCTTAAAAAGCAGTCATTAATAAAGAAGCAAATAGTCTGTGACTTCAGTGAGTTTTCGGAAAACATTATGTTGAATCAGATTATTAAAACTACCATGGAAAGCCTGCTAAAGTGTGAGGAAGTAGTAAAAAAATACAAAATAAAGCTTAAAAGGCTTCTAATGAATTTTTTAAACATAGGCAGTATAGATTTAAAAAGTGTCTGCTGGAATCGCATCAATTACAATAGAAATAATAAGAAATACAGATTGGCAATGAATGTTTGCCAGCTATATGCTACTGGCCTTATAGTAACAGAAGAAAAGGGAAAAATTAGCTTTACTACTTTTATAAAAGATCAAGCCATGGCTAGACTATATGAAAAATTTATTTTCAATTTTTTTAAATACGAACTTAAAGATATAAAAACCACATCCTCCATAGTAAAATGGAAGTTAGATGAAATTCCTAGGGATAATCTGCTTCCCCATATGGAAACTGACATAGAATTGGAAAGACTGGGAAAGAAATTGATAATAGATACCAAATACTATGCTAATGCCTTAGTAAAAAGCAATTTTTCAGAAACCAAGAAGCTAATATCCAGCAATCTATACCAGATATTTGCCTATGTTAAAAACACAGAATACGATGGAGAAGTAAGTGGTATGTTATTATACCCAACAGTTAATTATGATTTAAACCTGGAATACAAAATGTCAGGCAACAAAATATTTATAAGAACTGTTAATCTAGGAGAAGATTTCGAAAAAATAAAAAGCAGTTTATTAAACATAGCCCATATGGTACGATAGGATAAACACATATAAAATTACACGGTTTTCCCTTTGGGAAACCGTGTTTTTAAATTGTTACTTTTCTAAAAAAACCTCCAAACTCCATAGATTTGCAACATAGTAATGTGGTATAATAAACTAAACAACAATTTAACAATCTATTAATATATATTACTAAAGCTAAATTATAAATTAGTAACCCTAAGGAGGTGGCTAAGTGTTAAAAATATTTTCAAAAAAGTCAGACCCTTTAGAGGTGGAACAAAGGAATTCTGATTACATACATAAGGACGTTCTCATCAACATAATTTCTGATGTGTTGGAAGGGAAAACGGTAAAATTAGATACTAATACTGTAAAGTGTGAGGAAGTAGTTGAAAAGTGGAATCAGATGATGGATATGATATGTGAAGACAGAAGGAAAACGATTTTTGATATAAATGATCTTCTATATACAATAACAAGGATGGACTCAATAAAAGATATGTTAAATAGTGTACACCAGCAAACGGAAGCCCTCCATTCCATATCCGCCAGCAGTGAACAGATGACTGCATCCATAGAAGATGTGGCCAACATGTTCCAGCAGGTATCAGAAGGTTCTAATAGAGCTTATGAGATTACCCAGAAAGGTATTAAGAATATATCCGAATCTATCGACTTTGTGAAAAATTCCTTTGAAAAAATAAATGCTGTCAACAATCAAATGCAAAATGTAAAGGAAAAAACTAATATAATTATCAATATAATTAGGATTGTTGAGGAAATAGCTGAACAAACCAATTTACTGGCCTTAAATGCAGCCATTGAAGCAGCTAGGGCAGGAGAGCAGGGAAGAGGCTTTGCTGTTGTAGCAGATGAAGTGAAAAAGCTGGCAGAGCATACTAAAAATTCTGTATCAGATATACAAAATAGAATAGGTGAACTATTGGAGGATGTAGATTTAGCCGTAGAAGATGTTAATGAAATAGCCCAGCAATTGAATACTGGCAAGGAATTAGTAGATACTGCCTTAGATTCCCTCCAGCAAATAGGCGAATCTATTGATTCTGTAAATGAAGCAGTTATGCAGGTTGCATCAAATACAGAAGAACAAACGGCTGTAACTGAAACTGTTACAAGCCATATTGTAGATATAGCTAAAGAAGCCGATTACTTAAACAATAGCTGTGAAATTACTGGTAAGGACATATACGCCTTAAGCAATAAGATAGACTTTGTTAGGAAGCAACTGCTTATGAACAGCTTCTGCTTATCTGATGCAGACATGATAGATATATATAATGTAGACCACTCTCACTGGAGATGGAGAGTATACAATATGCTTTTAGGCTATCAAAAGCTAGATTCAGACGAGGTAGGAGATTTTAAACGCTGCAGGCTTGGAAGATGGTACTATGGGCCAGGCTATGAGAAATTTAAGGACAATGAAGTATTCCAGAAATTAGAAGAGCCCCACTTAGGTCTGCACAGTGCAGCAAGGGAAGCCACAATTGCCTATGAAAAAGGGGACATAGAGACGGCCGAAAAAGCCCTTAAAAGGATGGATGAATGTTCCGAGGAAATCTCAAAGCTTTTGGGTGAGCTGAGGAAGGTAGTAGGTTGATTCTATGGATTAGAAAAAACTCCTTAGATATTATATCTAAGGAGTTTTATTTAGCCTTTCTGTAATAAAATCCGTATCTATGAAA
>CALBUB010000139.1 GCA_937967955.1 uncultured Bacillota bacterium | reverse complement strand
ATAAGCTAAAACTGTATTTACTACTAAATTTCTTCATAGCCTCTGTTTCAAGGAGAATTTCCGCTAATGTATTGTCTTCATTCATGGCTGAGGAGCCATCAGTATTCAATTCACAGAATTTAAAATTATGGTAGTCCTTATAAAATATATCAAACCTTCCAATGGGCACATTTATATGGTATCCATTATCTAGTAGTATAAGCTCTTCTATCCATTTAGGAAAGCCAAATTTCTCTCTAAAAGCCTCATCCTCTATATATCTATTGGTTACCTTATTAGCAATAGATATCATCATAGCTCCTATTTTTCTGAAATTTTCAATATCCTCTTCTGTGAAAAACATTGGATTATAAAGAAATGGAATTGGTTTTCCTTTATATTGGGCTTTAGAATTTTTAACCTTCTCTACAGTTCTCTTATAGTCTTGTAAATATAAATCTGGATTCTCTAATATTAATTCAATATATTCTCTGTTTATATTTAAAGCATCCATATATACACCTCATCTCATTGATTTTCCTTATTAATCTCTTCAATACCATTTGTATCCCAATATTAATAGTTTAATCTACTCTTATTAATATTTTTACATATACATATTATATGCTAGCCAGGTGGTTATTTGGAAAATTTCAACTTAAATTAATAAGGAGGCAATGACCTCCTTATTAATTGACAGTTTTTAATCCCAATTTCTCCAGCTCTGCTCTTATTATATCCTTAACTTTGTCATCAGCTTCTGTAAGAGGAAGTCTTAACCCCCCTACTTTCATGCCAAGCATGTTTAAAGCTGCCTTTACTGGAATTGGATTAGTAACTATAAATAGCTTTTTGAATATGTCAAACAGCCTATGGTGAATTTCCATAGCCTTCTTTGTGTCTCCTAATACAAAGGAATCTATCATTTCCCTCATTTGCCTGCTTACCACATGGGAAGCAACGCTTACTACTCCATATACCCCTACAGCCATCCCTGGCAAGGTCATGGAATCGTCTCCAGAATATATTAAAAAATCATCAGGTGTCTTTCTTACCATCTCTGACATCTGATTTATATCTCCACTTGCTTCTTTTAATGCCACAATGTTATCAATATGTGCTAACTTCTCCACTGTTTCTGGTAACATATTACACCCTGTCCTTCCAGGTACGTTATACATCATAATTGGCACATCTACAGCTTCTGCTACTTTTTTGAAATGTGCATAAAGAGATTTTTGATCCGGCTTATTATAATAAGGTGTTACTACAAGGAGTCCATCTACTCCTGCTTCTACTGCATCTTTGGCGTTTTTAATGGTGGCTTCAGTTGAATTGGTTCCAACTCCTGCAATAATAGGCACATCAACATTCTTCTTGATTTCCTTATATAGCCTTACTCTTTCTTCCGGCGTAATAGTTGGACCTTCTCCTGTAGTCCCTGTAACCAACAAAGCAGTATTTCCTTCTTCCACTAAGTACTTTGCTAACTTTACTGCTGCTTCATAATCCACATTCAAATTCTCATCAAAAGGTGTAACCATTGCAGTTATCAATCTACCCCAGTTTATCACTTCAAAACCCCCTTTAATTCTTAGATATTTATATAATATGTGAATATCCTAAACATGTTCTTTTATCCACTGTATAACCTTTTATATCCCCAATGAATATTATGTAATTGTAGTACTAGCTAGCCATATCAAAGATAGATTTAGGAGGGATATTTTGAAAACTTATAATGTGGCAGTAGTTGGCCCCTTAGGGGTAGTAGGAAGGAAACTAATAAGTATACTTCAGGAAAGAAATTTCCCTATTAATAAAATCAAATTTTTGGGAACTCATAGGAATAAAGGTAAAGAAATAGAGTTCAACAATGAAATATTTTTTGCTGAAGTAGCAGAAAAAGGGGCGTTTAAAGACGTGGATATAGCATTTTTCTGTGTTGATAGCAGTGTAAGCAAAGAGCTGGTTCCCATTGCAGTAAATGAAAATGCAATAGTCATAGATAACAGCAGTGCATGGAGAATGGATAAAGATGTGCCTTTAGTAATTCCAGAAGTAAATCCAGAAGATTTAAAAGATCATAAAGGGCTTATAGCAAATCCAAACTGTTCTACAATCCAGATGCTGCTTCCTTTAAAACCTATTCATGATATCTATAATATTAAGCGGATTGTAGTATCTACTTATCAAGCAGTATCTGGTACGGGGAAAAAGGCCATATGTGAATTAAATGATCAGGCCTTAAGCTATTTTTATGGTGAACCAATTATGAATTCCGTATATCCCCACCAAATACTATTTAACCTTTTACCCCATATAGATGACTTCTTAGAAAATGGTTATACCAAGGAAGAAATGAAGTTAGTAAATGAAACTAAAAAAATACTGGATGAAAATATTGAAATATGTGCTACAACAGTTAGAGTACCTGTATTCAATTGCCATTCAGAATCGGTAAACATAGAGACTGAAAAAGCCATTTCCCCTGAGGAAGTAAGAGAAATCCTTAATAAAACTAAAGGGGTTAAAGTTGTAGACGATCCAAAATCCAACTTATACCCTATGCCTATTTATGTTGACGGAGAAGATGACGTGTTTGTAGGAAGAATTAGAAAGGACTTCTCAATAAAAAACGGAATAAACATGTGGATAGTAGCAGATAACCTACGAAAAGGTGCAGCCCTTAATTCAGTGCAAATTGCTGAGAAATTAATAGAAATGAACCTAGTATAGTGAAGGTGATATCATGTCAATAGTCGTGCTTAAATTTGGTGGAACATCCCTTAGAAATCTTAACAAGGATTCCCACATTTTAAAACATATAAGAAAGTCTATTGAAAAGGGAGAAACCCCTGTATTAGTAGTATCTGCCATAGGTAGATACGGTGACCCTTATGCTACTGATACCCTCATTAAGCAGCTTGAACAGATAGATCCAAAAATAGACCCAAAGAAGAAAGATTTAATAATGTCCTGTGGGGAAACCATTTCCACAGCTATAGTATCTCATTTATTAGAGAGTAACAACATTTCATCAGAGCCTTTAACTGGCTTTCAGGCTGGCATATTGACAGATGATAATTTCAATTCTGCAGAAATATTAGATATCGATGTATCCACTATAAAAGAGTATATAAAAGAAGGCAAGATTGTAGTTGTAGCAGGATTTCAGGGGATAACTGAGAAAAAAGAGATTGCAACCTTAGGCAGAGGAGGCAGCGATATTACTGCAATTGCTTTAGGCGGTTATTTAAATGCAAAAAGGGTTGACATTTTCACCGACGTACCTGGAGTAGCTCTCATAGACCCTAAACTAGTTCCCTATACGAAATACATTAGAAATATATCCTATGACAACATGTATAAGCTAGCAGCAAGAGGAGCTAAAGTTATACATCCTAAATCAGTACTATATGCCAAAAAGTTTAATATGCCTGTTAGAGTTACTTCAACTTTTTTAGATGTGGAAGGAACTCTCATATCCAATGAAGGTAGTCAAGAAAAGATAATAGGAATAGCTGTATATAATAAAGAAGGCACCAGTGTATTCTATATAGTCTTTAATAGAAAATACAGGAAAGTTGTCATGGATAAGATTAAAAACTTTACAGATAAAAACAGACCATCTCTATTGGATGTAGGGTTTTCTGAAGAAAGTATAACCATAAAAACAAATACTTCTAAGCCAGCTGATTTTGCTCAAAGTCTATACAATAGTATAATAGAATAGAAAGCAATAAATTTAAATATAAAAGAGACTCTTTCGAGTCTCTTTATTCTAATATGGGCTGGATTTGCTTACCCTTTAAAGCTTCTTCTAGAGTGGCCTTAATCTTATCAAAATTTGCTATCATTGAATTAGGTTTGCCTATTGGGGCATCTTGACCAAAGGGAACAAAGTATACATTTTTAGTATTTAAAAGAAGTCCTATGTTCTTTGCATTTCCTCCTAGGGCATCATTGGTGGCAATTGCTAAAACTAAAGGTCTTTGATTTCTCAAATGAGCTTTGCATGCCATGGTTACAGGAGTATCCGTAATGGCATTGGCTAGTTTTGCTATAGTATTTCCTGTACATGGAGCCACTATCATTATGTCCATTTTTAACTGTGGTCCAACAGGTTCTGCATCAACTATAGTTGAAATTATATCCTTTCCTGTTATTTCTTTCAATTTATTCTTCCATTCTTCTGCTTTCCCAAATCTAGTATCAAAGGAATCTACAGAATAGGATACTATAGGATATATGTCTGCTCCTTCCTTTGCTAAAGCTTCAATATGTGGAAATACATATTCAAAATTACAGAAAGAACCTGTTAATGCCCATCCTATTTTAACTCCCTTTAATGACATTCTATATACCCCTTTCTTCAAGAATATTATATATGGTATCCTTTATTATCCTTGCAGCAGACACTGGAGCAGTTTTCCCTGGTAATCCCAATGCATGGATGGTCTTAATTCCCAACTCTTCTGCTGCTAGGAAATCCACTCCCCCTGGTTTGGAAGCCAAATCTATTATTAATGCTTCCTTATTTAACTTGAATAACAAATCTCTATCTAGTACCATAGCTGGGACTGTATTGAAAACTATATCCATCTTATGAATATGTTTATCTAGCTCCCAAAATAATATTGGTGTGTATCCATAGTTTTTTATCCAAGCAATATCGCTGTAGTTTCTAGCAGCTACATATACATTTCCGCCTATTCCCTGAAGCATTTTAGATAGGGCCTTTCCTATCCTTCCAAATCCCAATACTAGAGTATTGGAATTATGTATAGTTATAGGTAAATGCTCTATGGCCAGCTTAATAGCTCCTTCAGCAGTTGGAACAGCATTTAACACTTGCATATCTTCTCTTTTAAAATAGTCTATTACAGTAATTCCATACTCTTCTGCCTTTGACATAAACCCATTATCCACATTGCCTGCTATGAAAACTTGGTCCTTTTTTATATTTGTAAGTATATCTTCCAAAATTATCTTCTCAGAATGAAAGGGCGCATTAAGAGTGTTTCCATCGTAGGACAAAGGCAGTGGCCCGATTATTATAGATGATTCCTGAAAGTTCATTCCATCAACATGGGATAGATATACATTGTGCCCATCCTTTTTGAGAAGATTTGCAAGCTCTAAATTGCGGTTATCCCCTCCTAACACCAGAAAACTCCTTTTTTTCATAAGATCCCTCCCAACAAAATTTATAACCAATATACATACTATGTTGGAAAGACCATAATGTTACAATGTCATGAAAAAAGCTCTAAAGTTAACCTTTAGAGCCTTTAACCTATAACCTTTATATATACTTTTCTATCCCTGGGGCCATCGAACTCACAAAAATATACTCCTTGCCATGTACCTAGCTTTAACCTTCCTTCTTCAATAATAAGGCTACAGGAAGAACCAACAATTGAAGCCTTTATGTGAGCATGGGAATTGCCTTCATAATGGAGATAATTATCATTTACTGGGAAAACCTTGTTTAAAGATGTGAGTATATCCTCTACAACTGCTGGATCTGTATTTTCATTGACTGTAACTCCTGCTGTTGTATGGGGAATGAATACTACTGCTATTCCTTCCTGTATATTTCTTTTTTTAATTTCCTTATTAATTAAATTGGTAATATCAATAAATTCTTGAGGCTTAGTAGTTTTAATTCTATATTCCATATTTATCACCTTCAGTTTATTTATGTACTAATACTAAATGGATATTTTAGTAACCATATTATACCACAGAAAGCATAATATCTAGCTAGCCAATTACCTTATATATAGCTAAAAAAAGACCATCCATCATAAAAATGATGGATGGTAAAATTAAGCTTTAGCAAAAGAAAACCCTTCTAAACCTAACTCTTTTAATTTCTCTTCCGTTGGAATGCCTTCTTTATCCCAGCCTCTTACTTCATAATATTCATCTAGCATCACATCAAGTTTTGTTACTAAGCCCTTGCCTGGACCAGTTTTTACTGGCTCTTTAAGTAATCTTTCTGGTAGGGTATCGTCTTTTCTAGTAAAGCCTGCTTTTAGATTGAATAGCTTTTCTAGGTTCCAAATTCTTTCTCCTATTTGTAGTATCTCTTCATCGCTATATTCTAAGCCAGTTACAGTCCTTAACATTTCTGAAATCTCAGGTAGTCCTATAGCAAAGGTAGTAAATAAGCATATATCAGATGAATCTACTACAGCAGTCAAATCTTGGAATGTTTTCAATAAAGCTGCCTTTCCTTCTGTTGAATGAGGATCTACTTTTTGTGGAATTCCTAATATCTCTGGGGAAGTCAAGTATCCTCTTACGTGACATCCACCTCTATTGCTGGTAGCATAGGATAGTCCCATTCCTTGTAGTACTCTTCCATCATAAGCTGGCATTTCTTGTTTTTTAACGCTCATAGATAGTTCTGGATGGCCATACTTTTCTGCCATTCTATAGGAGCCAAGGGCCATTATGTCACCAAAGCCTTCCCTGTTTCCAGTAAGCTCTGTCCATTCTACAATACTTTCAGCATCTCCAAATCTTAATTCTCTACCGCCTAGATCTTCTTTAGATAGATATCCTTTTTCATATAATTCCATTGCACAAGCTATAGTTGCTCCCATGGTAATTGGGTCTAGTCCTAGAAGGTTACATACATGGTTAGCCTTATTTATAGCATTCAAATCTTTTACTCCACAGCAGGCACCATAAGACCAGCCAGCCTCATACTCTGCCCCTGCTACAATTCCCTTATATTTGCCATCAGGAATCCTTACAATTCTACCACAGCCAATACTACAAGCAAAGCAAGCCTTATTCCTTACTAGGCAGTTTTCAGTCATATACTCGCCGCTTATTAAATCTGCATGCTCAAAATAGGAATCTTGCCAGTTTCTTGTTGGCAAACCATGGACTTCATTTAAAATGTTAACAAGCACCTCAGTACCATAAGTTGGAAGACCTCCACCAGGACCAGTTACACCATTTTGGTCAAGCTTACTTCTAGCATCCATTACCGCATCTTTAAATTTATCTCTACTGAATACCTTAATTGATTTTGTTCCTTTTACTACTACTGCTTTAAGGTTTTTGGAACCCATTACTGCTCCCATTCCAGATCTGCCTGCAGCCCTATCCTTATCATTCATAACTGTAGCAAATAGCACTTGTTTTTCTCCTGCTGGCCCTATACAAGCAACCCTTGCATCCCTTTCGTTTTCTTCTAGAAGAAGATCTGTAGTTTCAAATACGTCTTTACCCCAAAGGTGTTCTGCACTCTTTAGCTCTATAAGATCATCGCATATGTGTAGATAAACTGGTTTATCTGCCTTTCCTTCAAATATAATTCCATCATAGCCTGCAAATTTTAACTCAGGACCAAAGTAGCCTCCAGAGTTAGCTGCTCCAATTGTTCCTGTTAATGGAGCTTTTGCTACCACATTAAATCTACCTGCACAAGAAGCATAAGTTCCTGTTAATGGACCAGTCATAAATATTAATTTGTTTTCTGGGCTTAATGGGTCTATATTAGGATCGATTTCATCACACAATATCTTAGAAGCTAAACCCCTACCACCCAGGTACAGTTTAGCATCTTCCATATTTAGATCTTCTACTGTTATTTTCTCTTCCGTTAAATTAACCCTTATAATCTTTCCCGTCCAGCCGTACATTACTTAGCCACCTCCCTATATACCTTCTTAAAGGTAGTACTATATTGGCTAGCAACCTTTTCTCTCTTATCCTTCAGCTCACCATCTAGTTCCTTAAATTCTAAAGCACCACCTGGACATATTTTGACACATTGGGGCTCTCCATCACATTGATCACATTTTATGATTCTATTGTGTCTTGTACTATAAGTAATGGAACCATAAGGACAAGCTTCTACACAGGCTTCACATTCAATACACAAGTCTTGATTAAGCTTTACTACTCCTGTTTCTTCGTCTTTTGTTAAAGCCTCTACTGGACAAGCATCAACACAGTCAGGCTCATCACATTGTATACAAGTCATTGGTACTTGTAAGCCTTGTTCATCAAGGTATAGTATTCTAATAGATGCATCTTCTGGATTGAAGTCATCGAATTTATTAAATGTACATGTAAGCTCACAAAGTCTGCAACCTGTACATTTTTCAGGTGTTATAAATATCCCTTTAGCCATATCCTCTCTGGTAACCTTACGGTACCAGAAACTCACCCCCTTTAAATTTGTTGAAAAATAAAAGGGATTAATACCTATCACTAAAAAGATGATAGATATTAATCCCTTTGCGCACTGGCAGGCATAAAAATTGCTTTTTATGCCCTATCGTTCATAATGGCCTATATATAAATGAATATAGGTCATTATGAATCGGGATTTTTGTTGGAATTTTTTAAAAATTTAGTTTACTATATTATAACATATATAAAATATTTTTCAAGGGGATTGTTAAATTATTATCTTTAAATGTTTTCTTCTGAAGTTTTCATAGTAACATAAATCCCCCTAAGGGTTATTGCAACAATCACTATAATTCCTCCAAATATGGCATTAATACTGGGTTTTTCCCCAAGGAAAATATAGACCCATATAGGATTTAATAAGGGCTCTAATACAGCTATAAGTATAGCTTCTAAAGCTGTAATATATTTGAGACAGTTGGCATAAGCAATATAAGAAATTCCCAGCTGAAAAACTCCTAATATAACTACTATTATTAAATCCCTTACACTAATATCTACTTGTAATATAAAGGGCACAGCTATTATAAAAGTAAGCAGATTACCCAGCCAAACTGTCTCTAGGGCTGAATCATCTTTTTGTACTCTTAAAGCAAGGGTATTGCAGGCTACTGCAAAGCCGGAAGCAATTGCAATTATATTACCTAAAATATTGCCAGAGTCTACTCCATCTATAAAAAAGAGGGCCATGCCTAATACTACTGCAACAATAGAAGCTATATCATACCAATGGATTTTTTCTCTCAATATAAAGAAGCTCAATATGGCTACAAAAATAGGGGCAGTGTATTGAAGAAGTATTGCATTGGCAGCAGTGGTAAGCTTATTTGCTATAACATAAAAAAGCACTGTTGCTGAATAAGCAATAGCACCTATAATTTGCGGTTTAGATTTAGTTATCTTTGGCTTCCTAATGTAGGCCAATATTACTAATGAAGCTATAAAACTTCTTGAACCTGATATGGCAACTGGATTCCAATCTAATAGTTTTACTAAAATACCTCCAATGCTCCATAAAGTTGACGCAATTATTGCTAATATTATTCCTTTAAATCTGTGGCTGTGAACTAGCTCTTTCATAGAAGCCATTACCTCCTGTTTACTTACTGTTTTGTCAACTTATAACATTCTAAAAATTACATATTAATTGCCATTAGCCCTAATTATATCATATATTATTAGGCTTATAATTGATTATTTTATAATAGCCATTAGGCATAACTGTAAAATAGTGTGCAGGCTAATTTTTAGGGTATAATAAGCTTTGAGGTGATTTAGATGAAGATTGAATACATTTTCCACAGTGGTTTTACTGTAGAAACAGACAATTATTTTCTTGTATTTGACTATTATAAGGGGCAAATAAACTTAAGAGAGGATAAAAAAACAATCGTGTTTTCAAGTCACGGCCATCAGGACCATTTTAATCCTGAAATACTTGAATGGAAAAAGGAAAATCCAAATATTCAATACGTTTTAAGCAGTGATATAGGTATAAAAGCAGAACCTAATATTTTCATTATGAAGCCTTACGAGAATCTAAAGGTATATGATGTAAATGTCCATTCTTTCGGCTCAACTGATAGGGGCTTGTCCTTTTTAGTGGAAGTAGAAGGAAAAAATATATTCTTTGCAGGAGATTTAAACTGGTGGCTATGGCCAGAGGATACGGAAGAAGAAAAGGAAGTGATGGAAAGAGCCTTTAAAGAAGAAATTGAAAGGATAAAGAAAAATAAAGTGGATATAGCTTTTTTCCCTGTAGATCCAAGGCTTAGAGAGAACTATTCCTTAGGTGGTAAATACTTCATAGAAGAAGTAAAACCTAAGTATTTTATACCAATCCACTTCTGGAATAAATTTAGCACAACTGAAGATTTTGCCAGGGATGTAAAAGAGCCTTCTACTAAAATATTGGAGATCCACAGGGAAAATCAGACAATTGAGATCCAATAAAAAAGCAATTTAAAAATGCATTCCTTTTACTTTCTTATGGAATGCATTTTTATATGCTCTTCTCTGGAATTTCTCTATTTTCAAATACTCTCACTGACTTCCTCATTCTTGGGAATTTTAAAGTTTGGTTCTTTATACATCCCCCTTACATTAAAGTAGTCTTCCAATCTTATTGGGCCTGCTATTATCTGTCTCTCTACAAATAGAATACCATCCCTATTTACCTTGGTGCACCATTTAATAAGCATTATATTTCCTTTTACAATTTCAATTCCAGTTATACAGCGGGGATGGACACAGCTACCACTGTTAAAATAGGGAGGATAGCCTACCTCTGGAAACATAGGCATGTGATTATGGCCAGAAATAAGCATTTGCTTCTCCTTCATTACCCATTTAGTTAGCTTCCTTGCTAATTGATCCTTCTTCTTATGGTTTTTAGCTGTTCTTGTTGGATTGTTTACTCCGTGTAGTTCTAAGGGCCTCCACAAATATCTTACTAAAAATCTTGCTAACTTCCACAGATAATTATTTAGAATCTCCACTTGATGTCCATGGATTAAAAATATTTTATCTCCTGTAAGCTTATACTTTAACACCAAACCTTCATGGATCCTTATATTTGGAAAAAGAGGAATGTGTTCTTGTTCATATTTATCAAAATAATAATATAGATTATCCTTTACAAATTTATCATATTTCTTCACCATATCATGATTTCCATAGATGAAATAGAGCCTGTCTTCCTTATAAAACTTAGACAGTAGGGTAAAAACATCCTCATGGGCTTCCACAATATCCCTAAAATTCCTAATTTCCCATAATTCATCTCCATCTCCTATTTCTATATAGGTATAACCATTACGGTAATAATAGTTTAAAGCGGCAATATAGTTGTTCTCATTTTTGGAGAAATTGTCCCCAAAGCCTCCATCTCCCCTATGGCAGTCACTCATGAGTACTATCTTAGAAGAATCATCTATTTGGATTTCCTTGGCTTCCCTAAAAACCTTACTCACTCTCTTTGGCCAAAACATATTCCTTCACTCCAACTGGCTATATAATCATAATATTATAGGAGTGGAGAGTAGGTGAATCCTATTAAATTAAGGTGTATACAAAAACAAAAGAACCAAGCATTAATGGCTTGGTTCTTACTCAACAAATTCCACGTCTATTTTACTAGACCTGACTCTGCTAATTCTTTAGCAAAATATGTGATTATTAAATCTGCACCTGCTCTTTTTATGGATACTAAAGTCTCTAAAATAACATCTTCACTTAAAATATTGTTTTCCACTGCTGCCTTTAACATGGAATATTCTCCACTTACATTATAAGCTACTATTGGAACATTGAAGTTGTCCCTAGCCATCCTTATTACATCTAAGTAGGCTAAAGCAAGTTTAACCATTACTAGGTCTGCCCCTTCTTCTATGTCATATTGTATTTCTCTCATAGCTTCTCGGCTGTTAGCTGGATCCATTTGGTAA
>CALBUB010000138.1 GCA_937967955.1 uncultured Bacillota bacterium | reverse complement strand
AGAGAACAAATTGAGGTAACAGCATAATAAACTTGTGTAAAATACACCTTTAGAAGTTAAAAAATGAACTTCTGAAGGTGTATTTTTATGGTTAGAAAGTAAAAATTTTTTAATAAAAATGGTGTTGAAATTTATTACCATTTATGGTATATTATTTAACACAACAGCTTAATCACATATTCCGTAAACATTCTCATACTAAACCTTATCACCTGAGTTCAACTTATTCTTGTGCAATTTAAGAATTCCCAATGAGATTAATAAATAAATATAATCGCTGAATTCTCTCTTAGGAGAGAAGCGGGGGACCCACTTTTTGGGGTGAATCCATGTATATGGAGGGGCAAACCCTTAGCCCTAACCCGTCAGCTAACCTCGTAAGCGTATTGAGGGGTTGTACGACTATAACTATAGAGATCCCTCTATAGTTTTTTATTTCTATACAAGTGTGGAAAATAGGAAAGGAGGTATAAAATGGGAAAAGGTATAAAATATGCTGTTATCGGAGCGGGTAATGGTGGAGTAGCAATGGCAGGGTATTTGGCTTTGATAGGTTACAGTGTGAATTTATACAATAGGACTTTAGAAAATATAATTCCTCTAATAGAAAATCCAAGAATACAAATTACTGGAGAAGTTAATGGGGAAGGTAAATTAGATTTGGTAACGGATAATATAGAATTGGCTATTAAAGATGCTGATGTTATAATGGTTACTATTCCAGCTGTTGGTCACTATCATATTGCCCAATTAATGGCTCCTTATTTAAAAGATGGACAGATAATTGTGTTAAATCCAGGGAGAACAGGTGGAGCTTTAGAGGTTTACTCTACTATTAAAGGGATTACTGATAAAGATATTGTGGTGGCTGAAGCTCAGACTTTCATATATGCATGTCGAAAAACATCACCTACAAGTGCTCATATATTCAAGTCAAAGAGAGAAGTAAAATTAGCTGCTATTCCTGCAATCAAAACTCAATATGTTATTGATGTACTTAATGATGCATATCCTCAATTTGCTCCAGCAAAGAATGTTATTGAAACTAGTATAAATAATTATGGAGCTATATTTCATCCCGCACCAACCCTTCTAAATTGCGGCCATATTGAAAGAGGCGCACCTTTCGAATATTACATTGAAGGTATAACCCCATCTATAAGCAAATTCTTAGAAAAAATGGATGCTGAGAGAATGAAAATAGGTTTTCTTCTAAACGTAGATACAGTCTCTGCTAAGGATTGGCTAGAGGATTCTTATAACGTAAAAGGTGAAAACCTATACGAAACTGTTCAAAAAAATCCTGGATATAAAGGGCTTAAAGCTCCAAAAGGGTTAAATAGATATATATATGAAGATGTACCATGTAGTTTGGTACCCTTATCATCCATAGCAAAAGAATTTAACATAGAAACTCCTGCTATTGACTCAATTATTAAACTGGCAGGTCTTATTACAGGCATAGATTTCTACAAAGAAGGAAGAACTGCAGAGAGATTAGGATTAAAAGGTTTAACTGTACAGCAAATACATGAATTTGCAAGAACTGGAAAAGTATCAATAGAAAATGATGAGGAGGTGGCTTCATGAAAAAAATACTTGCATGTACTATAGGAAATTGCGTTCATGTAGCAGGTACTATGAATTTCTTGACTCTTGCAGAAAATGAAGGGTATGAAACTGAATTTTTGGGAATAGGTATATCTGTTGATGAGCTTATTAGAAATATAAAAATCAGGAAACCAGATATTGTAGGATTAAGCTATCGTCTAACTCCAGAACCATTAAAAGCTTTATTAAAGGAATTAAAAGAAAAAATAGAGAAGGAAAATCTAGAAGGGATAACATGGCTATTTGGAGGCACTGAGCCTACTGGGAAAGTAGCATATGAATCCAATATATTCGATAAGATTTTCTATGGCTATGAGGATTTGGATGAAGTTATAGGATTTTTGAAAGGAAAAGATTATACTCAGGATGAAGAATATCCTAGAGATTTAATATCTAGAATAAATTCTAAATATCCTTATCCAATATTAAGACACCATTTAGGACTACCCAGTTTAGAGGATACTGTTAAGGCAATTGAAAAGATTGCTGAATCTAAGGTACTAGATGTTATATCCATAGCCCCAGACCAAAATGCGCAAGAGTATTTCTTTAGACAGGAAATGATGGACAATAGACTGGATGGGGCAGGCGGAGTTCCCGTAAGAACAGAAGAAGATTTTGCAAGATTATATGAAGCAGCTCAAAGAGGTAACTATCCACTACTTCGTTGTTATAGTGGTACTCAGGACATTCTTAAATTTGCAGATTTGTTGCAAAGAACTATTAAAAATGCTTGGTGTGCAGTACCCCTATTCTGGTACAGTGAACTAGATAAGCGTGGACCTAGAAAGTTAAAAGATGCTATTACTGAAAATCAGCAAGTAATGAAATGGCATGGAGAAAGAAATATTCCAGTAGAGGTTAATGATCCACATCATTGGAGTTTAAGGGATGCTCATGATGCAATAGGTGTAGCCGCTGCTTACTTAGCAGCATATAATGCTAAAAAAATGGGTGTTAAAGATTATGTAGCACAATATATGTTCAACGTTCCAGCTTTCATTTCACCAGAAATGGACTTAGCAAAGATGTTAGCAAAGATCGAAATGGTAGAGAGCCTACAGGATGAGAACTTTAGAGTATATAGGCAAGCAAGAGCAGGTCTTGCAAGCTTCCCTGCTGATTTAAGCCAAGCTAAAGGCCAATTAGCAGCTTCTGCTTACTTGGCGTTATCCATTAAGCCTCATATTTATCACGTAGTAGGCTATTGTGAAGCTCATCATGCAGCTACTGCCGATGATATTATAGAATCTTGTAAGATAGTAAGAGGAGTAATCAAGAATGTATTCTTAGGCTCTGTTGATATGACAAAAGATGCTGCAGTTCAAAGAAGAAAAGAACAGCTAATTAAAGAAGCCAACATCATTATAGATGCTATTAAATCTATAGGCCCAGATGATAAAGATCCATTGACTGATCCTGAAACATTAACTAAAGCTGTAAAACTAGGAATATTAGATGCGCCACAATTAAAAGGTAATCCTGCTTGCAGTGGGGCTCTGAATACTAGAGTGATAAGTGGAGCTTTATATGCATATGATAATAATAAGAAGGAGATTATTACAGAACAAGAAAGAATTAGGAGAATATTAAGTTTTATAGAGACTAAATAACAAAAGAAGCTGAAGCTCAATATATAGAAAACAAATTGAGCTTCAGCTATTTTTTGCTGGAGGTAATAAGAAGAAATTTTTGGTCATAAGATACTTATGTAAAAATATAATAATGATATGGGTTAACCTGTTGAGTTTTTATTAGGAATATAGTACTATAATACTATAATACTAAATAGGACTTTATTCCTATTTAAAGGGGTCCTTTTAATTTATGGAATGGAGTGGTTTCTGTGGGGGA
>CALBUB010000137.1 GCA_937967955.1 uncultured Bacillota bacterium | reverse complement strand
GAAGTTATGCGGGTTTGAGGGGTGTGAAAAAGCAAAAGTTTATTATAAAGGAACACAAAAACGCAGACAGCTTTATTAGCGTGAAAATGGATTACGCAGACGATATAGAGAGAGTACCTGACAGGGTAACTTATAAGCTGATACAAGACTATATAGAAGATAAACACAACTTCAAAGTTCACACAGCTTATATAGCAGAGGTAAAAAGAAGCCTAGGCCTGCCGATGAACGACGCACCTAATGCAGTGGAAGAATTAAAGTATCCATATAAACAAGCACCAGCATATAAAGTGGAAGCTATTAAAGACGCACTTAAGCATTTTAATGTAATATAGAGAAAGGACCCTGCAAGGCTTTTATTAGCCCGTAGGGTCCTTTTTACATACATCCAGCAAGTGTAAGCACAGCTCTACAGCTTTCAGGGTCCTTTTCTTCTAACCACACTTCGAGGTTACTTATGGTGACCTCTATATCAAATGCTATACTCTCTGTATCACACTCATTAGGTGGATGCTTGAATACACAACTGAGGCCTGTAAGCTTTGGTTCGAGAATTTGGTTATCCTTTACTCTACTATATTCGTACATAGTCCAATCAGGGGGAAGTTCCTGAAACATGGCCTCTGAGTAAGATGTCCCAAACTCAATAATGATTTGAGTGATTTCACCAATGCCTGACTCATCGTCATGCGTCGAACAGTTGGCATAGGAAAGCTTAAAACCACGATTTATCAGAAGCTTAGCCACTCCTATAAGCTCAATACTAACGCTGGCGGTCTTACAACCACAACTACAGCAGGGTTTTACCCATATATCGCTATATAGTTCAAAACAAGAAGGGCACATAGTCATCATACTGAGAAAACAATGAACGATATGATGAAAAAAAGGCTACACAAAAAATAATTGTATATAATTGTTATTAATATATCAAATAGTGTGGGACAGCGAGGTCTGACCTCACTGTCCCATATATAAGGAAAGTGATGAAACTGGCTATGCATTGCTAGAGCCAGAAACCCAATGGGAACTAAAGAGAATAAATATTTCTGACACAGAGGAAAAATTACCAGAAGCAGGTCATGTAAGATTTGAAACTGGATTTTTAACTCCAGAGGAAATAAGCCAAATACTAAATGCCATTCCAGGAGATATGACTTTTATAGATAAAAACGATACTGTAAAATACTTCTCTCAAGGGAAAGAAAGAATCTTTGCCCGAACAAAAGCAGTTATAGGAAGGAGTGTACAAGATTGTCATCCACCAACAAGTGTTAATGTAGTGGAGAAGATTTTGGAAGATTTTAAAGCTGGTAGGAAGGATAGCGAGGATTTCTGGATTAAGATGGGAGATAAGTATGTTTTAATAAGGTATTTTGCAGTAAGGAATAAGCATGGGGAATACCTAGGAACCTTGGAGTTTACACAGGATATAGCCCCAATCCAAGCTATTGAAGGGGAAAAGAGATTGTTGTCAGAGGATTAAGGTTAAGGCCTTAATCCTTTTTAAATATAATGGATATTAAGCTGGTTTTTCACAGTGGTTTTTTTATTCTTTTTTTTAGGGTGTTATATAAGGTGGAAAGATTTTATAGATTGGGGTGTTTTAATGACTTGTAGTTGTGAAGGCAATGGAAGAAGGAAAAGCTGTATCGAGATGGTACCCATATTTAGTACATTGACCTATGACGAAATGATGGAAGTAGCTAGGATAACGGTAGCCAGAAGCTACAAAAAAGGCGAATTGATATATATGGCTGGAGATAAGGGAGAAGTAGTTCTTAATATGAGTAAAGGGGATTTAGCCTCCCATATTGGTATGAGCCAGAAGACTTTAAGTAGAAAATTGTCCTACTTTCAAGATATGGGTTGGATAAAACAGATAAGACATAGAAGGATTGTTATATTAGATGAGGAAAATTTAAGGAGCTTAATTTAGGTAGTTTGACTAAAGGGTTTTGGTCTTGTATTTTAGAACATAATTAATATGAGTAACTATAAGAAAAATAATTATTGGGAGGTTTGAATATGGCTATTAAAATGACTGATAAGGTAACTTGGGTAGGGAAGATCCATTGGGAATTAAGACGTTTTCATGGTGATGAATACTCTACTCATAGAGGTTCATCCTATAATTCTTATCTAATAAGAGATGAAAAGACAGTACTTATTGATACAGTATGGGAACCCTTTGCAGAAGAATTTGTTGAAAACCTTAAGAAGGAAATAGATTTAAATGAAATAGATTACATAGTAGCTAATCATGCTGAAATAGACCATAGTGGCGCTTTACCTTTGTTATTGAAGGAAATACCCCATGTGCCAGTTTACTGTAGTTCTAATGGGGCTAAAATATTAAGGGCACATTTTCATGAAGATTGGAATTTTGTAGTGGTAAAGACAGGAGATGAATTGGAGATTGGAGAAAACAATAAATTAATATTTATTGAAGCTCGAATGTTACATTGGCCAGATAGTATGTTTACCTATATGACTGGAGAAAGTATCCTATTTAGTAATGACGCCTTTGGCCAACATTATGCCTCAGAGTTATTATATAATGATTTAGTAGATCAGGGAGAATTATATCAAGAAGCAATAAAATATTATGCAAATATTTTAACTCCTTTTGGCTCCCTTGTGGCCAATAAAATAAAAGAAGTATTAGGATTTAATTTGCCTGTAGATATGATAGCTACCAGCCATGGAATTATTTGGCGTGATAATCCAGGTCAAATTATAGAAAAATACTTGGAATGGGCAGGCGCCTATCAGGAAAACCAGATTACCATAGTATATGATACCATGTGGAATGCTACTAGAAAGATGGCTGAGGCTATAGTAGAAGGTATTAAATCTGTAGACAAGGATGTAAATATAAAATTGTTTAACGCTGCTAACTCCGATAAAAATGATGTAATTACAGAATTGTTTAAATCAAAGGCAATGCTATTTGGATCCTCTACTGTAAATAAGAGTATAATGCATGCAACTGGTGGCCTACTTGATATGATAAAAGGCATAGGATTTAAGAATAAAAAGGGTGCAGCCTTTGGTTCCTATGGTTGGTCAGGAGAATCTGTAGGCATCCTAGAGGAAAGATTAAAGGATGCAAGGATAGAAATAGTACAAGAAGGAATAAAAGAACTCTGGAACCCAGATGAAGATGCTATAAATAGATGTATTGAATTTGGTAAAGAGTTTGTAGGTAAATTATAAAAAGAGATATACAGAAGGCAGGCTAGAAAAGCCTGTCTTCATCTAAAATTACTATGCTTTTATGGTCATAGTCTATAAGCCCTTCTTTTTTCATCTTTTTCAATTCCCTAAAAAGGGAAGGTCTTTGAACACCAAACCTATCTGCTAATTCTTTTTTAGACATATCCAATTTAATTATCTTGCTATTCTGTATATGATACTCATAGGTCAAAAATTCCACTATTTTATCCCTAATGGTTTTGAGGGACATGAACTTTATCTTATCTGTAAGGATTAAAGCCTTGATGGACAGGGATTCCAAATACTTGGATAGAAAAGCTCTATTGTTTTGACATAAATCTAGTATTAGTTCCTTTTGAATATGTAATAGGCTAGACTTAGCTTCTGCTACCACAGTCATAGGATATTCGTTATTATTGGAAAATGCTAAACTTCCCCCCATAATATCTCCAGGCTTAAAGGAGGCAATTGTTAATATATTCCCATTTTCATCTATTTTTTGGATAGTTACTTTGCCTTCTAATAGGATGTCTATAGTAGTACATATTTCATTTTGCAGATATATAATGGAATTTTTATTATAATTTTTAATCGTACAATATTCATCTTTGAATAGAGCAGAAATTTCATCTGTGGAAAAAGTGCTAAATAAGTAAGTATGACTAATTAAACTTTTATATTTATCAATATCCATAAATATACCTCCAAAAAGTAACCATAGTTACTTTTTATTATACCATTTAGGATTATAATAGAGAAGAATAATTTTTTGGGAGGGGATGGATTATGGATATTTTCACCAAGGTTTTATGGCTTATCACAGGTATTTGGTTCATTATTTCTATGATTAAGGATAAAAAAAGGACCTTAGATGCCATG
The DNA here is from genome assembly GCA_937967955.1 of uncultured Bacillota bacterium. Lineage (GTDB taxonomy): Bacteria > Bacillota > Clostridia > Tissierellales > Tepidimicrobiaceae > JAAYHX01. The sequence goes on along the minus strand of CALBUB010000137.1, from coordinate 1,238 downwards.
AAGATGTCTAAGAAAATGATGGGTAATATGTTAGGTCAAATAATAGCTATATTGTTCTTAATAGGGCTTATCCTTACTTTTATACCACCTCATGTCATTAATGAGTATTTAGGTGGTTCGAATATATTTTTGGCCACTGTAGTTTCTGCATTGATTGGTAGTATTACATTGATTCCAGCTTTTGTGGCCTTTCCTCTAGTAGGTTCTATTGTAGATATGGGGGCTAGTATTGTGCCAGCAGTTGCGTTTTTAACGACTTTAACCATGGTAGGATTTGTAACTTTTAATTTAGAGAAGCAAGAATTCGGTAAGAAATTTGCCCTTGCAAGGAATGGTTTAAGCTTTATATTTGCCATTGCAATTTCGATGATAATGGGGGTAATACTATGATGGAAAAGATAAAGAAAAACAAGTTTTTATTATTTGTTGTTTTAATTTATTTGATATTATTGTTATCCAACACAGAGAAAGCAATTATATCTTTTAAAAATAGTGGTTATTATATAAAAGAAATGCTTATGATAATGCCAGTAATATTTGTATTAACCGCTCTAATAGAAGCCTGGGTTCCAAAGAAAATGATAATGGAACATTTAGGCGATGGTTCTGGGTTAAAAGGCTCTTTTATATCTTTATTACTTGGTAGCGTATCGGCAGGGCCAATATACGCAGCTTTTCCTGTATGTAAAACATTATTAAAAAAGGGAGCTAGCATATCAAATATAGTAGTAATCCTTAGTGCATGGGCAGTAATAAAAATACCTATGTTGGCCAACGAAGCTAAATTTTTAAGTCCTAAGTTTATGGCAACAAGATGGGTATTGACAACTATAGCTATTCTCATAATGGGATATCTCATATCTAAAATAGTAAGAAGAAAAGATATTCCTATGGATTCTGAAAAAATAAATGATGGTGAAATTGTGATAAAAGAAGAATACTGTATAGGATGTGGAATATGTGAAAAGTTGGCCCCAAACTATTTTAAAGTAGGGAATAAAAAGGCTAAGGTAGTAAACTCAAAAGCTGAACAAGAAATGGAAGGTGCAATAATAAAAGCTATAGAAAAATGTCCTACCAAAGCTATAGCCATGGGAGATAAAAAACTACCTAGAGAAAAAGTGGGCAAATAAACAATGGAAATGAATTAGGATAGGTATCACTCCAAAATTTAGTTATCAATCGGATTGACCCCTTAATTTTGGACAAAAACTCACTAATACTTTCAATATCATAGT
>CALBUB010000136.1 GCA_937967955.1 uncultured Bacillota bacterium | reverse complement strand
TCAACTCCTTAACTATTTGACTGTATCTTTCTCCTTCTCCAGAAATGGTAACTATTCTTTCATCCAGTTCCTTTCCCTTCTCAATGTGTATATGGATTGTTTCTTCTGGTAGAAGTTCACTGATTCTATCTCCCCATTCTACAATGGTAACTCCATCGGAATAGAAATAATCTTCAAAGCCTAAGTCGTATAGATCGTCTACATTATCCAATCTATATACATCAAAGTGGTATACTTTTACTCTACCATTATATTCGTTTATCAGGGCAAAAGTGGGACTGGTTATGTATTCTTCCACTCCTAAACCCTTGCCAATGGATTTAGTAAGAGTTGTCTTGCCTGCCCCTAGATCTCCTGTTAAAGATAGAACATCTCCACCTTTTAGTATGTTGCCCAATCTTTCTCCAAATTCCTCAGTATCTCTAAGCCCTTTTAATACTATTGTAACCATCCAATCAACCTTCCTATACTTAAACTAAGTATTATTATATCATTTGTTTTGTCAATTAACAATTGACAGTTCACTTAACATGTTCCTGATCTTATCAACTTTATAGTTAATTATAGTAACTTCTTTTCTACATTTAAGTTTCTAAGATAAATAGTGCCACAATTAGAATATATCTATTATCTTAATGCTAAATTTTTGATTACTTTAATATGCTCTTATTAAGTTATTCTTTAAGTATCTTTATATTTATAAATACTAATGGTAAAATTTTTTACCTTCATGCCAAGATTCTACAATTTTTTCTTAAAACTTATGATAAACTATCCTCAGAAAGTAAAAATATAAAAAAGGGGGATAACATTAGAAAAAACTACTAATTACTTTATTAACGATTTTAATTATTTTTGTTAATGTATTTCCTAGTTTTGCTGCAAAAAGTAATTTTATAACTATCGGAGATATTCAACAAATAGACGAAGTTAATAAAAATATGAAATTTATCGGAGCAAAATCATTTAAAATGTTAACTCCTAACGAAACAAGATATGAAAACTCAGAATTACTAATTAATAATTTTTCAATATCTGGATCAGAGTTAATTTTATCAGGAGAGATTGATAATAAAAAATTTAATTTATTAGGAACAATATATCAATCACGTATTCATGATGAAAAGTTATTAATTGATTCTAAAGATATTGAAGGAAATTTTGAAGTAATTCATACTGGTATATTTCTCAAATTACCTAATAATTATAATTTGTTATTAAATAATGAAACAATAAATGAAAATATTTTCTTACTTTATTTAAAAAACGATGACATTTATTATACCTTTGAATTTGAAATACCAAAAGAAATTATTAAAGAAATATCGCAATCAGTTTATAAGGATTATGATGATAAATTATTATCGATAGAACATTGGTGGACAAAAGTATATAAACCAATTGTTAAAGATAAAAGCAATAAATCTATTGATATAAATAGTTACCCAAATAGAGTTTCAAGAACTCTAACATATTCATACGAAGATTTTAGTTACGAGTATGAAGTTGATATTATACTTGAATTATATACAAGAGACTTGTTTAGGAATGAAACAACTGGAGAAGCATTAATATTTATCGATGATCAGAGAGTATACTATGGTGGTAGTCTTGTAGATGATGTTCCAATGTTAGGTGTTACAAATGCAGATATTAGCATAAGATTAGATAGCAATAATGATGATGTTTTTAGAAGATTAGAATGGGATACATATACTAACTACCCAAGCCCTAAATTTACTATTGAGTGGGGATATGGATATGGACCTATTAGTATAAATTATAGTGGAAAATCTTATAATAGTTCAGGATCTATTGCAATACCAGGTTCTGCTTCAAGACAATATAAATTAATGAGTGTTCTCAATGAAACCCCAACTTTAGAAGTAGGAGATTCTCATCAAGTATTTTATTCTATTGAAGAAACTGCACCATATAGTGGTACACATTATATAACTGCTGATTTTGAATACGATATATTTTTAGTCTGATTGACTATTTGTTACGTTATTATTAACTATTATACAGTTATAATAATCGCATATGAATATATAAAATGCAATCGATAAAGCTAGCTAACTGTCATGATAATTTCAAAATATTATACTTATTAAATTCTTTTTATTGCTGTTTTATATGATATTATTAATTTGTATAATATTATTAATATTATTAATGAATAAAATTCATATTATTATTTTGATAGTTATTTGTTTTATTAGAGGTGTTAATATGAATAAAAAAATCCTATTTATTACTCTTTCTTTAATAGCAATAATATTATTCTCTACATCTATCTATAAAAAAACAAAAAGCGATAAAATTTATATTACTGATGAATTGAGAAAACATCATACGGCATTATTATCTATAGTAGCAAATTTAGAAAAATATGATAATGATATTAACAATATCAATAAGCTTTATATCAAATCTTTACTCAATACATCAAGGGAATTTGAAATTGCCTTAAGCAGTTATAACAATGCATATAATAAAGTATATTCTAAGGAAAAACAAAAAGAAAATTTAAAGGAAATTACGTCATTAATTAATAACTATTACGGCCTATTCCTAGAATCAGTAAGTTTAATTGATCAAATAGACCATGAAACTTTAAAAACAATAAAGAATGATATTGAAAAATGGGGCCTGTGGATAGAAGACAACTATATTTCTACAGATAAAGATGGATTTACTCTTTATAAAATGTATACTTTTGATGATATGAAAAAAAGTGGATTAGTAAATGAACTTGAGATAAACAGCTACAAAGTAGCAATAAAATAGAGACATATTATATACAATATGTCCCTATTTATTCATAAATATTGACAATATTAGTCAGTGGTTAAATAGTCTATTTCTTCAATATTGGTGATACTCTTTTATATAGTAAAGTTGTTATCAATGTAACTATTATTCCCTTAACTATGTTAAATGGAACTACTGCAAACAGTATCAATGTCTTAAAATCTACCACATATTTATTTACTGCACTGCCTAAAGCTACAATATCTTCAATTGGCCAGCCAAATAGCTTTGCATATAATGGTATCATAACAAAATAATTGGCTAAGGACATGACCACTGTCATGGCTAAGGTACCTAAAACCATTCCAATTATAGCAGTCTTAAAGGTTTTGTTTCTGTGATAGATATAGCCAGCAGTATATACAAATATACTACCTACAATAAAGTTAGCCAATTCTCCTACTGCTGCTGTGTCGGTACCTTCAATTGCTAGGTTGAGTAAATTTTTCACCAGTTGAACCAAAACTCCAGCAAAAGGTCCTAAGGCAAAAGAACCTATTAAGCCTGGTACATCCGAAAAGTCAAATTTCAAAAATGTTGGTGCAAACCATAGAGGAAATTCAAATAGCATCAGCAAGAAGGAAAATGCACCTAAAATTGATACTTTTACCATTGTCCTTGTGTTAAAATACTCTTTTCTTAACACATCCATAATAGCGCCTCCCATTTTTTTGTATTTCTTCAGGCGTATGGGAGAATCACACTAATAATAAAGCCCCGAAAAATCTTCGGGGCGAAAATGCACACAAATAGACTTGTGTAAAATCTTCTCCCATCCAGACTATCACTGTCGGCCTTGGAATTTCACCAAGTCAACCGATAAAAATCGGCTCGCGGGCTATACCGCCGGTGAGGACTTCCACCTCGCCCTGAAGATTTTATCACCTTCATTATATTATTTTATATAAAATTTGTCAATTATTATTAAATTATTAGTTAATTTTCTCCTATAGGCCTTTTACCTTATGGATCACCTCTTCATCGTAGTTAGTGCGAACCTTTATATAACCATTAAACAGGCTGTTTACCTCATCGTCTCCAGTATCCACCAATAGGGGTTTGCCTTTTAAGGACATAAGCTTCTGTTTTGTTGCAATGACTTGTATATTCTCCTTTCCTACCCTTTTAATTACCTCTCCACTTAGCTGTTGATTGCCTCTACCAAATATGTAACCTTGCCCACCAATAACTGTTACTATTATCTTTGCCTTTTCTCCTTCTATTAAGTTTAGTATATCCCTTTCATTGGCATCTGCTTTAATAAGCTTTTTATTTTTTACTAGGTCTATTCCTAACAATGTGTTTTCAAGGCCTAATTTATCCATTATATATCTTGTAGTAGTTCCTGAGCCAATTATATAGATTACATCTGGCTCCATGGTCTCTACTATTTTTTCTGCTATGCCATGTAGGGCTGCTTCTTCTCCTTGTAAGCCTCCAAATTTCTGGTCTTGTACCAGCTCTGGTTCAAAGGGCACCTTCATATAGCCATAAAGCTTTGCTACTACACTGCCTTCTCTAAAAGCTTCTTCATCAATATCCATTACTTCCATCTCTTTAATATCCAACTCATTACCTTGGAAATAGTTTAAAGTTATTTCCCCAGCACTTTTTGGATGGGTAGCAAATACTCCTGAATGGATTTTTACTCCTGCTGGTATTCCTAGTACTGTTATACTATCTCCAACTGCATTGTAGACATTTCTAGCAGTTCCATCTCCTCCAGCAAATAGTAATAGGTCTACTTTTCTATTAGCCATCTCTTTGGCAGCCTTTTCTGTGGCTTCAGGGCCTTTAATGCCCTTTAAGTTTTCAAGGACTTCTACCTTAAAACCTAATTCTTTAGCCACATCTTCTCCCATATCTCCAGGGCATGTGACTATAGTTATATTATCCTTTATAGGCAGCAAAACCTCTAGTGCTTTCCTAGCCTTTATAGGAGACTCTGGTTTTGCCCCTAATTCTATGGCCTTTTTTAGTACCTCTTCTCCATCGGTACCTTTTAAACCTACCTTACCACCCATACCAGCTATAGGATTTATTATAAAACCAAGCTTCAAGCAGGCTCACCTCTTTCAGTTAGTCTACTTACTTGTAGTTGTACCCTGCATCAAATTGTGGTTGTCCTCATTATCGTAATCAAATTCTCCTATGGTACCAACTGCTGGAAAGGTTATAGTAAACTTAGTTCCCTCTCCAATTTTACTTTCCACCTTCAGGGTTCCATTGTGCTCTTCAAATACCCTCTTAGCAATGCTTAAGCCAAGGCCTGTTCCTTTCCAACCTTTTGTTGTAAAGTAGGGAGTGAATATCTTATCTAATAAATCTTGCTCAATACCTTCTCCTGTATCTGATATTTCTAGTGTTATTTTGTCCCCCTCATCATAAGTTCTAACAGTCATAATTCCACCATGTTCCATGGCTTCAATTCCATTTAGCATTATGTTGATAATAGAATGCCTAAGGTCATACTCATCTGCATAGATATAATTGTTAGATTTCAATTCAACTACCAATTGTAAGCTGGTAGCTTTACCTAAATTGGAAGAAGAACTAAATTTGTGTTTAATCATATCTATACTGTTGCTGACAATATAGTCAAATTTGTATATATCCCTTGCATGATGCTTATCGCCTTTCATTTCCTGCTTAATCTTCTCTGTAACTTTCCTGCCATCAAAAGCTAATTTGGTTATCAATTCTAGGCATTTTTTAATTTCATCTAGATCATCTATGTCTGATGAATACTGGGCATATCCTATTATGGATACTAATAAATTATTTATATCATGTACTACACCGCCAATTATTTCGCTTATGTTTTCTAAAAATTCATTTCTCATCATAGCTTTATTATGTTTAAATTCTATTACTTTATTCTGGCATAGACTAAGTAATGCTTTATGTACTAATTCTTCTGGTTTAAGAGGTTCAAAAGTATCTACTCCATCTAATAGGATTAGATCGTGGCTTTCAAGTATTTGCTTGATTATGTTCTTATGGATTTCTTCAATATAGTACCTGAGTACAAATCTTATATTTTCCTCTTCATTGAGCTTCTTTAGCTTACTAAGGCTGGGAGTATCTATTTTATTCCAATACTTATCTACAGTAATGTATACAATTATTTTTCTCTCATCTTCTATTTCTTTTATTTTATTTATTGCCCTTTCTAAGTCTATAACCAGCCTATCAAAGGCTAACCCTTTATCTGTAAGATATTCATCCCTATTAATGAATATGAGTCTTCTCATATCCAGATACTTCTTAATACTATCTTCCAGATCATTTTCTATAAAGGATAGGCACTCAGCTCTTACATACCCAGGACAAATGTATATAAAGCCACCACTAGAGCTAAAGTGATTTTTCATATATTCTACAAATCTGTCTAATTCATCCTTAGAATAGCAAGAGCTTAGTACTGCCACTAGCTCCTGATTGCTAGGTAACATTTCTGTTTTTTCCCACATACTAACGCCCCCAAATTATACATCTTTCATACTAAGTGAAATTCTACCCCTTTTTACATCTATGTCTAACACTTTCACTTGGATTATATCGCCTACTTTAAGCACCTCTTTTGGATGACTGATATACTCTTTAGATAGCTGGGATATGTGTATAAGCCCATCCTGCTTAACCCCTATATCTACGAAGGCACCAAAGTCCACTACATTCCTAACTGTACCAGTTAAAACCATATTAGGCTTTAAGTCTTCTATATTGAGTATATCTTTCCTGAAAATAGGCTTTGGCATTCCATCCCTTGGATCTCTACCAGGTTTTTTAAGTTCTTCCACTATATCCTTCAAAGTCCAAATACCCACATGGAGCTCTTTTGAAAGCTGTTCTAAATCCAACTTTTCTAAATCTTTTCCAAATAGATATTGGGCAATTTCATAGGATTCTGGGTGAACAGCTGTATTATCTAGTGGATTATCCCCATCAGTAATCCTCAAAAAACCTGCACACTGTACAAAGGTCTTAGGTCCTAAGCCTTTGACTTTTAATAGTTCATCTCTATTCCTAAACTTACCCCCTTTCTCCCTATATTGGACAATGTTTAAAGCTAATCTATGTGATATCCCTGCTACATATTGAAGCAAAGATGGACTAGCAGTATTTAAATCTACTCCTACAGTATTAACACAGTCCTCCACAACTCCCTTTAAAGCCTCTTCCAACTTTTTCTGGTTTAAATCATGCTGGTATTGTCCTACACCTATATGCTTTGGCTCGATCTTTACCAGCTCAGCCAATGGATCCTGCAATCTTCTTGCTATGGATATGGCTCCTCTTATGGAAACGTCTAGTTCTGGAAAATCAGCTTGTCCCACTTCTGATGCAGAGTATACAGAGGCCCCTGCTTCATTTACAATTGTATAGCTTATATCAGCATCTATTTCATTTATCATTTGGGCTACAACAAGTTCTGTTTCCCTAGAGGCAGTTCCATTTCCTATGGCAATTATACTTACATTATATTCAGCTATTAGCCTTTTTAATACCTTTTTTGCTTCTTCAATTTTATTCTGAGGTTCTGTAGGATATACAGTAGTGTAGTCAAGCAGTTTTCCAGTTTCATCTATTACTGCAACTTTGCAGCCTGTCCTATAGGCTGGATCAATTCCCATAATGACAGCCCCTTTAGTAGGCGGCTGCATAAGTAAAGCTCTTAAGTTCATGGCAAATACGTCTATTGCTTCCTCTTCTGCCCTTTCAGTAAGGTTTCCTCTAATTTCCCTTTCTATTGAGGGAAATATAAGCCTTTTATAGCTATCTTCAATGGCTTTTTCTAAATACTCATATGTAGCTGCTTCTTTGTCCTTTATCACCTTAGCTTTAATTTTAGAAAGTACCTCTTCCTCAGGCAGGATGAGGTTAACTTTAAGTATTTTCTCTTTTTCTCCTCTATTTATAGCAAGAATCCTGTGGTTGGGTATGGACTTTACTGGCTCCTGAAAATCATAGTACATTCTATATTCAGACTCTAATTCTGAGTCGACAGCTTTCACTTTAATTATACCTTTTTCATAGGCTACTTTTTTGATCATCTGCCTATAGTTAGGATTGTCAGAAATATCCTCTGCTATAATATCCATGGCCCCTTGCAGGGCTTCCTCTTCAGAAAATACTCCTTTTTCTCTATTAATATACACTAAAACTACATTTTTTAACTGATCTTTCTCAACTGTTTGAGAAATAATTATGTTGGCCAAACCTTCTAAACCCTTTTCTCTAGCTACAGATGCTCTTGTTTTCCTTTTTGGTTTAAAAGGCCTATAAAGATCTTCTAATCTCTGGAGGCTTTGGGCCTTCCTTATCTCTTTTTCTAATTCTTTAGTAAGCTTTCCTTGAGAGTCAATTAGCCTTATAATTTCTTCTTGCCTCTTTTTTAGATTGTTCAAATAGTTTAACCTATCACTAAATCTTCTTAACACCGTATCCTTTAAATTACCTGTCTGCTCTTTCCTATATCTTGCAATAAAGGGAATAGTATTCCCTTCTTCTAAAAGCCTAATAGTATTTTCTACTTGATACTTTTGTAAATTGAATTCCTCCATTAATATATTGGCTACATCCATTTTATCACCTTCCATGTAGTAAAAAAATTTACTACTATTATTCTATATACTACATATATACAAAAAATCCTACTTAAAATTAAAAAAATTTTGCCTTCTATTTATTAGAAGGCAAATTTTTTAAATACTCCATTATGAACACATCTATATCTCCATCTAATACCCTTTCAACATCTCCCACTTCCACATCTGTCCTGTGATCCTTTACAAGGGTATAGGGGTGGAATATATAGGATCTTATCTGGGAACCCCAAGCAATTTGGGTATATTTTCCCTGTAGATCTTCTATCTTTTCCTTCCTTTCCTCTTCCTTCAATTGGATGAGCTTTGCCTTTAACATCTTCATAGCCGTTTCCCTATTACTGTGTTGGGAGCGTTCACTTTGGCACTGGACCACTATGCCTGTAGGTATGTGGGTTATTCTTACTGCTGAATCGGTTGTGTTAACATGCTGTCCTCCTGCTCCACTGGCCCTAAAGGTGTCTATTTTTAAATCGGCTTCATTTATCTCTACCTCTATATCATCATCCAGTTCAGGATACACATCTATACTTGCAAAGGAAGTATGCCTTCTATTGGAAGAATCAAAGGGGGAAATCCTAATTAGCCTGTGGACTCCCTTTTCTGACTTTAAGTAGCCGTAGGCATTAAGGCCTTTAATAAGCATGGTTACAGATTTGATGCCCCCTTCTGTATCCCTTAGAAAGTCTAATATATCCACTTTGTAGTTCTTCCTTTCAGCCCATCTTTTATACATTCTAAAAAGCATCTCAGCCCAGTCTTGGGCCTCAAGGCCTCCTGCACCAGAATGGATAGAAAGGATTACATTATTTTTGTCGTATTCTCCCTTAAGTAAAGTGGATATCTTAAACTCTTCTGCCTTTTGGGCTACTTCTTTAAACTGACCCTTTAAATCTTCATATAGTTCTTGGCTTTCCCCTTCGCTTATAAGCTCTAAAAGGACCTCCAACTCCTCTATAGCCTCTACTAATTCTTCATATTCTTCTATTTGATTCTTCATATGGCTTAGCTCTTTTACCAACTTTTGAGCCTTTTCTGAATCATTCCAAAAGTCCTCTTTGTAGGTTTCTTCTTCAAGTTTTTTAGCTTTTTCCTTTAGCTTATCTATTTCAAAGAGAAACACCCAATTCTCTTACCAGCTGTTTAATATCTTCAGTTTTTTCTCTGTATAGATATAGATCTTCCATAGACTACTCCTTTCCTCTTCTTAAAATATATTATACATTCCTTCCACAACATTTTTTGTATTTTTTACCACTACCACAAGGACAAGGTTCATTCCTTCCTATTTTCTTCTTTTTAACAACTGGCTGTTGTTTTTTATTTGTAGCTGTTGGGTCTACAACCCTCTTTCTTTGCATATTATCAGGCTTTCTTATATGGAACAAGTATTTTACTGTATCCTCCTGTATGCTGTGAATCATCTCTTCAAACATGTCAAAGCCTTCATTTTGGTAAGCCCTTACTGGATCCTCCTGGCCATAGGCTCTAAGGCTTATACCCTGCCTTAGCTGATCCATTGCATCTATATGGTCCATCCATTTTTTGTCTACTACTTGCAGCAGTATGACCCTTTCTACTTCCCTAAAGGTTTCTGGACCTATTTCTTCTTCCTTCTTATTGTATCTTTCTACAGCTATTCCATATAGTTTATCTATTAAGTTTTCTTTATTTAAAGACTTAATCTCCTCTATTTTCAAAGCATTTTTCGGCAAGAATATTCCTTCTAAATAGGTTATAAGGCCTACCAGATCCCATTCAGCCACATCTTCACTCTGCCTTGTATATACATCTACTGCCCTTTCTATGACGCTTTTTACCATAGATAGGATGTCTTCTTTTAAGTCCTTCTCCTCTAAGACCTTCCTTCTTTCTCCATAGATTACTTCCCTCTGCTTGTTCATCACATTGTCGTATTGTAATACATGCTTCCTTATGGAGAAGTTATTGCTTTCCAGCTTCTTTTGTGCGCTTTCAATGGATCTGGTAAGAAGATTGTGCTCTAAGGGTTCATCTTCATCCATATTTAAACTGTCTACAAGGGCCTTTACCCTTTCTCCACCAAAGAGCCTCATAAGGTCATCTTCTAAGGATATATAAAATCTAGAAGAACCTGGGTCTCCCTGTCTTCCAGCCCGGCCCCTTAACTGGTTGTCAATCCTTCGGGCCTCATGCCTTTCTGTTCCTATAATGTGGAGGCCTCCAACTTCTATTACCTTCTTAGCTTCCTCCTGGGTCTCTTTCTTGTATTTTTCATAAAGCTTTTTATACTCTTCTCTTGCCTTTAGAACCTCATCATCAGCCGTTTCTATGAAGCTGTCTACAAGGGCAATTGTCTCCTCATCATAGCCCTTTTTCCTAAGCTCTAATTTAGCCAGATATTCAGGATTTCCTCCTAATACTATATCAGTACCCCTACCAGCCATATTGGTAGCAATAGTCACTGCACCAAACCTTCCTGCCTGGGCTATAATTTCTGCTTCCATTTCATGGTATTTTGCATTTAATACATTGTGCTTAATGCCTTCCTTTTTCAGCATTCGGCTTAACATTTCTGATTTTTCAATGGAAATGGTACCTACCAACACTGGCTGGCCAATTTTGTGCTTTTCTTTTATCTCTTCTACTATGGCCTTAAATTTGGCTCTTTCTGTTTTATAGACCACATCTGGATAGTCCTTCCTTATTACTGGCTTATTGGTTGGTATTTCTACTACATCCATTCCATATATTTCTATAAACTCATCTTCTTCTGTTTTGGCTGTACCAGTCATACCTGCTAATTTTTCATACATTCTAAAATAGTTTTGGAAGGTTATGGTAGCTAAAGTCTTAGATTCACTTCTAATATTAAGGCCTTCCTTTGCTTCAATAGCTTGATGGAGGCCATCACTATATCTTCTACCATACATGATTCTGCCAGTAAATTCGTCTACTATTAAAACTTGGCCGTCTTTTACCACATAGTCTATGTCCCTCTTCATTATATAGTTGGCCTTAAGGGCCTGATTTATATGGTGGGCAATTTCCATATTATCTGGATCTGCCAAGTTTTCTATATTGAAATATTTTTCCGCCTTATAAGTTCCCTTTTCAGTCAACACACAGCTTCTAGCCTTTTCGTTTATAAGGAAATCTACTGTCTCTTCTTTAAATTCCCTATCAAAAGGCTCCTTCTTATCTTCATTAGGATCTATTACCCTTCCCTTTAATGTCTTTACAAAAGCATTGGCAGCTTTATATAGATCGGTAGACTTTTCTCCTTGTCCTGAAATGATCAAAGGAGTCCTAGCTTCGTCTATTAGTATGCTGTCCACCTCGTCTACTATAGCATAGTTAAGTTTTCTCTGCACCATCTCTTCCTTATATATGACCATATTGTCCCTTAAATAGTCAAAGCCAAATTCATTATTGGTTCCATAGGTAATATCACAATTATAGGCCTTCCTTCTTTCTGAACTAGTCATTCCATGGAGTATACAGCCAACAGACATGCCTAAAAATTCATATATTTTACCCATCCAAAGCCTATCCCTATTGGCTAGGTAATCATTAACTGTAACTATATGGACCCCATCACCTGTTAGAGCATTTAAATAAGCAGGTAATGTAGCCACCAAGGTCTTACCTTCTCCTGTTTTCATCTCAGCTATTCTTCCCTGATGGAGTACAATTCCACCTAATAGCTGAACCCTGTAGTGTCTCATGCCTAATACCCTTGTTGCAGCTTCCCTTACCACTGCATAGGCTTCTGGTAGAAGGTCATCTAAGGTTTCTCCTTTTTTTAGTCTCTCTTTAAACTCTAGGGTCTTGCCCCTTAACTCCTCATCAGAAAGCTTTTTTAATTCTTCCTCATAGGACTCTATCTTATCCACAATAGGGTATAATTTCTTCAGTTCTCTGTCATTGCGAGAGCCAAATACTTTCTTAAATAAGTTCTTCATCTAAAGAAACCGCCTTTCAGATAAATTTCATCATAATATTTTATCACTTGCCATATTTTAATACAAGTTTGTTAAAATTTAAAAGTATATTTACTCCCATCACCTTCCAGCATTATTTCCTGTATGAAAGAAAATATACCAAAGGCAATTATCAAATCTCCTACACTAATGGCCTTTGGAAGGGGATAAGGCGTGTGAAACTGTATTATTTTACCCAGTATTGGAAATCTACCAGCTACAGCTTCTTCTCCTATTAGATTAGGTATGGTCCAATTATTAGATAATAAAAATAGGAAGTTTAGTATATAACCAGTAAATACAACCCATAGGGATTTAAATTTAATATTTGTAAAAAGCCCTATTAATATTAATATGTAAGAAAGTATTTGGATTGGTTTACTATACCTTATAATTAAAGCTATACTGTTATTATCCGCCAGCTGGTCTAAGGAAACTAATAAGTATTGGATAAGTGCACCCAATATGAATAATAAAGCAGTAAGTTTGTTTACTCGCCTAAGGCCCCTTAAATTCCCTCCTCTTATAAAACCTATTATTACTGATATTATTATGGCTTCCAAAATCATCTAATCATCTCCTTTTATACAAATTAATGCAGGATATATAACATATCCTGCATTAAGCTAATCTATATAAATTATACTATTAAAATTCTGGCTCTATCAACCCATAATTACCATCTTTTCTTTTATATACGACACTTACTTGATCAATATCAGCATTCATAAATACGAAGAAATTGTGGCCTAATAGTTCCATCTGGAGTATTGCTTCATCTACGCTCATAGGCTTCATCTCAAATCTTTTAGTCTTTACAAGTCTAGGCTTTTCCTCTTCCTTTTCCTCTTCTAGAGGCATTACATTTTCGAATCTGATAGTTTCACCAGCTTGATACCTTTTTTGCAGTTTAGTCTTATATTTTCTAATTTGACGTTCCAATACGTCAACAGCTTTATCGATGGCAGCATACATATCATCGCTGGCTTCTTCTACCCTAAGTATGGTTCCAGGCAGGTTTATGGTTATCTCTAATACTTTCCAGTTTCTTTCTACACTATATACTACATTTCCCACCACATCTTTTTTGAAATACTTGTCCAATCTGCTTAGCTTCTTTTCTGTTATATCCCTTAGGGCTTCTGTTACCTCAATGTTTTTTCCTGTAAAGGTTAATTTCATAAACCCAACTCCTTTCATATAAGCCTAAAGCTTATACTCATATATTTATTATTATAATATTACCCTTAAAGGGTGTATTTGTAAACAATAATTCCAATATTTATTCAGCAGCCGGCAAAATTTTAGTCTATTTATTCACAAGATAACTGAATAATTTTGTGGACAATTATATACATGGATTGTGGATAATGTGGATTAATTTGTGAATAACTATTATTGCCCCTTTTAGCCTGTGGATAAAACTCTTAATAAGTTCTGTATAAATTGTTAATTAGAGTTTTATCATAGCATTTTTTGTTGATATAAAGAAAAATATGTAGATAGTTCTTGAGTATAAAGCCTAAGCCTAGCTTTGAAGAAATTTGTAGAAAGCATTTCATAAAGGAAAAGCAAAAAGGTTTGAATCTTAAGCTTAGGATGCATACCACATCCTTCAACAACAAAAATAGCCAAAGACATAAAAGTCCTTGGCTATTTCTTTTCATCTATTAACATACTGTCAGCAAAACTATAATTATATCCCTTATAGGCCCTTTTCCCACTTTTTATCCTTACCAATTCCCTCTTAGTATCCTCCAGCTTCTCCTTTATAGACTTAATATTCTCCTTATCTAATAGTGAAATAGCTAACAAGGTTGAAGTTACTTCTTTAACAGCTTCCTTTAGCTCCTTAAGGTTTGGATACTTTTTAGGATCCAGCTGGTCTATGTTCTCTATAAAGTGTTCTCTTTTTATCTCTGTAAATATATCTAGAAAATCTCTATCCAACTGATCAATTTCTTTAATTATTTCATCCTTTTCATCTAGACTCTTATTTAAAGCCCTATAAGAATCCTTATCTATATTTTCTTTCTGCTTCTCTGTAAGGGTAAGCATGGATTTGAGGAGTTCATTTTTCTTTCTAGTAATTTCTATTAACTGGTCAATTTTTTCATAAGTCATATTAGCACCTACCTGTTTTTATAGACGGTCTTTTTAACCTTCTTCATAGCTTCCTTCCAAGTATCCCTAAGGCCTGTTATTATCTCCAAAGCCTCATCTATAGGCTTAGTTTCCTTCCTTAAGTTAGCCTCTATTAGCCTGTCTAACACAAAATCATAAAGCTTCCTAAAGTTTGAGGCTATCTCATATTTATCATTTAAAGTTCCCCTTAGCTCATATACTATATCTTGAGCTTTTATGAGAGATTCATGGGCTTTCTGTATATCCCTTTTCTCTATATGGTACTTGGCCATGTTCATAAACTTAATACAACCATCGTATAGCATCAAAGTTAATTCTTCTGGTGTAGCTGTAAAAACTACATTCTGCTTATATTGGTTTAAAGCATTATTCATACTTCCCATCCTCTCCTAACTCTATTAATAGCTATTAAATTGCTGTGCCAACCACATGCTTTGGGCATTCATCCTATTTATATAGCTTTCCAAAGCAGCAAATCTCTTATAATAATAGTTTTCTCTTTCGGCTAATTTTTCATTTAACTGGTCAATTTTTTTATTTATATCCTCTATATTTCTGTCCAGATAGCTTCTGCTTCCTAATCTGGTTACAAAATCTATTAGTATGTTGGATTTAACCTGCCTGTATAGGCTTGCCTCATTGCCTGTGCCTGCCTTTTCTATTATATCCTCCATGCCCTCTATCATGTGGTCGTATATCCTTATTACAAGGCCTTTTTCGGTCTTGTCTTCCCCATTTTTAAATAGGATTTCTAAAACCCCTTCAGGATCTTCAGCTATGGCCTTTTTTAAGGCCTCTTCATCTATTACCAGCTTGCCTCCTGCACTGCCGCTGGAGTATTTTTCTGTAGTAATTCCAATTTGAGTAAGAAAGCTGTAAGAACCATTAAAGGGTTCAAATAGAGAAGTCCTAATATTTTGCATGGTCCTTGAAATTATATCGTCATTCCTTAAAAGGCCTGATTTAGCCTTTTCCTCCCATAGCTCTATTTCCTTTTCTGTCATTTCCTTCTTCTGCTCTTCAGTAAGAGGTTCATAATCATAATACCTCTTTTGGGTAAGTAGCTCATTGGTCTTGTCCACTAACTTGTTGTATTCCTCTATGAAATTCTTAATCTTTTCATATATGCCATCTACATCAGTAGTTACTGTAATGGTAAACTCTCCTGTGCCTGTCAGGTTCATGGTGATGCCATTTACTCTTATAGTGTTAGATGAATAAGTCATATTTTCTGCCCCATTAAAATCTATTACGGCATCTTTACCCTTAAAACCTTCAGCTAGCCTTTTAGCTAAGTAAGTTATAGGATTGCCTTCTTCATCTTTTTGACCATCAGTTAATCTTAGCTGGTTGATAAAATACCTATAATCATCATTATCCCTATCAACCTCTATCTTTATTTGGGCCTTCTCTCCTGTTTCCTTAGTCTGCAAGAAAAATCTCTTATTAACCGAATCATAGCTGGCCCTTATATTAATAGAATATTCTACTTCTTTCCCCTCTTTATTTACTACTGTGGCCTTGGCAGAATTTATGGCCCTTGCTACTTCTTCCATAGTTATACCATTTTCATTAGAAATATTTATTTCAAAAGCAACTGGCTCACCCATTTCATCAACTTGTCCATCATAGATGGTAAATTGAAGATTAGTAATTTTGTCACCATTACGATTTAGTATTATACCATCTTGGCCAAGATTTTTTATCTCCTCTGCACTAGCTAAGGTTACTCCTTCTGCCAGCTGTCTCACATTAACCTTATAGCTGCCATCAAATACGGTAGAAGAAGCAGATACAGTTGCCACTGTAGTATCTGAAGATGAGGCCTTCTTATACCAGCTTAAATTCTTATAGGAATTAGGAAGCAGTGCCCCTGTAGCCGTTGTTGTGGTTAGGCCAAATTCCCTCCTAGTATTGATAATAAAATTGGCAAAATCCTTATTTAAATCGTTATATAGCTCCTGCCTCCATAAAATAAGCTGCTTTTCCTTTTCTACCTTAGTAACCTTTACCCTTTCTGCTTCCATCAACTGTTCTATCATAGATTCAGTATCCAGGCCAGATAAACCTGTAAACCTTAGTGGATTTATCATAAAATCACCTCTATACTCTTTCGTCTACAATAATACCTGCTAATTCCCATAAAGCTGCTATTAAATCTAGTATTTTCTCTGGAGGTATCTCCCTTATGATTTCATCTGTAGCTGCATCCACAACTTTAACCATTATATGCTTAGTAGGCTGGTGTATGGAGAATTCAAACCTCTTTCCATAAACCACAAGCTTTTCATTGGCCATTTCTATTGACCTAATTAGTTCTTCTTCTAAGGACTTTTTGTCTTCCTTACATGGGATAGTAGCATTCTCATTACCCCTATTGTTTATATTCACACTTTCATTGTACCTGCTGAAGTTAATAGGGTCTATACTGCTAGCAATTCCCTTAACTCCCATAACACTCCCCCCTGTATCCTTCTATTTTGTATATCGACTAAATCCACCTATTCTTTAGCTATATATCTGCTTTTTTTCTGCCACAGTAGTATGGCTAGAAAATATATTCCCTTTAGGATTGCAGCCACAATTGTATACAGGGAGCTTTCCCCTATATTAAGGGCCTTGTAGAAAAAGTATATATTTATGCTCTGGCCTATGGCTACTGCCAACCAAGTGGCCAATACAAAGACCTTAAAGGAAACGAAACTTACTCCAAATATGTAGTTACCTATATTAAAAGGAATAAAAGGCATACTCCTTATAAAGAACACATAGCCAAAGCCGTACTTTTTCACCTTAGAATATATTTCCTCTAAAGTTATCTTTCTTTCCTTTTTATAATATAGCTTCTCCACCAACTGAGATACATCTTCCTTAAATAGCCTGGCTATTCCAAAGGATATGATTCCGCTAAATAGGCCTGCTAAGCTTATGAGTATACAGCCTTCCAGCCCAAAAAATATAGTTGCTGCTAGAGATAACCAGGATAAGGGTACAAAGAATATTAGAAGGACTGTTGTAATAACAATAAAATAGACTTTAAAGTAGGCATTGGCCCTGCCTTCAGCTATCAGTTTAAGGACTTTTTCCTTTTGGAATATATCTAGTTCTACAGCTAAATAGGTAAACATAAGGGCAAATAATAGAATAACACCTAGCTTTATATACCTCTTATACATTTTGATCCACTCCATTCTTGATAATATTATAACTAATTTTAATTGGCTTGACTATTTTCAAAGCTTGTTAAATTCCAATATTTTCAGTATAACTAGTATAATCAATAGAATGTGTATAATTCAGAAAGGTGATATTGTGAAGGCTAAAAAGATTGGCATGCGTACCATTAAAACAGCCCTAGCTGTATCCCCGGCTATCCTAATAGCCCAAGGCTTAGATTTAAAAAGCCCCTTTTTCGTAGGAATAGCCGCCATTATTTCCATGAAATCCTCAGTTTCTGAATCCTTAACAGCAGGTAATAGCAAGGAAGTTGAAGAAGTCTAATTATAAAGATGGCAAAAGATATTTGCCATCTTTTTTTGTTCCTAAATATGCTATATTAATTCTTTTAATATTACGCTTTTATTATTCGTTTGAAATATAACATTTAATTGTTTGAATATTTTATATTCACTTATTTGCGTTAATTGTAGTTGACATATCTAAAAAACCATTTTATAATATACAAAATTAAATAATGGACGGGCTTAATTTAAGGGTTAGGTCTATTATGGTAATAAATTACATATTATAATACAGCGCCTAATCCTTTATTCCCTGTTTCCTTCAATATATTTAAATTTAAATATATTGCAATTTTTTATGATAATTATTTTTAATTCCTCAATTTTCTGAGGATAAAATAAACTATACTTAAGGGGGGTCATACCTTGAAAAAAAGATTTCTTTCACTATTGTTAGTACTCATTCTAGCTCTATCCCTGGTTGGCTGTGGAAACCAAGGAGGAGATAAGCAAGCTTCAACAGATGGTGGTGAAGGAGGTGGCGAAGGGCTAGGCTTTAAAATAGGTATAGTAACTGGTACTGTATCCCAAGGAGAAGAAGAATTTAGGGCTGCAGAAAAGATGATTGAAAAATACGGAGCTGAAAATATAAAACACGTTACTTACCCAGATAAGTTTGCTCAGGAACAAGAAACTACTATAGCACAAATTACAGGTCTTGCTTCTGACCCAGAAGTAAAAGCTATTGTAATCTGTCAAGCAGTTCCAGGTACTGCTGCAGCTATTGACAAGATTAGAGAAACAAGGGACGACATATTATTCATAGCTGGAGTACCCCATGAAGACCCAGAAACTATAGCAGCTCGTGCTGACATAGTAATTGAAACTGACAACTTGAAACGTGGTGAAACAATAGTAGAACTAGCTGCTGAAATGGGAGCCAAAACCTTTGTACACTATTCCTTCCCAAGACATATGTCCATGGAACTACTAGCTAAGAGAAGAGATATTATGAAGGCTAAAGCTGAAGAATTAGGCCTTGAATTCGTTTCATTAGATGCACCAGACCCAACTGGAGATGCTGGTATATCAGGAGCTCAACAATTTATGATTGAAGACGTACCAAGGCAAGTTGAAAAATATGGTAAGGATACTGCCTTCTTCAACACCAACTGTGGTATGCAAGAGCCACTAATAAAAACTGTACTAGAAACAGGAGCCATATATCCAGAACAATGTTGTCCAAGCCCATACCATGCTTATCCAGGTGCTTTAGGAATTGAAATTCCTGAAGATAAGGCTGGAGATGTAGCATACATGTTAGAACAAATCCATGCAAAAATTGATGAAGCAGGAGCTTCAGGAAGATTGGCTACTTGGAAAGTTCCAGCTAACATGGCTATGCTAGAAGCTGCTGTAGAATATGCAGTAGATTATGGTAAGGGAGAAGTTGAAAAGTTTAATAAGGATCACTTTGTAGGAATATTAAAAGAAGTAACCGGCGATGATGCCCTTGAAGTAAGCGAACTAGAAGGACATCCAAACTTCCTACTATTTGTAGTAAGTTCAGAAATATTTTAAGTAGAAGAGGTCGTCTATACGACCTCCTTCTACTTAAATTAAGGAGGTAATTAGATGGATTTGCTTCAAATCAAAAATGTAAGCAAATACTATGGTGAAAATAGAGTACTAAACAATGTATCCCTTTCTATTAAGGAAGGAGAAATCCACGGCCTTGTTGGAGAAAATGGTGCAGGTAAATCTACTTTGATGAACATACTATTTGGAATGCCAGTTATCCAATCTACTGGTGGCTATGAAGGAGAAATATTTATAAATGGAAAAAACTATAAGCCCACTTCTCCTGAAGAAGCTATGGCAGAAGGAATTGGAATGGTCCATCAGGAATTTATGCTAATTCCTGGCTTTACTATAACTGAAAACATCAAATTAAACAGGGAACAGACTAGCCCATCCTTATTGAGCAAAGTATTTGGCAAAAGATTGGAAAAATTAGATATGAAGGCCATGGCTAAGGATGCAAGGGAAGCTTTAAATAAATTGGATATGGATATAGATGAGTATGTACCTGTAGCAGGCCTGCCTGTAGGCCATATGCAGTTTATAGAAATAGCTAGGGAAATAGATAAAGCCGGCTTAAAATTACTCATATTGGACGAGCCTACAGCCGTATTGACAGAAGCTGAAGCTGACAAATTCTTGGAAGTAATAAAGAAGCTATCTGAAATGGGAATAGCCATCCTATTTATATCCCATAGATTAGATGAAATAAAACAAGTTACCGACTCTATAACAGTACTTAGGGATGGAGAAGTAGTAGCCAGTGTTAAAACTGATGAAATAGATGTAAGAGAAATAGCCCGCTTGATGGTAGGAAGAAAAGTTGAACTTTCAGAGAGGAAGAATGAAGATAGGAAAATAAGTGATGAATATATATTAGAAATTAAAAATCTCCATGTAAACATGCCAGGAGAAGAAGTTAAAGGTATAGATCTAAAGGTAAGAAGAGGAGAAATATTAGGTATTGGAGGATTGGCTGGCCAAGGAAAATTAGGTATATCAAATGGAATAATGGGCCTTTACGAAAGCAGTGGAACTATTATTAAAGATGGAAAAGAACTTCCTTTAAACAATCCAAGAGAAGCCCTAAAAGCATCTATTGCTTTCCTGTCAGAAGACCGAAGGGGTATAGGCCTTCTATTGGATGATTCTATAGAGTTTAATATTGCCTTCTCCAGCTTAGAAGTACAAGATAATTTCCTGAAAAAAATTGGACCTATGAAATTAATAGATAAAAAGAAGGTTAGAGAACATGCTCTTAGGATGATTGAAGAATTGGATATTAGGTGTACTGGACCAAGGCAACATACCAGGGCCTTAAGTGGTGGAAACCAACAAAAAGTATGCATAGCTCGAGCCCTTTCATTAAAGCCTGATCTATTGTTGGTTTCTGAGCCTACTCGTGGAATCGATATTGGTGCTAAGAAACTTGTTCTAGATACTTTAGTTAAGCTAAATAGAGAGCAAGGAGTAACTATTATAATCACTTCCAGCGAATTGGCTGAGTTAAGGCAAGTAGCCGACAGAATTGCCATAATCTATGAGGGTAAACTGGCTGGAATACTTCCACCAGATGCATCCGATGAAGAATTTGGCCTTCTAATGGCTGGGGAAGATATAAAAAAGGTGGTGAGCTAGATGAAGGAGCTTATAGATAAGATTGGTTTACCCAGATTTATAATAATACTATTTTTAATATTTTTAATGGCCTTGGCAATCTATCTAAATATACCTATATCCGACCTTATCACCGACATCCTTGTAAGGTTTGGAATGAACTCAATTTTAGTATTAGCTATGGTGCCTGGCATACAGGCAGGTATAGGAATTAACTTTAATCTACCTTTGGGAATCATATTTGGCTTAATTGGTGCCCTAGTAAGTATTGAGTTTAAATTATCAGGTTTTACAGGCTTTTTTGTATCCATATTAATAGCTGTACCCTTAGCTGCCATTGCAGGATATTTTTACGGCAAGATGTTAAACAATGTTAAAGGCCAAGAGATGACTGTAGGAAATTATATAGGCTATTCTGTAGTATCCTTCATGTGTATATTCTGGTTGCTTGCCCCCTTTAGGAGTCCAGAGCTAATTTGGGCTTATGGTGGAAGCGGCCTTAGGGTAACAGTATCCCTTGAATCTTCTATGGCCCATGTGTTAAACAACTTCCTTGCTTTTAAAATAGGAAATGTAACCATACCCACTGGCCTACTCTTATTCTTTGCCCTATTTGCATTTTTAGTATGGCTGTATAGCCAATCAAACAATGGTCTATCTATGAAAGTGGCTGGAAGCAATGAAAAGTTTGCCCTATCTAATGGTATAGATGTAAATAGGCAGAGGATTAAAGGAACTGTTATATCTACTGTATTAGCAGCTATAGGAATTATAGTCTATAGCCAGTCCTTTGGCTTCTTGCAGCTTTATAATGCACCCTTGTATTCTGCCATGCCAGCTGCTGCTGCAATACTAATAGGTGGAGCAAGCCTTAAAAGGGCAACTATTGTCCATGTACTGGTAGGCACAGTCCTATTCCAATCCCTATTAGTTGTAGCCCTTCCAGTAATCAACGTAATAGCTGAGGGCAGCATGTCTGAAGTAATAAGGATTATTGTAAGTAACGGAATAATCCTTTATGCCCTAACTAGGGAAGGAGGTCAAACAGCATGATTGTACCTATTATATTCCTAATAATATGCATTGTAGGTTCCTTCTTTACAGGCCTACCCTTTAGCTTCTTATTTGACGAAATGGTAATAAGGCTTGCTAGAAACCTGGTTTTAGTAGCATCCCTAATACTACCTGTTATTACAGGACTGGGACTAAACTTTGCTATTACACTGGGTGCTATGGCTGGGCAAATTGCCCTTATAATCATAACCAACTATTCAATTGGTGGAACTACAGGCTTTTTCCTAAGCTTATTAATCTCCACTCCCTTTGCCATAATATTTGGCTACCTGGTTGGAAGGGTACTAAACAAGGCTAAGGGAAAAGAGATGATTACCAGCATGGTATTAGGTTTTTTCGCCAATGGAATATACCAGCTAATATTCCTCCTACTATGTGGTACCATAATTCCAGTTAGAAATGAAAGCCTACTCCTATCTTCAGGAGTTGGAATAATAAATACAATAGACTTAGCTAATATAAAATACTCTTTAGACAGTTTGCTTCCTGTAACAAAATATCCAATAGCTACTTTATTAGTATCATTACTAGTATTTATATTCCTCCACTTTATATTAAAGACAAAGCTTGGCCAAGATATGAGAGCCGTTGGCCATGATATGGAAATTGCAAGAGTATCCGGTATAAATGTGGATAGAACTAGAATAATCTCTGTAATAATCTCTACTGTTCTAGCTGCTTGGGGACAGATTATATTCCTACAAAATATAGGAACTATGAATACATATGGAAGTCATGAACAAGTAGGCCTCTTTGCTGTAGCTTCCCTCCTAGTTGGTGGAGCTACAATTGAAAAAGCTTCTTGGAAGGAAGCCTTAATAGGTACATTCCTATTCCATCTATTGTTTGTAATATCACCTTTAGCAGGTCAAAACCTACTTGGAAATGCACAAATTGGAGAGTACTTCCGTGTATTCGTAGCTTACGGAGTAATAGGCCTTGCACTGGTCCTCCATGCTTGGGAAAAGAATAAGGCTAGAACTAAATTAAGTGATGTGAAAGAGTAATAAAAAAGGGATTTAACTAAAAGTTAAATCCCTTTTTTATTACTGCCACATTATTTAATCTTCTTTTCACAGCCCTCCTATGTCTTAAGTAGACTAGCCTTTTTATGAAAAAGATTAAACAATATAAATGCATTATACTCTATGTTGGTATATAATATATAATAATAATATAGTATTTTAGAAATTTCTCGGAGGCTATTATGAGTAAATTAGATTATGAAACCATCCAATCTATACAAGAGAATACAATTAAAAAGCTGATTAAATATATAAATGAAGCCTTAAAAAAGGACAGGAATTTAGACTCAATAGAATTTTACTATCCCGACTTTGATGAAAACAAGGCTAGACTTGCCTTTAACGTATGGATAAGCACCGACTATAGAACCAGTTCTGGAAAGAGCTTCATTGAAATGATGCTAGATGAAAAAGCTAATCAGCTATCCAGTTTAGAAAAGAGCATATTGATTGAGAGAAATAAATCCTTTATTTCCCTCTTTGAAATAGAAAAAATCGATGGAGAATATATACACGTAAAAGATCTATTAACAGGAGAAGAACACTCCCTACTAGAGCCTAATATAGCCAGCATACTCAAATCTGGAGATTTAATATTTGGAAGGGTTGGCAAGATTATAGAATACAAAGGCTTCATAGGTAATATTAGCTTCCTCCCCCCTTCCATAAAGGATGAATTCATAGAAAAAATATTTGTAGATTTTAATAGGACTAGGTTTAGATATCCAGATTTAACTATAGATAGATACCTTAAACTATACAGCATAAACATATACAAAATATATACAGAAGCCATTTACGATGCCATAGATAGGGAATTGAATATGTCTAGTAATGACAGTACTATGGATTTATACGATGAGCTAGATAATTTTGAACTCTTTCTAGAAAGTCATGTATCTAGATCAGAGATGAAAAACCATGTTACCAATTTAATAAACCTATTTGAGCACTATATACTAGAAAACAATGGCTCCTTAAGGGACCTGGGAAGTATGGATTTAGATAAGCTTTTTAGCAAAGCTATAGATGATGGCCTCATATTATCTCAAAAGGAGCTTAGTTCTTATATAGCTACACTAAAGGAGTATTTTAAATATCTGAAAACTATAAATCCTACGTATAGGGAAGCCTATAAGAAAATACTTAATATCAGCAGAAATAGATTCCTATACATTTACGACCCTCATAACATTAATTTTGACTTCAATATTAATAGGACTATTAGCTACAAAATAACTAGTGCAATAAATGAAAAATCCTTCGATTTCATAATGGATTATGAAAAGTTTCTATTATACCTAATTAGCAATCCACTGCCCTTAACTAAAAAGAGGAAATACATTAACAGAAAAACCCTCATTGAACTGAACAATATAATGGAAATAAGGGAAGATATTACAAAGAAGGCACCAAATCAAGAAGATTTTCCTTTACTAGAATTATTTTATAATTTCTCCCTAGATCACAAATTAGTAGAAATAGAAGGCTATCAGCTATCAATTACTAAAAGGGGCCACAAATTCTTAAGGCTTTCAGATGAAGAAAAATTTACCATGTTTATCCAATACCTATTAGGCAACAAAATAATAGAGTATATCGTAGCTAAATCAGATAATGGTAATGCCATATTAACAAGAAAAAATCTGATAAACTTTTTATACAGCTTAAAAGAAGGCATATTCTATAAATTTAGTGAATTAGATTTTGCCAGCTTAGGTTCTATTAGATATGTATTTAGCTATTTGAAATACATGAAACTTATGGGATTAATAGAATATAACTACTATCCTTTAAGCTTTGCCGTAACTCCCCTTGGTAAAGTGGTATTCAATATATTAAGGGATAACAATGAAGAGTTAAAAAATACTGGAAAAGTAATATATCTTAATCAGCTAAGATAACTGCTTCCAAATGGAAGCAGTTATCATTTTTAATTGTTGTCCGAATATTCCCATTTTTATGATATAATATAAAATAGGTGTAAATGTAAGGAGGTATATATATGGAAAAATTAAAGCTAGATGATTTTACCAAATATAAATTCATATCCAACCTTACCTACTCCCCTACAGGAAAAATAATTGCCTTTCTACTCCATGAAATGGAAGTAGAAGAAAACAAATACCTATCCAATATCTACATATATAATCTAGAAAATGGAGGCCTTACCCAGCTTACTTCAAGCAACACTGTAAAAAGCTTCATATTCAAAGATGAAAACACCCTACTATTTACAGACACAAGAGATAAAAAGGATAAGGAAAGAAGGGATAAAGGAGAACAGTTTACTACATATTATGAAATATCCTTAAAAGGAGGAGAAGCAATAAAAGCCTTTGAAATACCATTAAATATAGCCAAACTGGAAATAATAGATAAACATAAGCTTTTACTCCTAGGCCAATACGACCATAGTAGGCCAAATTTAGAAAAACTATCTGAAGAAGAAAAGGAAAAGGCCCTTAAAAAACTAGAGGAAGAAAAAGACTATCAAGTAATAGATGAAATCCCCTTCTGGTTCAATGGAAAAGGCTTTACCAATAAAATAAGGAATAGATTATATATCTATAATATTAAAGATAATAAACTAAAGGCCATAACAGATGTATTCACCAATGTCTATGATTTTAAATTAAAGGCCGACAAGACAAAAGCCCTAATAATCACCAACTCCTTTACAGACAAAATGCAGCTAAAGGATGATTTGTACATATACCATATAGAAAAAGATACCTTAGAAAAAATATCCCATTCAGACTACTTCTCCTACAGCTTTGCCGACTTTATAGAAGATAAAATAATATTCATAGGCAGCAGTATGGCTAAATATGGTATTAATGAAAATAGAAGGATATATTTAATGGATGAAGCTGGAAAAGTTAAGGATATATTACCTTCAGATTTAGACTTGAGTATAGGAAATACTGTAGGTACTGACTGTAGATATGGTTCATCTAAAGAAGTAAAATTAGATGGAGACTACCTGTACTTTATCACCACAGAATACGGAAATGCCTATTTAAATAGGTGTGATATAAAGGGAAATATAGAAAGGCTAACTGATAAAAAGGGCTCTGTAGACGGCTTCGATGTATATGATGGAAAAGTAATATTTGTTGGCTTTAGAGAACTTAAACTTCAGGAGTTATATAAGCTGGAAAATAGTGAAGAAATTCAAATAACCGACTTTAACGGCTGGGTAAATAAAGTTAAGAAACTATCCTATCCAGAAAGGCTTACCTTCCAAACAAAGGAAGGCATCACCATTGAAGGCTGGGTTATGAAGCCAGTAGACTATGAAGAAGGCAAAAAGTATCCTGCAATACTCAATATCCATGGAGGCCCTAAGACAGTCTATGGGGAAATATTCTTCCATGAAATGCAGTACTGGGCCAATGAAGGCTATGTAGTCTTCTTCTGCAATCCAAGGGGCAGCGATGGCAGAGGCAATGCTTTTGCAGACATTAGAGGCAAATACGGTACTGTTGATTATGAGGACATAATGAAGTTTACAGATGTGGTATTAGAAAAATACCCCTTTATAAATAAGGAAAGGGTTGGGGTTACAGGTGGCTCCTATGGAGGCTTTATGACCAATTGGATAATAGGCCATACCAATAGGTTTAAGGCTGCAGTAAGCCAAAGGAGTATTTCCAATTGGATATCCAAATTTGGCACAACTGATATTGGCTACTATTTTGTAGAAGATCAACAAGCTGCAACCCCTTGGTCAGATGTGGAAAAGCTGTGGTTCCATTCTCCCTTAAAATACGCAAACAAGGTACAGACTCCTACCCTATTCATCCATTCAGAGGAAGACTACCGCTGCTGGACTGTAGAAGCCTTCCAGATGTTTACTGCACTAAAATACCATGGAGTAGAAGCTAGACTCTGCCTTTTTAAAGGAGAAAACCATGAGCTGAGCCGTTCTGGTAAGCCTAAACACAGGATAAGGAGGCTTAAGGAAATAACTAATTGGTTTAATAAGTATTTAAAATAATAAAACTATAAAGTATATAATATTATTAATAATACAAGAAAGTCCCAGCCTCCAGCTTTAAAATTAAGCGGGGGACTCGGCACTATTTAAACTAAAAAATAGATTATGAAGGTGTATGGACTTGGATATGGAAAAGTGGTTTAATAAGTACAAGGAGGACAAATGGTTCCTATTCCTATATAGGCTAATTAAAAATATCCGGGAAGATGAAGTAACAGCTATAGGTGCCCAGCTTACCTATTACCTAATACTATCCCTTTTCCCTTTTTTGATATTTCTCCTTAATATAATAGGCCATATATCCATTGTAAATACTGCTTTTCTTGAAGATGTTCTCATTCTGTTGCCAGACCAGACCCAAGGGCTAATAAATTCCATAATCCAAGAAATAGCTAGAAATACCTCTGATAAGATACTATCCTTCAGCCTCTTCTTTTCCCTATGGACAGGTTCTTTAGGGATTTCTGCCATAATCAGGGCTATAAATAAGGCCTATAACATAAAGGAAAGAAGAAACTATATAAGGCAGAAGCTTGTATCCATCATATTTGCCATTGCCCTAGTAATACTCATAATAATTGTGCTACTTACCCTAGTCTTTGGTGAAATGATAGGTAATACCCTATTTTCCTACATTGGTGCTACAGATATATTCTACAAAATATGGGAGTCCGTAAGAAAGATAATCCCCCTATTTTCCATGATAATCATATTTGCCCTACTATATAAATATAGTATTATCCCTAAGGGCAGAAGAAGGCTTAAGTTTACTCACACCCTACCAGGGGCCATATTCACAACAGTCGGCTGGATATTAGCCTCCAATATATTCTCCTACTATGTAAACAATTTTGCCAACTACTCTAGAACCTATGGCAGCCTGGGAGGGGTTATAGTACTCCTTATTTGGCTATATATAACCAGCATAATGATAGTGTTAGGTGGAGAAATAAACGGCACCCTAGCCTCTATTTTCATATATGGAATAGATAAGGACAATATGTTAAAATAGTGTTGGAATAAACTAGAAAGGAGGGTTCCCTATGGTACTCTCACTTACTAAAAGGAAGGATGTAGAATATGATAAAAAGGATAGATGGCAGATGAAAAGCAGCGGCCTAATCTATTTTATAAGCAATAAATGTTCCCAAACCCTCGGAGGAGTCCAAACTATAATGAGACTAATAGAGGAAGCACTGCCAAACCAGAAGTTCATTGAAATGCCTTTAGTATACAGCAAGAAGGATATAAAATTAGAAAAGCTTCCTAATACTGAAGTATACAGCCTGGCTGTTAATAAAAGTGAAAAGCTTAAACAGTATATAAATATATTCGACCAGAAAAATGAATTAAGTGAAGCAGCTATAAAGCCCAACTCTAAAATAGTAGTATTTGGAGTCCAAAAGTTGGCCCTACTATCTAAAAAGGATTTGGCTAGGAATGAAGTAATAATATTCCAATCTAACAGGCCTGATATAACTTTCGGCACTGTAGAGGGAGAAAAGGTTCCCTTCCTATTAGAAGAAAAGATAAAATACATAGATAAATTCCTCTTCTATACAGAGGAGGATAAAAAAGAAATACTCAAAATACTAGATAATTCAGGGGTTAAGTACAATTTCAAAACCTACATAGTACCCAATCCATCAAAGACTCCAAGAAAGCAAATATGTAAATATACCAATAATGTAATGTACATGGGCCGATTTGATATAATCCAGAAGAATATTAAGGAATATATAAGGCTGGCCGATAGAATATACCCAAAATACAGGGTAAATGCCTATGGAGATGGCATAAGCAAATTCCTACTTGAACTATCTAAGGTAAATGTGGAAGGCTATATAAAGGATATTAGTGAAGTTGCCCATAAAAACAGCATACTCCTTCTCCTTTCCAACTATGAAGGCTTTGGCAATGTAATAGTGGAAGCCTATTCAGTAGGCATGCCAGTCATAGTATACGACTCCTACCCAGCTGCTAGATCCATAGTAACTCCCAATGCTGGAAAATTAGTACCTTATGGTGATCTTGATGGAGTCATAAAGGCCATAGAAGAGATATTAAAAGATGAAAAGACCTTCAAGAAATACTCCGATGGAGCCTTTGAGGAATCTAAAAAATACGTTAGGGAGGATATAATAAAAAGGTACATAGACGTGATAATGGATCCCTTAGAATAAACTTTCTTTTTTGACAATTTTTAATAGCTGAAAAGCTTTGCGAACTTTGTATTAATATGTTATAATTTGTAAAAAAGTAGCAAAGCCAATGGCAGAGCACTAAAAAAACAGCCCTTATATTGATATAAGGGCTGTCTTTTATTGGGCCTTCTCTTTAGGAAGAACCATATTAAATATAATAATGGAAATTATAGTAACTATAATCATCAACTTAAAGGCTGGATTATAGCTACCAGCAACATCATAAAAATGGCCTACTATTATGGGAGCAATAATACCGCCTAAGCTGTGGGCTGCAGAAATAAAGCCGTAAATAGCACTATAATCCTTTCTACCATAGACCCTCTGGGCAATAACAGGATTAGCAACCGTATAGTAAGCACAGCCCATACCTACCCCAATAATAATAACAGCTAAGGATATATTATATTTTACATATAGCATACTAATAGATGCAAAGAGTATTCCAAGCCAGGAAAGAAGAGTGGTTATCCTCAAGCCTAATCTATCCAATAAATACCCTAATACCAATTTACCCAGGGCCAAAGCCCCCATGGTTAAAGCTACAATATTAGCACTAAAGGTAATAGAATAGCCTACATCAATTAAATGGGGAGAAATATTTGAAATTAAAGATATACCGCTAATGCTTATAAAAATTATGCTTATACAAAGACCCCAAAAGCGGACTGTCCTAATGGCTTCAGAAAGCATAATCCCCTCTTCTTCCTGCTGCTCTTTAACAGTGTCCTTATCAGCAGCTTTTTCTTTAGCTCCTAAGGGAGTCAGCCCTACTTCTCTTGGTTCAATTTTAATCACAAAGAAAACACAAGGAGCTATAGCTATAAAAGTTATTAAGGCTAATATCTGATAGGTAGTCCTCCAACCATAAGCTAAAATCCACCTACCTACCAGGGAATTTAAAATCATACCCCCTACTCCACTGCCCATAAAGGCTAGTCCTATTACGAAACCAAGCCTTTCATAAAACCAGTTGCTCAGTATCTTAGCCAGGGGCAATGTGCCTAACAGAACCATAGAAACACTGGAAGTAAGGGTTAGTAAGTATAATAGGCCTACATTTTTCACATAAGCATGGAAGAAAAAGGATAAAGCCAAAGTTATACTGGTTACCTTCATTAAATTCTTCATCTTCAGCTTAGTATATATAATCCCTGCCAAAAGGGAAATGACTAGCTGACTAAGGGATCTAATGGTAAAGGTCATATTTATGGCCTTTCTAGAAAGGCCCAATTCCTCACTAATGGGATTTATAAATAAGCTGGCAGTATTAAAAGTAATTCCCCAGCCTACAGCCATTATGATAAAGGCAGCAGCTACTATGTACCAACCATAGAATATGTTACCTTTATATGTTCTTCTATTCAATTAATCCTTCCTCCCTTATATGTTAAATTCCTCATGTTTTACTACATCTAATATAAATATACCTAAAGTTCAACTTATTAACCATTTATGTAGTTTTTTCCCAGCTTCCATTTAAAGAATAGTTTCAAAATTAGACATAACAACAGCCCTTGTATTTAAAGTAAGGGCTGTTATTATTGTTTTATAGCTTCCATCTTTTTAGTTCTTCTACCAGTTGATAGACAGTAGTACAAGATTCCCAACTAGATGGTTTACCTCCCTCTTTTTTATGGAGCTGATGGCTCCATTTAGCATTCACAACAGCTATATCTATTTTATCTTTTAATATATCATACATATCTTGTCCACTTTTTTTGTATTTTTCACTAATATAAGAGGATAGCTTTGTAATTAATTCTTTTATACTCATAGGTTTACAAGTTCTCTCATAATGGAGTATAAACCAATACTCAAATGCTCTATTAGAAGCAGCAATAACCATTCCCTTGTTTATTCCTTCTTATCTAGCCTTTTTCAGTTCATATAAAGCTTCTATCTGGGCCCTTCTAGGTTCAATCTTTCCCGGTCTTTCCTCTGCTATTTCCTTATCCATCTTCTTGCTAATCTTTGGTCTTTTCCATATAGATGCATACTCCTTTAGCCTTTCATCGGTTACAAGGTCGGACTGGTTTTTATAAATATAATCAAACTCCTCTTCAAACCTATTAAAATCAGCTGGACTAAGGCTTTTTACCAATCCATAGTTCCACTCTACCCCATGGGTTAAGGCAGCTTTGGAAATATTAGAGGAACCAATATATAATAGACTTTCCTTATCTTTATGGATTATATATGTCTTTGGGTGGAAGGATACACCAGCTTTATTGAAGAATCTAACCTCCACTTTATCCCCAAATTTATCCTTTAAATAATAAATAGCAGACGGCTCTGTTATGTTTAAATAGGTGCCAGTGATTATCTTAAGGCTTGCCCCATTGTCAATGGCCTTTTTCAAATCATCTATTATAAGCTTTACCCCAGACTCCATCAAAAAAGATACAATAAATTTCATTTCTCGAGCCTCTTGTATATCCTGCCTTAATCTGTAATATAAACTATTTTCTTGTCCTGTAATGGCATTTATCATTTTCCTCACCTGGCTGTCAAATTAGTGTACTAGTATTAATATTTCTACATATTTTACTTAAATCCTCCTAAAAAAAGAGAATCACCAAAAGGCGATTCTCTTTAGCTATCCTCTTCAAAAAGCTTTAAATACTCTCCATAACCTTCTTTTTCCATATCCTCTTTTTTAATAAACCTTAAGGCTGCACTGTTGATACAGTATCTAAGGCCTCCCTTATCCTTTGGCCCATCGGGAAATACATGGCCTAGATGGGAATCTCCATATTTGCTCCTTACTTCTGTCCTTACCATGCCGTGGCTTAAATCCAGCTTTTCCTTTATAAACTCCTTATCTATTGGTTTAGTAAAGCTAGGCCAACCACAGCCAGCATCGTATTTATCCTTTGAACAAAAGAGTGGTTCACCAGAAACCACATCCACATATATGCCCTCTTCAAAATGGTCCCAGTATTCATTATAAAAGGGCTTTTCAGTTCCATTTTCCTGGGTTACTTTATATTGAATAGGAGTTAGCTTTTTCTTAAGCTCTTCCTTGCTAGGTTTTTTATACATAGGATCACCTCAAAATATTTTGTTATTATTCTACCCTTTTTCAATAAATCAATCACAAAAAACGAAAGTTGGACATATAATACAATAAGACTAGCTAAAGGAGTGATACTATGTATGATGATTATAGATACAGGCCCCCATATTATGATTGGTATAACTGCCCTAATTGGCACCATCCTATACCATTAAGAGACTATGGCCCCCATCCTTTTGTAATCAATATAGAGAAAGCTGCTAGAAGGAATCCCTATTTCCGCCTTGCCCTATGGACAGGAAGCCATCTTCAATTAACCTTAATGAGTATTGCTGTTGGCAGTGACATAGGATTAGAAATCCATCCTGATGTAGACCAATTTATCCGCATTGAGGAAGGACAAGGAATGGTAATGATGGGCCATAGACAAGATCAGCTAACCTTTAGAAGGCATGTAGGAAAGGGAGATGTAATATTCATCCCTGCAGGCTATTGGCACAATCTAGTGAACACTGGCAATAGGCCCATAAAACTTTATTCCATATACGCACCTCCAGAGCACCCTCATGGAACTATCCACCGGACTAAAGAAGAAGCTGAAATGGAACATGGAGATTA
>CALBUB010000135.1 GCA_937967955.1 uncultured Bacillota bacterium | reverse complement strand
TTCTTGTGGAATCCACTCAAACAATGAAGAGCGCATAGTAGAATTTGCAATGAAGACCTACACAAGCCGTGTAATGGTAAGGCAGCCCCAATGTTTAGCCAATAGTGGTGCTTGGACTAACGGAATGCCAATGACTTTAAGCCTTGGCTGTGGCACTTGGGGTGGAAATATTTCAAGTGAGAATATCACTTGGAAACACCTGTTAAACACCACTTGGGTTTCCTATCCAATTCCTGATACTCAGCCTACTGATGAAGAACTATTTGGCCATGTAATGTATGAATAAAAATTATATCCTATAAAATTGGTTAAGGCTCAGTAAGGTGGAGGATACGAAAAGTTCAGCAAAGATTATGGCATTAGCTGCTTGCATGTTTTTAGGCCTTTAGGAGTAATAAAAGTTTCTCATAATACTTTGTATAAAAGGCTTAGGCCCATACATAGGCCCAAGCCTTTTATCAGTATAAATATTAGTTATCAAAATATTGGGCAAAGTTTGAACAAGCCTAGCCTATTTGGTATAATGGCAGTATCTAGAAAGGGACAACAATATAACAGAGGTGTTGGCTTTGAAAAATGACATTAATGATAAGAATATTATCAAGTCTACAGTAAAGGTGTTCCAGCTGCTAGAAATACTAGCTGCTCATGGAAAACTTAGTATAGGAAAATTAAGTGAACTAACAGGCTTTAGCAAAAGTACTACTCAGCGTATAATTAATACCCTGACCTATTTAAAATACGTACAGCAGGATAAAGCTACATTAGAGTATTTTCCATCTATTAAGCTATATGAGTTAGGCAATAAAGTAGTAAATAATATGACAATAAAAAATATTGCCAGGCCCCACATGATAGAGTTACATAATGAGTTAAACGAAACTATCAATTTAGGTGTACTATATAATAATAATGTAATGTATTTAGACAAGTTGGTATCCAAATCTCCCTTAAAAGCAGAACTAGACTTAGGAATAGAAGTTCCTGTTTATTGTAGTGCCTTAGGAAAAGTACTTGCAGCTTTTAGTGATAAAGAGTTTTCCTTTGAAGGGAATTACATAAAATATACTGAAAAAACTATATCCTCTGATGAGGAATTACAGGAGGAACTGTTACAGATTAGGGAAAAGGGCTATTCTATAGATAATGAAGAATATGTAAAGGGTCTAATATGTATTGCAGTGCCAATACTCAATGAGGAGGAAAAGGCCATTGCCAGTATAAGTGTTTCTATACCTTCCTCCAGGTTTGATGAGGCTAAAACTCAGGAATACGTCTCTAAATTAAAAAAATATGCAACTAGAATAGAAAAAGAAATATATTAACAGAGTATTAATGCAAGTTAGTATCTTCTAGCTTGCATTTTTGTTTTTATTAATATTTTACGGGTAAATTTAATATGAATATAGGTGTAAAGGGGGTATTGATGTGAAAGCTGTACTTACAGGCAATCAAGCTATTGCTAGAGGTTTTTATGAGGCTGGGGGACTTGTTGCTGCATCTTATCCTGGTTCTCCTACAGTTCAGATTATGGAAACTTTAAAAGAATACGAAGAAATATATGCAGAGTTTTCTCCCAGTGAGAAGGTGGCCTTAGAAGTAGCTATAGGCGGTTCCTTATATGGGGCCAGAGCAATGGCTTCCATGAAGCATGTGGGGGTTAATATTGCCATGGACCCACTTATGACCTTCACTCAGTCACCTGTAAATGGTGGCTTTGTACTAGTTACCGGGGATGACCCAGGTATGGCCAGTTCTCAAAATGAGCAGGATAACAGGATAATAGGCAAATTTGCCAATATGGGAATTTTCTATCCTGGCAGCAGCCAAGAGGCTAAAGATTTTATGAAGGTAGCCTTAGAACTAAGTGAGAAGTTTAAGACTCCCATGATGGTGGACATAACCTCCAGAGTTTGCCACAGTAGGGGAATAGTAGAGTTAGAGGATAGGCAGGAAGTTAAACCTAAAGGCTTTACAAGGGATGTAGAAAAATACACCATGTTACCACCCCATAATATTAAAGCCCAGTACTTTATGAAGGAAAGGATTGAAGCTTTAGAAGAATATGCCTATGATGCACCTTTCAACATATTAGAGGAAGTGGAAGGCTCTGACACCCTAATAGTTACCTCAGGCCTTATGTACTACAACCTTAAGGAGTTAAACCTACCAGTAAGCATCTATAAATTGGGAATGGTCTATCCCATATCCACTAGGCGTATAAAGGAGTTAAGTGAAAAGTATAAAAACATTATAGTTCTAGAAGAGATGATGCCCTTTATTGAAAATGAGTTAAAACTTAAGGGAATAGACTGTAAGGGTAAGGAATACTTTTCCTTCACTGGAGAACTATTTACAGAGGACATAGAAGAAGGCTTGTATAAAGCTGGAGTAATAAAGGAAAGAAAGTATGCTGATATAAAACCAGTAGAAACGGTTGCAAGACCTCCAATGTTCTGTGCAGGCTGTCCCCACAGGCCAGTATTCGATATACTTAAAAAGCTTAATGTAACAGTAATTGGAGACATAGGCTGCTATTCCATGGCTGTTTTACCTGCTTGGAAGGCTACCCACGCCATGTATAGTATGGGGGCAACAGTAGGTATTACTAAGGGTATGAATAAGGCCATGAGGAAAAATGGAGATAAAAAGCCTATAGTCTCTGTAATAGGAGATGGTACCTTCTTCCACTCAGGTCTTCCTGGCTTTATAAACCTAGTCCATCAGGTAGATGAAGAAGACAATATGACTTTCATAATATTGGACAACAAGACTACTGCCATGACTGGAGGACAACATACTGCTTCTTCAGGTAGATTTAATGAAAAGGACGACATGGATGTGGATATAAAGACCTTACTAAAGTCTATGGGCATTGAAAACATTCAGGAAGTAGACCAGTTTGAATATAAGAAGACCAGGGAGATTATCAGAAAGGCAACAAGGGAGAAGGGAATTTCTGTCATAATAACTACTAGACCTTGTGCCCTTAAGTATAAGATAAAAGAGCCTCATTTCTATGTGGAGCCAGAAATATGTATAGGCTGTAGAACTTGTGTTAAGATCAATTGCCCACCTATAAAGATGAAGAAGTACAAGGGAATAGATGAACTAAAATCCTCAATAGATCCAGATGAATGTGTTGGCTGTAGTGTATGCTCTCAAGTTTGTCCTGTTGGGGCAATTAAGAGATCTCAGTAGAAAGGGGGATAAAAGTGAATAAGAATATAATGCTAGCAGGAGTAGGAGGCCAAGGGCTGGTTTTAGCTACTAAGATAATATCTGAGGCAGCCTTTAAAGCAGGCCTAGATGTAAAGACCAATGATGTAATAGGCCTATCCCAAAGGGGAGGAATGGTTTGGGGCTCTGTCCGCATGGGAGAAAAAGTATACTCCCCAAATATTCCACCAAAAGAGGGGGACATACTAATAGGCCTAGAGCCTTTAGAAGCTTATAGATGGAGCCATCTATTGAAAGATGGAGGACATATAATACTTAATACAAAAGAAGCCTATCCAACTCCAGTCCTATTAGAACAAGAAGAGTATCCCTATGAAGATGTAAAAAGCTTGAAAGATAGATACAATGTAATTAAAATAGATGCTAGGGAAGAAGCAAGGAAGGCAGGGAATATAAAGGCAGCTAATACAGTACTTATTGGAATATTAGCAAAACTATTGGACATACCTAATGAAGTATGGGAAGAGACCATAAAAGAAAATGTACCACCTAAAGCTATTGATGCAAATATCCAAGCTTTTTATAGGGGCTATAACTATGATGTAGGATATAACTACGCTTAAAAAGGAGTGATTATTTTGCAATTCCCCCAGGCAAACATATTAGAAGTAGATTTAACTAGAAAAACTATAGAGAAGAAAGTATTAGAT
The DNA here is from genome assembly GCA_937967955.1 of uncultured Bacillota bacterium. Lineage (GTDB taxonomy): Bacteria > Bacillota > Clostridia > Tissierellales > Tepidimicrobiaceae > JAAYHX01. The sequence goes on along the minus strand of CALBUB010000135.1, from coordinate 10,746 downwards.
GGAGAAATATATAGAATGTATCCAGGTGGCTCTGCCCTTGGTACTTATATACTATTAAAGGAATTAGAACCTGGTGTAGATCCCTTATCACCTGAAAATATATTGGTCTTTTCTGTATCTCCCCTAGTAGGGCTTCCTATAGCAGGGGCCAACAGGATGACTGTTACCACTAAAAGCCCCTTAACTGGTGCTATTGGAGATAGCCAGGCTGGGGGTTTCTTCCCAGCCTATTTAAAAGGCAATGGCTGGGATGCAGTAGTGTTTAAAGGCAAAGCTGAACACCCAGTATATCTATATATAGATGGAGAAAAGGTGGAACTAAGGGATGCAAGAGAAATGTGGGGCAAGGTAACGGGAGAAGCAGAAAAGCTTATAAAAAAGGATTTAGGAATAGACAATATAGACATAGCCCAAATAGGGCCTGCAGGAGAAAATTTAGTTAGATTTGCCAATATAATAAATATGAACAACAGGGCCAATGGCAGAAATGGAACTGGAGCAGTTATGGGCTCTAAAAACTTAAAGGCTGTGGTGGTGAAAAAGAGATTAGGTCGCAAGCCTGTAGATGAGGAAAACTTTAAAAAATTAGCCAGGGAAGGAGTAGAAAGGTTTAAAAACAGCAGGGGCTTCCAACAATTAGGAGAACACGGTACTGATAGGGGGCTTATTAGCCACCATAAGAATGGCTTCTTGCCAACTAAAAACTGGCAAACAGGCTACTTCCCTGAAGGGGCAGAAAATATAACTGGCACCACCATGACAGCTACCATACTAAAAAAGAGGGACACCTGCTATGCTTGCCCTGTAAGGTGTAAAAGGGTAGTGGAAATAGAAGGAAAGGTAGATCCCCTATATGGAGGACCTGAATATGAAACGGCAGCTTCCCTTGGTTCCTACTGTGGTGTGACCAGCTTGGAAGCTGTGGCCTTAGGCAATCAATTGTGCAATATGTACGGCTTAGATACTATCTCCTGCGGTGGTACCATAGCCTTTGCCATGGAGTGCTATGAAAGGGGTATCCTTACCAAAGAGGATACTGATGGCCTTGAACTTACATTTGGTAATAGTGAAGCCCTCCTTACTCTAATCGAAAAGATTGCTAAAAGGGAAGGTATTGGAGATTTACTAGCAGAAGGTAGCTATAGGGCAGCTAAAAAAATTGGAAAGGGAGCAGAAAAATACAGTATAACCACTAAAAAACAAGAATTTCCAGCCCATATGCCCCAGTATAAGCCATCCTTAGGAATAATATATGCAGTCAATCCCTTTGGGGCAGACCATCAGTCTTCCGATCATGACCCTATACTCACTTTGCCGCCAGAAAGTGATGGAAGGAAAAATTTAGCCCTTATAGGACTAAGGAAGGGCTATGAAGATAATTTTGAACTAGACTATTACAAAGCTAAATTTGCATTTAGGACCCAGTGCTTTGTATCCCTTACAGATATTTTAGGACTATGCCAGTTTGTATGGGGCTTAGCAGGTTTATATGGCCCAAAGGATTTGGTACTACTAGCCAAATACGGCATAGGCTGGAACACATCCATATACGAACTAATGGAAATAGGCGAGAGAAAGATAAATATGATGAGGTATTTTAATGCAAGGGAAGGCTTTACTAGAGAAGACGATACCATACCTGATAGGATATTTGAGCCTTTCAAGGACGGGCCTTCTAAAGGAAAAGCCCTTGTTAAGGAAAAGTACCAAAAAGCTAAAGAATATTATTATGAAATAGCTGGTTGGGATAGGAAAACAGGAAATCCTACTGAAGAGACTTTGAGAAAATTAGAACTAGAATGGCTATTAGCCTAGCATAGGCCAGTCGACAGACTGGCTTTTTTATTTGTTAAAAAAGTTAACAATTATGTCATTTTATTAACAAGATTCGAAATTGTACAAATATATTGACAAATTAATTCGATTATGCTATTCTAATAAACAAATAAGACTTTTACATAGTAAAGTCCTCAGTAAAACGTTTGTATAAGGTCATATGATATTTAAAGTTTTCATAAAATAAAAAATATAAGGGAAGGAGGTAAAATTTTAAAAATAAAATCCTTAAACAAAACCATTAAAAAGGAGGGTATTTATGCAACAACAACCTGGTCAAACTGAAAAAAGAGATCAATTTGCTTCTAAGCTTGGTTTCATCCTTGCGGCAGCAGGTTCTGCTGTTGGTTTAGGAAACATTTGGAGGTTCCCTTACATGGCTGGTAAAAATGGTGGAGGCGCATTTGTATTATTTTATTTAGTTTGTGTAATTGTTATAGGTTTTGGACTTATGCTGGCAGAGTTTGTTATAGGTAGACATACGCAATTATCATCAGTTGATGCTTTCAAGAAACTGGATAAGAGATTTACCTTTGTTGGAGCAATAGGAGTATTAGCTGCCTTTATAATCATGGGTTATTATCCAGTAGTAGGTGGCTGGTCAGTTGCCTATATATTTAAGACTATATTAGGCCAATTTTCCACTGACCCGGCAACTATGGAAGGTATATTTGGTTCTTTAGCAACTGGAATAGCTTCACCAATTTTCTGGACTGCAATATATCTATTGGCAAATGTAGTTATAGTTGCTAAGGGAATTAGTGAAGGTATAGAAAAGGCTTCCTTGGTAATGATGCCAACATTATTCATACTTTTAATAATACTAGTTATCCGTTCATTAACACTGCCAGGTGCTGGAGAGGGATTAAAGTACTTATTTGTGCCTGACTTTTCTAAGATGACAGGGGATGTAATGTTAGCAGCCTTAGGACAGGCATTCTTTTCCCTGAGCTTAGGAATGGGCTGTATGATTACCTATGCAAGTTACTTAGATAAGAAGGAAAACCTTGTTGAAAGTGCAACTATAGTTCCTATTATGGATACAGGAGTTGCATTACTATCCGGCTTAGTAATAATCCCAGCTACTGTAGCGCTAGGCTTTGACTTAGGCCAAGGGCCTGGATTAGTATTCGTTACAGTACCAGCTATATTTGCTACCATGGGACCAGTTGTAGGTAGAATATTTGGTTTAATATTCTTTATACTATTGTCATTAGCAGCCTTATCTTCCTCCCTATCCTTACTAGAAGTAGTAGTTTCTTACTTAATAGATAATAGAGGTTGGGAGCGTAAGAAGGCAGTTGCTGTAACAAGTATAGTACTATTTATAATATGTATTGTAGCATCCCTATCCATGGGACCATTGTCTGGCTTTACAATCATAGGTATGAATTTCTTCGACCTATTAGACTGGTTTGCAAACGCCATCTTACTACCAATAGGTGGAATATTCATAACCTTATATGTAGGTTGGCTTATGGGTAAAGATAGAGTTAGAGCTGAAGTTACCAATGATGGAACTGTTAAATTTGCATTATTTGAAGTATGGATGTTCCTATGCAAGTTTGTAATTCCAGCTATCATAACACTAGTATTACTATCAGGAATTGGAATACTATAAAATTAAAAAACTATTAGCCTGAGTATAAATACCTCCATTTTACAGAAAATAATTATATAATATCTGTAAAATGGAGGTTTTTAATTTGAAAAACAGGCTACTTGAAAGGGTATCACACCTTAGAACAAAAGCCCAAGAAGTAACCTCAGATGTTTTGCTTTTAGATTTTACAATAGTAAATGCCTTTTTAATAGGGGATCCTTTTACTGATAGAAAGGATTATATATTAGTAGATACTGGCCTTGAAAACTCCTATGATTTTATAATCCACTCAGCTGAAAGAAGATTTGGAAAAGGCACTAAGCCAAATGCTATTGTACTCACCCACGGCCATTTTGACCATGTTGGTTCTGTAGTAAAGCTGGCCGAAGAATGGGATGTGCCCGTTTATGTGCATCCTTTGGAACTACCCTATCTTACAGGGGAAAAGGATTATCCACTGGCCAATCCAGAGGTAGGCGGTGGTAAAGTAGCAGAAATGAGCCAGTCTTTCCCTCATACCAGCATAGATATAAGCAATAGGGTTTATCCACTACCTGAGGATGGAAGTATACCAGATATGCCAGCTTGGAAATGGATCCACACTCCAGGCCATACTAAAGGCCATATATCCTTATATAGGGAGATGGATAGGGTATTAATTGCAGGGGATGCCCTATCAACTACAAAGCAGGAATCCTTGCTAGCAATTCTTACCCAAAAAGAGCAGATGTCAGGGCCACCAGCTTATATGACGGAAGATTGGAATGCAGCCAAGGAGTCACTATTGAAATTGAAAGCTCTCGATCCCCATATTATTGCCCCAAGTCACGGTAAGCCCATAAGGGGCAGAGATGCTAGAGAGAGTTTAGATAATCTCATTAGAAATTTTGATAAGCTGATAAGAGAAAATCTGGATACTATGGAAAGATAGGCTGGCACTGCTAATAAAAAAGCATAGGCAAGGCTTTGTTTTTATGCCTTGCCTATGCTTTTTATTTTAGTGGACAGGGAATAAAAGCTATACATATATGGTAAAATTTCACAAATAAACACCATGTTAATTAACAAACAATTAAATACTGTTAAAATACCTTAAGTTCTAAAAAGGTTTTTTCATACATATTTATATTTAAAAGCTAATCTATACCAAAAGTAAGGGGTGTATATTGTGAGCCAAGGGGTAAGCAGGATTGCTAATTCAACAGGCGCTTGGATTACTGCTTCATTTATCGTAATGCTTGTAATTGTGCAAGCAATACTGTATGTAAAGCATGCTTACAAAACAGCAGAAAAAATAAATATGAAAAAGGAAGTATGCAATAAAGCCTTAAGGGTAGGCATGATAACATCTATAGGTCCTGTAATAGCTATATTTATCATAATGGTTGGCCTAATGGCTGTAATAGGAGGACCTATGGCATGGATGAGATTATCTATAATAGGGGCAGCACCTACTGAACTTACAGCAGCCCAAGTTGGAGCCGAGGCTGCAGGAGTAGAATTTGGTGGGCCTGATTACGATTTATATGCTTTATCAGTCTCCTGGTGGACTATGGCTATTAATGGTGTAGGCTGGCCATTATTAGTAGGCTTATTTGCATCTAGACTAGAGATATTAAGAGAAAAGATAAGCGGAAATGATATTACATGGCTAGGAATATTGACTGGAGCTGCAACTTTAGGGGTATTTGGATACCTAACTTCTGGTGATATAGTAAAAGGTGGGGGAAACCTAATATCAGTAGTAGTAGGTGCCATTGTTATGGTTGCTCTAGGATTTGCCATAGATAAATATGAGAGATTAAAGGTTCTAAAAGAGTATTCCTTGGGAATAGCCATGCTTTTTGGAGTAATTATAGCTATGATTTATAATTTATAGTCTTAGAGGTGGTGTTTGTTATGGATAAAAGAGAGTTTGATGCTATTTGGAAGGGGCCTGTTAATAGAATAGGTGTATCAACCCTTCTTTTAGCAGTAGTATTGAGCTTTATTCCCATATTATATCTGTATTTTGTTCATGGGGTTATACCAGATTTGAACACTGCCCTTAAAGCCTGGGGTATGATTGCCAGCATGTTTGGAGCTATGTATATTGTGGAACCAATTTCTTATTTTTCTACATTAGGGCTTTCAGGAACCTATATGTCCTTCCTTTCGGGAAACATTGGAAATTGTCGATTGCCAGCAGCTGCTATGGCTCTTGAAGTAACAGAAACAGAACCGGGTACTAAGGAAGCTGAAATAGTTTCAACTCTTGGTATTGCAGGATCAATAATTATAAATATAATAGGGACCACATTATGTGCCTTCGTAGGTGTAGCAGTTATTAATGTGCTTCCAGAGCTTGTAGTGGAAGGATTGAAAAACTATACTGCACCAGCTATATTTGGTGCTATGTTCGGCCAGTTTGCTATAAAATATCCTAAGTTAGCAGTATTTGGAATAGGAATACCAGTGCTTATCCGATTAATTTTTCCAGCAGCACCAGCATACTATATTATCATCCCGTCAGTATTTGGTACTATAATAATAGCGAGACTCTTTTATAATAAAGAAAAGAAAGCAACTAGTGAATAATAAAAAGGCAGGAAGGTGTTTATATGGATATTAAGAAAGTTTTATTAAAAATAAGCAAGGAAGAAACCATAGCCCTATTACAGGAGATGATTAGGGTAAATACTGTTAATCCTCCAGGAAATGAAAAAGATTTAGCTGAAAAGTTAAAAGTCAAGCTGGAAGGCTTTGGTATAGAGGCAGAGCTAGTTGATTTAGGTGATAATAGGGCAAATGTTATAGGAGTCATAAAGGGAAGTGGAGAAAGGGATAGCTTATTACTAAATGGCCACTTGGATACGGTCCCTCCTGGAGATGTAGAATGGGAACATGGCCCTTTTTCAGCATCTATTATAGACAATAAGATATACGGTAGAGGTTCAGCAGATATGAAGGGTGGACTGGCTGCTATGATCATGGCTTTAGCAGCAATTAAAAGAGCAGGGGTACCCCTTAAAGGGGATTTGATCCTAGCTGCCACTGCCGGGGAGGAAATAGATAGTATTGGTGCCTTCCACTATTTAAACACCACAGGCTTAAAAGGAGTAGGAGCCATCATAGTTGGAGAACCAACCTCCTGTAAGATTAAGATTGCAGAAAAGGGAGCCTTGTGGTTGGAAATAACCACCTATGGAAAGACTTCCCATGGGGCCTTCCCTCAAAAGGGAATAAATGCTATAGTCCATATGAATATGCTTTTAAACCAATTATTAGACTATAAGTTTAAATTCGAAGAAAATAAGCTTCTAGGAGAACCCACACTAAACATTTCAACTATCCAGGGAGGAGTTAAGACCAATGTGGTTCCAGACAAATGTACTGTAACAATAGATATAAGGACTGTACCATCTATGGATCATGATAGTATTATTAAAGATTTGGAAGATATGATAAATAAATTAAAGAGTGAAGTAGAAGGATTTAATGCAGAAATTAAGGTTCTTAACAATAGGCCGGCAGTAGAAACAAAATTAGATCACCCATTTATAAAGCTAGGACAGAAGGTAGCGAAAGATCTATTTAATAAAGAATTAGTTCCAGAAGGAGTTAGCTTCTACACTGATGCAGCAGTATTCCTGCCAACTACCAAGCTACCAGCCATAATATATGGACCAGGAGATTCAGATATGGCCCATCAGCCTAATGAACATATCCATTTAAATGATCTATGGGAGGCTGTACAGTTTTATATAGGCATGATCCTTGAATATCTGGGCTAAATAAATAGGGACAGATAAAAGGGGGATTCATATGTTGAATATTAATGTACTTGAGGAAGTTAAAAAGGTTGAAAAGGATATTATAAATTGGAGGAGAGAACTCCATAAGATACCAGAAGTAGGTTTTGACCTACCTAAAACAGTAGATTTCGTTAAGAATAGACTAGAAGAAATGGGAATAGAGTATAAAGTATTGGTCAATGGTTCAGCAGTTGTTGGCCTTATAAGGGGAGGAAAGAAAGGTAAGACAATAGCCTTAAGGGCAGATATGGATGCATTGCCTATCAAGGAAGAAACAGGGCTTTCCTTTGCCTCCACTAATGAAAACATGCATGCTTGTGGTCATGATGCCCATACGGCTATTTTGCTAGGTGTTGCAAAGGTATTAAATAAGTATAAGGACTCCTTAAAAGGAAATGTAAAACTGTTATTCCAGCCAGCAGAAGAAGGGCCAGGAGGAGCAAAGCCCATGATAGAGGAAGGAGCTATGGAAGATCCTAAAGTTGATGCAGTAATGGGACTTCATGTAGGCAATATATCAGCTGAATTAGAGGCAGGTTCTATCGGTTATAGTTATAGCAGTTTAATGGCCTGCCTGGATAGATTTAAAATCAGAGTAGTAGGAAAAGGAGCTCATGGGGCCTATCCAGAACTATCTGTAGACCCAGTAGCTATAGCTAGCCAGCTGGTGGTGAATTTACAGCAAATAGTAAGCAGAGAAATCCCTCCATCTACACCTGCAGTAGTAACCATAGGGAAAATCCATGGTGGAACTGCCTATAATATAATTCCTGATGTTGTAGAGCTGGAAGGAACCGTTAGGGCCCTAGACCAAAAGGTTAGAGAATATATAGCAAATAGAATAGAAGAAATAGCCAAGGGTGTAACCAGTGGAATGAGGGCTAAATGTGAGTATGAATATGTGTTTGGCTATCCACCATTGGTAAACGATGAGGAATTTACAAAAGGCTTTGTTGAGTCAGCTAAGAAAGTATTAGATGAAGGCAAAATTATAGAAATTCAAAAGCCTCTTATGGGAGGGGAAGACATGGCCTACTTTTTACAAGAGGCACCAGGAACCTTCTTCTTCCTATGTAACCCAAGGGCAGTAGATGGAGAATTCCATCCCCATCACAATTCTAAATTCGATATAGATGAGGACCATTTAAAAACAGGAGCAGCTGTCATGCTTCAGGCTACAATAGATTGGCTAGAAAACAATTCATAAAAAGCCAGGGCTTTCCTGGCTTTTCTCCTTTTTATTATCCCATTTTGCAGCCTAGATTGTTTTTCTTACTATTTCTTTGTAGATTAATGTTTTAAATAAAAAAGAAAATTACACATTATTAATGGACTTTTATGTCTTTATGTGTAATAAAGCATAATATATATGGCTATTACACAGCCTTATTCCTTCAAAATGAACAACAATTTGACATAATATAACTATAAAAAAAGTAATATTGTTATTGATGTTTTGTTGGGAAATAGTATATAATTTAGGTAAACGATTACCTAGTTAATCGATTACTCAAGTAATCGATTAACTTAAGGCTGTTGAGGTGATTAAGTTGCCAACTATTAAAGAAATTGCTGAAATGGCCAATGTATCCACTGCAACTGTTTCTAAGGTCCTAAATGGAAAAGACAAATATATAAGCGAAAAGACTAGAAGGAGAATACTAGAAATAGTAGAAAGGGAAGGCTATATTCCCAATGGCATTGCAAAAAGTTTGAAAATAAAAAAAACCAAAACTATTGGCCTTATAATGCCTGATGTAATGAACCCTTTCTTTGCTGAATTAGCAAGGGGAGCAGAGGATGCTGCTGAAGAAAGAGGCTATATTGTCATCATCTGCAATTCTGACAACCGGATTTCTAAGGAAGAAAAATACTTACACATACTGCAAGAAAAAATGGTAGATGGAATCATAATGACAGCCTCAGAAAGCCTTACTTCTCAAACTATTGAAAAGTGTAACATCCCAATAGTTTTAGTGGACAGGGACATAGAAGTGGACAAGCCCTTAGGCCATATTACAGTTAATAATGAGGAAGGGACTTTTATGGCGACTAGTCACCTAATAAAAAAAGGCTGTAAAAATATTGGTTTTATATCTTCACAAATTGTAAACAAGCTTTCAAAAGAGCGTTTAGAAGGCTACAAAAGAGCTTTAAAAGAACACGGTTTTCCAGTGGATGAAGACAGGATATATTTAGAAAAATTTAATGTGGAATCAGGTTATAGGGGAGTAAGGCATTTGCTAGACAAGGGGCAAATAGATGGCATCTGCTGTGGTAACGACCTTATTGCCATAGGTGCTATCAGGGCCCTTAAGGAACAGGGGATAAAAATCCCCGATGAAGTAAAAGTAATAGGTTTTGACAATATTTCCATATCCAAGTATATTGACCCACCCCTTACGACTATAGCCCAGCCCATATACAAAATAGGCCAAGAAGCTGTAAAAATGCTTTTGTCCATAATTAACAAAGAGGGTATAAATTTAAATAAAGTACTCAATGTTGAGCTAGTTGAAAGGGGCAGTTGTTAAGGGAGGATTCCCTTATATGGAAAGGAAGCCATATCTATTGGAGGAGGAAGCTTAATGGCAGATATAGTAGTAGTGGGAAGTTTAAATATGGATGTAACAGTAAAGGTACCCCATATTCCTAAAATAGGAGAAACAATACTAGCTACAGAAATCCATCACAATGGTGGAGGCAAGGGTGCCAACCAAGCTATAGCCGCTGCTAGATTAGGCGGCAGTGTTGCCATGATTGGTAAAGTTGGTCAGGACAAAAATGGCCACACCTTACTAAATGGACTTATGAAAGAGAATATAGACGTAACAGGCATAGAGTTTTCAGAAGATATGACAGGAACTGCTTTCATAAAAGTAAGTTCTAAAGGAGATAACAATATAGTGGTGTATCCTGGAGCAAACAACCATGTGGATATAGCCCAAATAGATAGGAATAGACACCTTATAGAAAACAGCAAGATTTGTGTTATGCAAATGGAAATACCCTATGAAGTAGTAAAATATGTTACCAACATATGTTATGAAAAGGGTATAAAAGTAGTATTTAATCCTGCACCAGCAACTATGCAAATAGATGATGATCTACTACAAAAAACCCATATCTTGGTTCCTAATGAGACAGAGCTATTTATACTTGCTGGAGAAGATAAACCAAGCCTTGACAGAATAGATGAAGCTATTGAGAAGGTATATAAAAGAGGAGCTAAAAATATAATAGTCACCTTAGGAGATAAAGGCTGTATCTACTATGATGGTGAAAGAAGGCTAAGCTTTGAAAGTAAAAAGGTAAAGGCGGCGGATACAACTGCTGCTGGAGATTCCTTTATAGGGGCACTAGTTACAGCTTTAGTAGAAGGTAAAACTTTAGAGGAAGCTATTGAGTTTGCAACCTTTGCAGCTGCCTTGACAGTGACTAAATTAGGTGCTCAAAATTCTCTGCCTACTAGGGAAGAGGTAGAGGATTTTATAAAAAATTATAATTATTAAG
>CALBUB010000134.1 GCA_937967955.1 uncultured Bacillota bacterium | reverse complement strand
TCCCCATAATTTGACTAATAGTCTCCCCAGCTTCTATCTTATCTCTTAGAATTTTTATTTTTTTCATTGGTTCGCTAACATTTACTCCTCTTCCATTGTAATATCTCAAATTTCTGTATATATTATAAGATGCAGCTTTCAGAATTTCCTTAGCTAAAGATAATCTTCTTTCTTCATCTATGTAACATTTTGCCTGTTCAACTAATAAATATCCACTTATATTTGTCTCTCTTGGATAATAACTACCACTATAAAAGCCATAATAATTGAATACATGTAATATAATACCTTTTTGAGATAGAAAATTCAGTAACTTTGTATTTAAACTAATTTCTCCAAATAGGTATATTTCATCAGTAACTTCTGCTTTCAGGTTTTTCTCATTTCCATCAAAATCTCTAATTATTACATTATTATCTTTTCGTTTCAAATTTCCGTCCTTAAAAATATAAAATGTCTCACCCAATAAATCACCCCACCTATATATAACAAAATTCATAGTAAGCACATTTTTTGCAATATGGCTTATCAATAGTCGATGGAGGCAAGTCCATCTTTAATATAGACTTGATATCTTCTAAAACCTCCATCAACTCAGCTTTTTCCTTATCAGTTAAATAAATCACTTCTCGCTTCCTTAATAATGGATAGTCTAATATTCCTTTCTCTATTTCTACTCCCTTGTTTCGCAATATCCAAATATAATACTTTAATTGCCATTTTGCAGCTTCATCTAATTTCCTTGATTTTTTCACTTCATGAATAATTTTCCAATCTTTTAAAAAATCTATGCTAACCATCTCATCTATCAATATATTCTTTTTCTCCCTAGAATAAGAAGTTTCATCTATTAACTTACCTATCCCCACTAATTCGCTAGTATGTTCCATATCTAAGTTATTACTAAAGAGCCAAAGCTTTCGTTTACAAACAAAATAGTAATACACCATTACCCCTGTTATCTTTTTCATATAATCACCTTAAATGATTATACAAAGTTATGCCAATTACTTACTTCATCTGTTTTGACCAATTCTTTTATAGGCCTTATACCTCTTTCTTCATCATACTCACACTTAAAAATTGCAATGCTTTCATACTTACTTATCTCAAAAGTCTCTATGTTTTTATTGTTTATAAGATAATAAGGTATTGATACTGTATAGTCCATAAGTTTAATTCTAGCTTTAATCTTTTCTAATTTGAAATCTTTCCATTCTTTATCAGACATACTTTTTTCTTTCTCTTTACTAATAATTTTTTTACATTTCTCTATTTCTTCTCTATTATCTTTAAATACCTTTTCAGGTATTACAGTAATTGAATTTATATTTCTAAACCTTTTTCTGGCTTCATTCTTGTCCATTTCACCAATGTATAGACTATTAACATAATTTAAAGTATCAACTACATCTTTATAATACTTACTTCCCTTTAATTTCTCCGTTGTATATAAGTTATCTATAAGCTCTATCTTTTCTTTTTCACTTATTTTGCCATCTATATTTTTCAATGACTCTTTAGACAAATCAAATATATATTCATCTATAATCTTTCCAACCCCTGAACATTTTTCACCTCCTCCAGTAAAAACATAACAATTATATCCATCTTGATTAAAGTATCTATGTCTGTAACATCTTCCAATTCTCTGAAATAAGCCGTTTAAATCTGATAGTTCCGTTATTAATATATCAAAGTCTATATCAAGTGATGCCTCTACTACTTGTGTACATATCCATATTCCATACCCATCATAATTTTCTTTTTTCCCCAACTCAAGTATCTTTCTTTCTTTTTCTGCTCTATCTTTCTTTATAAAACTACTATGGAAAAGGTTTATTTCATTCCTTAGCTCTGGATGCTCATTTATTATTTCATCGTATAACTCTTGAGCCTTTCGTACTGTATTACAAATGACTAAAACTTTATTTTTATTGTATTTTTCAATAATAAAATTAGCATTTATCATTTTATCTATTACCTTAATGCTATGTCTAACTTTATTCTCATCTTCATCTATAAAGGGTTCTGGTTTTTTGAACCTTATACCTTCTTTTAACAACAAGTCTTCTATAAACTTTGGAAAAGTAGCTGTTAAAATAGCAAATTTACCTCCTAATTTTGTTATATGGGAAAGACCAGCTACAAGATATGCAATTAGGTCTGATGAGTACATCTGAATTTCATCTATAACTATTTTAGAATAGGCTAATGTTGCAAGTTTTGACTCAAACCCTCTATACTTATATATAAAATCGAATAATTGATCTATAGTACATATTGTTAATGGCATGGTTAATTGCTTTGTTCTTTCATAGTACCTATTTAATCCTAGCTCTTCTAAATCAAGCTTATCTTCTTTATCTTCTTCTCTTTTTAAATACTCACTTAGTGCATCTGAATGTAGTAATCCTACTCTTTCTCCCAAATTATCTTTTACAATATTTTTTCTTATTCTGTCATATATTGCATTTATAGCAGTTCTAATTGGTAATGTAAAAAATCCTTTATTATTTCCCATCCATAGAAGGCCACCTTCTGTTTTTCCCATACCTGTTTGAGCAATAACTATTACATTTTCATCTCTATTTTGTTTCATATATTTTTGTAAGTTATTCCAGGATGCATTCTTATCTGCTCTTTTCCACTCATTCATCATGTTTTCTAATGCTTTTTCTAGGAAATTATTTTTCCATTCCACTTTTTCATGTGCGCTAGAGGCGTAATCTATTCTATTTAAAAGTCCCTTTACTAATATATAATCATAAATTACCTCTTCACCATCTTCCTCTGCTATACCATTGCTTTTTAAGTATCTACCACTAGGTAGCTTAAAAACCTTACAGTTTGGTATTTTTTCGTATTTAAAACTTTTAGCTTCTTCTCTCATTTTTTCTATCTCTTCTGTGACTAAATCCTCATACTCTAGTAAGTTAAAGTCTCTTTCGTGATGATAAGCTATAGCATTTACTAACACTTTTATTTCTTCTTTAGTATATTTTTGTTTCAAATCATTGATATCTAAAAAGCTTGTACTCAAAATTCCATGGGGAACTTCATTTTCAACTTTTTTCCCTTTACACTTCCTTTGAAACTTTAAATTCATTTTTCCTAAATCATGATATAAACACGCTAATTTTAATAGCTCCCAATTAACTTTTAAGTTTGGATAGATAGACTTTAGTATATTGTAGTTTTCTATCAGTTTATCAGTATGCTCTTGTATAGTTTCTTCTTCCGGATATGTCTTTGCAATATATCTATTCACAAATAAATCCCCCCAACAATTAATCAGAAAGCCCTATATTAATAGGGCTTTCTAAATTGCAAAAACAATATTTCTATCTTCATCTAAATTTATATGAGCATCTTCTAAAACTTTAATGTTGCTTCCGTATATTACATCTACTTTATTCCATTTCCGCACAATCTTAGGAGAACCTTTAGTACCACAGTTAACTAAAGTGTAATTTTTTGTTAGTCTATATCTGGTACCAGCTACCCCTATTCTTTTTCTTAATATTACATCGTCTTTCTCTATCAAATTTATAGGAATATATGCACTATAGTCGTTCCCTATATTTATATCATCTATTAAAATTTCTCTATATATATTCACTACCTTAACTTCATTTATCAGGGCCAAGTCTTCTCTCCTTCCCAAAGAAGGATATTCTCTTGGATATAAAAATGCTTTTTCTATTTCTTCAACTATTGTCTGATCTTTAGGTATGATATGGATAAGCAACTCTACATCTGTTAAAAGTTCTACTGTTGCAGGCCCTTCTATTACACTAATATAATTTTCTTTGAAATACTCTCTATTTTTTTCATCAAGTATAACATTTTCCTTATACAGGTCATCATACTTTTTAACACCTGGAGCTACTATACCTCTTACCAGGTATCCTCTTGGTATCCATACATCTTCAAGATCTTTTCCCCCACAACTTGTACACTTTTTTGCTTTCTCACCATTTATAGCCATACAATCTTTACATCGTCTTTTTTTGTCCTCTGTTATCTTATTTGAAAATTCATGTCTAGTATATAAATCATTTACCTTAGCATGATATTTTCCTTGAATGCTAACATCCATTTCATGATATTCAGTATAGCCACATAGATTATGAACCATGCCAATTACCGTTGAAGGAGGAGGAAGTGGATACGTTTCCTTTAATTGAAAACTGATTGGTTTTTTATAATTAACAAGATTTTGGTATAATTTAATTCTAATTGCTTTCATAGTATTCCTTTACCTCTTTCTTAATCAATTCGAAATATTGTGGCATAGGTAATGCCCCCAGTTCATTAATTATTTCATTGTCATTGTCAAAAATACCTTTTATCAATCCACAACGAGTATCGTCTTTTATGTCCTCATATAAAACATCCTTGATTCTATTAACATCTAATCTATTATTCTTTATATCAAGAGCATTATGGAAAATAGGATTCTTAATATCATAAACTCCACCAATTGCAAATAAAGGTTTTAAATCTTCTCTTCTTCCCTTAATATCCCTATATAAGAATCTAATTGTATCTAATAACTTAATAATTCTGTTTGCTTTTTCTTTATTATCAATTTCTATTCCATCATTTTCATCTATCCCTACTCTGTCCAAATCTACTGTAATAGTATAAGCATAATAAGATTTATGAATTTCACTTTGAGCTATGCTTCCTCCTTTTACGCTTTCATTTTTATTTTCCTGCTTAGCATATCTATCGTATAAACCTTTGTTAGTTAGAAAATCTAAATCTCCCTTAAAGGTTTCTAATGATACAGCATTTGAAAGCCTAACTACAGCTGATCTTGTTTTTTGTTCTCCAGCTGTTTTCATATATCCAAAGAGGTCTATTTCTGGATAATCTTTGATGGTTACATCAGGCGCAAATTGAACAACTGACTTATCAATATCCACTTTAGTGTTATCAATTCCCATTTGGTTGACAATATTGTATCTTAATGCCTGTCTTGAAATATAAGTATATTGTTCCCCTTTCCCCCTTGATAGTTTTTTAAGAGAAGCTACATTGCCAATTGTCTCCCCATAATTACCACTTTCTGCTTGGAATATGATTGACATGGTCAATCCTTTAATCTTCATAATTATCCCCTCCATTTTCATTATCATTTTCTTTAATATATCCGTTTAATCCAGTAACAAAAGCATAACCAATTATTCCAAGTTCTTCTTCGCTTTCTAAAGCCATTGTTAACTTAGATGGTATCTCTTCCCCTATATACATGTAACTTGTAATAACATTATGCATAAACATCTCCGCATTTCTTGTTTTTAATGCATTAAGCATTCTGTAAGAGATACCTCTTATTTTGGTTTTATCCGCTTCTTTATCTTTTTCTAAATACTTTTTCCTCAAATGGTAGCCATAAGTCCGAGCATCTTTGACAATAGCTCTATTTTCTTTTACTTTTTCCATCCCCTCAACTCCTTTCAAGTAATTGATGTTAATATAATTCAAATTCATTACATGATTCATATTGTAATAAGTAGTAATAGAATCCGATTCTGTAAGCTTGTACATTAATAATTTGTGAATTAATGTAAACATGTTATAATTATTGAATAATCTATCTATAGCAATGTCATATATGTTAAAGCTAGTTCTTCCTTCCCTATAATAAGCGTTCATCAAAGCCTCCAAATCTTTTTGAGAATCTCTAATTACTCTTAGTAAGTCTTTAGATAAAATATTGAATCTATACCTGTTGTTCTCATATCTTATTATTTGGACATCCTGTAGCTTATATTGAGTTCTTGATATATCTTGCTTATTTATTGCAGTAATTAATGCCCTATATGTTAAAGAACCTCTTATATTTTCATCTAATGTTTTTAACACTTCTGTTCTTACTACAGCATTTAAGTCTATTAGGTCTTTTAAAGATGTATTACTATTTATAAATAGTCCCTTCCCATACACTGTCACAAAGCCAGCTGGTATACAATAATAAACAAGCTCGCATATTGGACATATTTCAATATCACTTGCTAAATTCCAGACGTGGGATTTTTTTCGGTCAATATCAAAATAAGTATTTAATAAGAAATTTAGGCCTTTGCCGCCTTTTTTAATTTTATTTCCGCATATGAAACATTCTAGTTTTGAATTAGACTTATTTTCCTTAATATACTTACTTACATCTTTACAGGTCTTTTCTAAATTCAACATATTTGTATTGATATATTTATCTATTATAGCTTTAGGTACATTACTTGCTCCAGATTGCTGATTATAATAACCTATACATTCCTTTTTTAAAATCTCGAATTTTTCTTTTTTCAACATTTCATCTAGTTTCATAAGTGTGTCTAAATTAATATTTTTAATATTTAATTGTTTTTCTCTACCTTTCA
>CALBUB010000133.1 GCA_937967955.1 uncultured Bacillota bacterium | reverse complement strand
ACAAATTCTATAGCTTCATCAACATGTTCTTTTCTAATGGCTTTGTCGTCTATATACAATCCACAGAAATAATCTATGTTTTCTCTAACAGTCAAGTTTTCAAATACGGACACTTCCTGTGGCACCAGCCCTATTTGCCTCTTTATATCATAGGAGTTGGAAGTCATTTTCTTTCCAAATACCTCTATCTCTCCTTTATCAAAGTTTAGTAAAGACAATATGCAATTTATGGCTGTGGTCTTTCCACATCCATTTGGTCCCAACAGGCCCAGTATCTCTCCTTCTTCTACTGCCATATTGAAATGATCAAGAGCAATCTTTTCTCCATACCTTTTAACTAGATTTTTAACCTTTACGATCATCCCTGTCACCTCTCTGTAACTTATTTACTATTATTGTATGTTTTTGTGTTTTTCCCTTGTAGTGAATATAGTTACAATGTAGTATGACATTTGTCATGATTTGGATTGTTTTTAGGAATAAATGAAAATATAATTATTATAAGGACTTAAATGGTCTATCAAATTAAAGGAGATTTCTGTTATGTTTCATTTGAGAAGGCTGTTGGAAAAGCTATTTATAATTGCATTTTGCTTATACAATACTTACAAAAAATATCCAGATGAGAACTTGCCTTTGTACTTTCTCATAGTTCTCATAATATCCTCCCTATTGGAATTGATAGAAAACAGGAATGTTAAGTTATTTTTATATGCCTTCTTTGCAGCTTTAATCCTATTTAATCAACCTCTTATAATGTATGTCCCTCTTATTGTCTATGACCTGTATGAAGATTTTAAGTGGTTCATCATACTAGCCATGCCGTTAATCTTTGTGGATTTTTATGTAGAAAACCTGATGTTCTCCATATTTACAGCTTATATTTCCATCATCACCAGCAAGCAAAATGAAACACTAGAGGAAAACATAAGAGCTAGGGATAAAATAAAAGAGGACAGCCTCCTACTGCAAAAATACAATGAACAGCTAAGAAAGGATAGAGAAAAAAATGTCCATATAGCTGTCCTTACGGAGAGAAACAGAATTGCAAAGGAACTTCATGATGCCATTGGCCATTCCTTATCAAGCAGCATACTGCAGGTGGAATCCCTAAAAATCATAACTAAGGACAAATCGGTGTTAGAAAAGTTAGATGTTCTGCAAGAAACACTGATAAGAGGAATGGATGATATAAGAAGGAGCATCCACAATCTATACAGCGAATCAGTGGATTTAAAGGAGCAAATTGAAAAGCTGTGCGCAAGCTTTCCAAATATAGATATAGAGCTGGTGTATAAAATTAACGATAATCTGAGCTTTGATATGAAATACGATATCCTATCCATTATAAAAGAAGGAATAACCAACTGCGCTAAACATTCAGACGCAGATAAGTTAAAGATAATTCTCTTAGAACAGCCAAAATTCTATTCCCTAGTATTAAAAGACAATGGAAGCAAATTTGATGAAGAAGCCATAAAAAATACTAGAGGCATAGGTCTTCTATCCATAAAAGAAATTGCCCATAAGTACAATGGTTTTTTAAACTACAGCTACGATAATGGGTTCAAATTGCATGTTACCCTGATGAAAGGATGATTAAAATGAACGTTATAATTGTAGATGATGACCCTCTAGTTGTAGAGTCCCTTAAAACCATAATAAGTGCCAATGGAATAAACATATTGGCAGTAGGATACAACGGAAATGATGCGGTTAAGCTCTATGAAAAACATAAACCTGATTTAATACTCATGGATATTAGAATGGAGAATTTAAATGGAATAGAGGCAGCCAAAAGGATACTTAAAATGGACCCAGAAGCTAAAATACTCCTCATAACTACCTTTCAGGATCAGGAATACATAGCCCAAGCCCTTTCCATAGGATGTAAGGGGTATATACTCAAGTACAACATAAAGGGAATCATACCTGCCATCAATGCAGTATATGCAGGGAATATGGTATTTGACTCCAAGATAGTTTCAGGAATAAAGAAGTACGCTACAAAGGATGTACAGCTAGATCTATCTGAAAGGGAGCATGATATTCTACTTCTTGTGGCTGAAGGGTTAAACAACAAGGAGATTGCAGAAAAGCTCTACTTAAGCGAAGGAACTGTAAGGAATTATATATCAAATATGCTGGAGAAGCTCAACTTAAGGGATAGGACTCAACTGGCTATATACTATTATAAGAAAAAATACGGTGTAGA
>CALBUB010000132.1 GCA_937967955.1 uncultured Bacillota bacterium | reverse complement strand
ATATAAATTGTCGTCGACCTCCAGGGGTTTTTGCACTACTTAAGGTCGACGACAAAAGATAACTATTTTTATTCCCCTCTTCTTGTATTATAAGCACCTCTAATCATTATATAAACTTCTTTGTTTTTCCTCTTTAAATTGGTCCTTATTGCCAACCTTTCATTACAATTAGGACATAGGAGAGCCCCTTTATGTTTTGAAAAATCAACAGTACCTTCTATAATCCTATCGACATGCATCCTTAATAGATTTCCTCTTCCTAATTTTTGATATCTGGCAATATCGGTTTTACAGTGACCGCAGGAAACCATTAGTATATAACTACCCTTTATCTTTTTACAATAAGGATTTTTGTAAAGCAAACAATCACCCTTTTCTTAACCTTCTATGATTTATAATGTTTCTAATTAGATTATACACCATATATGTTAGTTTGTCTTTTTAGTCTTAAGCCATCTTCAATCCTTTTTATATGTATACTTTTTGAAAGTTTTGTTATATAATTAACATAAGAATATTGTTATTTTATTAACATAATCAGTCCTAAGGGGAGGGGCATTATATGTATACTACTACTTATAATATGCACCACATGTGCAATACGATCAATTTGATACATAGTGATAATGATGAAAACATTTCTATACAACCAAAATATAAAGTATTTGTTGTAGCTTATAAAAATATAGATGATAAAATAAAAAATATAGTTACAAAATATTCTGTATTCAACATTAAAAATAAAGATGTTTTTTTAAGCAGACTAATTATCAAGGCTCAGGAAGAAACTTTAACTTAAACGATCGGATAAGCATTTACTTAGGCTGGTTTAAGGATGAAATTATTGAAAAATTAGATGAAGGATATAATATGGATATTATTGAAATACACAGATCTTATGATGACCCGAGAGAACATATGCTAAAAGCACTAAATACTGAGTATGGAGACAATATAGTACTATTAGGTACTGAACTAATATAGCTAAAATATTTTGTAATTTTTAGATATTAACCCCTTTAGATAGATCCTCTTTTAAAACAAAAGTCTTAAATCCTGCTTTTTAGGATTCAAGACTTTTGTTTTAGAGTTTATTATATACCTTTTACACAACTTCTTTCTACAAAGCATAATCATTATTTTCCCTTTAGAATCCATTTCTTTTACCATGTTGTAGGTAGGAACACTATTTGCAAAACTACAATAATCCCTCCCATATCAAGAACTAGAAAAGTTTCTGCTAATATTATTTAATATAAATTAGCCAAATTTCTTAATGATTCAATATATTTTTCAGATAAAAGAGCCATTAGCTCTAATTAATATAAAATATCCACCAGAAAACTGGTGGATATTTTATATTAATAGTCTACCCCTAGGTCAAGCCCTACTTCATATTCTACTGGTTTTTGCTTAAATAGATATTCTCCTTTTTCCATAAATTCTTTTACTCTTGTAAGTCCTCTACGCTTTGGATATGTGTCGTGACGACCTTGAAGGTATGCACTTTCTGTTGGACAAGCAATGAAGTTTACCTTGCTCTTCTTAAATAGGTCCATCATTCTAAAGGCATAGGAATCATCTGCTGAACCAAAGGAGCAAGTGTGGCTTGCTGTAGTTTTTTCACCATAGTCTTCCATCAATACTAGGGCATTTAATAGTTCAATAAAACGGGAATGAGGGTCATCTGTCTCATCACAGTGAACGCCTATAAGCTTGTCATATTTTAAAGCAAACTCTACTATATCGTGTACTGATTTTTCACCAAATTCCCTTGCAGGTTCATAGTGGGGTATTCCTCCTACTACATCAGCACCCATTTTTAGGGCTTCTTCTACTAACTCTTTTCCACCTTTATATGTGTACATTCCTTCTTGAGGGAGGCTACTATTTGGATTTCAACCTTATCCTTTAATTCTTCTCTTAATTCTAATATGGCTTTTAGAGCCGTAAATTTTGGATCTGTAACGTCTACATGTGTACGAATGTATATGAGGGTCTACATAAGGTGGAGTAACTAATTTACCCTCTTAATCTATTACCTCATCTGCAGGTCCAAGCTCCTTACCAATAGCTTTAATCACACCATCTTCTACTAAAATCTCACTAGCATCATTATGACCATAAATAACTGCATTTATAAACTTCTTCATAGTATCCTCCTTTTAAATTATACTTTTTTATTTATGAGGATTCATAAACTGAAATGTTCTGATTATCAGTAGTTTCCTTCGGATTAGGAATATCGATATTCATTAGAACAATTGATGCTAACATTATAATTATACCAATATATCCAACTAAATTGATTTGTTCATTTAATAAAAATACTCCAGCAAGGGTAGCTACTATAACTTCAATGGAAGAAACTATAGTGGCCTTTGATGCATCTATACCCGTTGCCATTCCTGATAGAAAGCTAATATTTGCCACAGCACCGCTAAATGTCCCACCTAGAATAGCCCAGGTTATAAATCTAATATTTGTAACCAAATCTAAATGTTCCCATGGCTTAGCAAATATAGCAGCAGTCATTGAACTGAATAATAACATATAGCAAGCTACCGTCAATGAAGCGTCTCCGCTTGTCCCTAATTTCCCTAAAATAGCACTAAAGACATATAGAAACTCTGCAACAAGGCCTAAAGTTAATCCAAGTCCTGAAATATTTAATTCTGTAAAGTTTCCACCAGTAACCATTAGAATACATCCGATAAGGTTTAAAACAAGAGCAAAAGTTTGGTATCCACGAAGTTTTTCTTTGAAGAATATCATAGCCATTAAAGCTGTCCAGACAGGAGCTAAATACATAAGATTTGTTGATGCTGCTACTCCTACTAAAGTTGTGCTTGTGTCTAAGGCAATTTAAAAATTCCTTTTGTTAAAACACCTAATAAGAAACTATATAATAAACCCTTCTTGGAAATTTTTAGCCCAGCTAAACCTTTCTTTGCTAATAAATAGATCAATGTAGGTATAAAGGCTAAAAATTGACCGGCAAATGCGGTCATCAGTGAAGTTGCACCTGCGCTACTCATTTTAGTAACAAAAAATCCACCAATTCCCCATAGCGAGCCAGATAAAGCAACAAGAAGGTACCCGTGCAGGTGACTTCTTTTTTTCATATATAAACCAGCCTCCACTAAATATTATCAAGTTACTTTATCAGTGTATCATATCTAGTCGAATATTGTTAAATTTCATCGATATTGTAAAAAATGTAAAATATTAGAATTTTCCATTTTATGCACAAAAAAGACACTCCATAGAGTGTCAATTTAAAGTCTATAGTTTATCTTTTATCTTTAGCTTGCTTATTTTTCTTCATGGCTTCAATTTCTAATTCTACATTTGATTTTTCTTCTAAATCAACATTAAGGTATGTGCTTATAGAACCAACAAATGGGTAATCCTTTTTCATTATATCATTTACCTTTTCAATATTACCTTTCTTTTTCACAAAATCACCTCATAGCTAGTATGAGAATTACTACTGAATATATGAGTATTTTTTGATTTTATTATATTTATCCTTTAACCTATTCAGCTAATGGCGTAACTAAAGAAACGTATTTACCTAAGAAGCATTGTTTGTCAATATTTAATCTAATAAATTGGAGGTAGCATTTTACTATCTCATTAAAAAAGACCTCTACATTTTAATAAATGTAGAGGTCTTTCCATGGTGCACCCGGAGGGACTCGAACCCCCAACCAACTGATTCGAAGTCAGCTACTCTATCCAGTTGAGCTACGGGTGCATCAATATTCATTTTTACTATATTATAGATTAAATCCAATATATAGTCAATTATGTGCATTATTTAGTTTTTTTACATTTTATTGTTATATTGCTTATTTGGACCCTATTAAATAATCTTATAGGCAAAAAGCTATTTCCTAGTCCACTATCTATATACAAAGTAGTCTTACCTAGCTTAAATATACCCTTATCATATTTGGGAAATAGTCCTTGTTCATGGCCAATTATTGCACCTACTACTGGTAATCTAATCTGGCCTCCATGGGTATGGCCTGCTAATATTAAATCCTCTTTTTCTGATACAAATGATACTAGCCTATCTGGTGAATGGGATAAAACTAAAGTATAATTATTACAATTAATATCCTTCATAAGTATTTCGTAATCCTTTTTATCTACAGGAAAACTTAACCCAATAATGTTTATCTTATCATGGCCTAATTCTAAAACTAGCCTTTCATTATCTAATAATTTTACCCCTATCTCCCTTATTTTTGATATGAACCTATGGCCCTGAATACTTTTAAGTTCATGATTACCAATAACAAAAAATAAATTAGGGTTAAGCTTATAAAGTCTATATACTAAATCTATAGATGGGGATATATTAGGTGTTTGTCTATCTATAATATCACCAGTTAACACTATCATATGGGGATTGAATGTTTCTATCTCTTCTATAAGTTTATCCTTATTTATGTGGGTATTGGCATGATAATCAGAAAGCTGGGTTATCCTTAGGTCTTCAGTTAGTTTAGTACTGTAAAACATAGGCTTGTTTACCGAAAATTTACTTATCTGTATATAGTTATAGATAAGAGGAATTATAAGAGAGCCCATAAGGATAAAGAGCGTATCCATTTGAACATCACACACCCGAAAAGAGAATAAAAAAATTGGCCTTCGGCCAATTTTAAATGGTGCGGGAGAGAGGACTTGAACCCCCACGTCCGAAGACACTAGATCCTAAGTCTAGCGCGTCTGCCAGTTCCGCCACTCCCGCATATTAAGCTGGTGACCCATCGGCGACTCGAACGCCGGACACCCTGATTAAAAGTCAGGTGCTCTACCGCCTGAGCTAATGGGTCAAAATTGCAGTAAAAAAATGGGGTGGATAATGGGATTCGAACCCATGATCTCCAGAGCCACAATCTGGCGCCTTAACCAGCTAGGCCATATCCACCACGCAACATAATTTATTATAGCAAAGTATTTTTAGTATGTCAACAGGAAAATTATTTTTTTAATTTATTTTCTCTATGGACATTTTAATATTCTTTGCAATATCTATTATACCAAAAGTTTTTATCCTGTCAACACCTCTTGGGTAAGAAACGCTGCCTGGATTCATTATCCTTATATTATCTTCTTCCAATATAAGTGGCACATGGGTATGGCCAAACAATATTATATTGGCCCCAAGCTCTTCTCCCTTGTACATAAGATTGTCCAATCTATACCTAACTCCGTATTTATGACCATGGGTTATGAAAAAATTCTTTCCACCAATATTGATTAGTATATCCTCCTTGTAAGTATTATTAAGATAATCATTATTGCCTTTAACTATTATAGTTTCAATATTGGTAAGGGCTTGGATCTTCTCTCCATCCTCTACATAGTCTCCCAAATGGATAATCAACTCTGGCTTTTCCATGGCTTTTATCTTATTTACGAAATTGTCCACTCTTCCATGGGTATCACTGACTACTATTACCTTCATCTACACCATCCTCTATTATATTAGTTATTACATTTCTCAATTTCTCTAAAGCCTTAGCCCTATGGCTAACCCTATTTTTAATATTATTTCCCAATTCTGCAAAAGTCTTATCATATCCATCTACAATAAATATAGGATCGTAACCAAAACCACTATGACCTTTTGGTTCAAAGCCAATTTTTCCTTTACACTCTCCCGTAACTGTTAAAACATCTCCTACTTCTGTTACCAATGCAATTACCGTTTTAAAGCTGGCAGTCCTCTTTTCTAAAGGAACCCCCTCTAATTTATTTAATAGCTTTTGGATATTCTTTTCGTCATTGGAAGTAGGGCCTGCATATCTAGCTGATTTAACTCCCGGTTCTCCCTTTAAATAGTCCACAAATAAGCCTGTATCATCAGCCATGACCATTCCCTGCACCTTATCCTTAATAGCCTTAGCTTTCTTAATAGCATTTTCTTCTAAGGTTTCCCCATCTTCTTCAATATCAATATTTTTAAGGCCTATTTCATCCTTTGATACAACTTCAATTGGTAAGCCCTTCAATATATCCTTTATTTCCTTTACTTTATTGCTGTTTCCTGTTGATAGTACTAAAGTTCTCTTCTTCATGTTTATCTACCTCTTTATAGTATTTGAATTAATTTACCATTTATTTATTTTACCATCTATCTATTTTTATGTAAATCATAAATATTTATACCAAATTACCAGTAGAACTAACAAATAAAAAAATAAATTAAGCTGCCGTAAGACAGCTTAATATTCATTAGCAAAAGCTGGTATTGATTCATTTATGTATACATCCAATCCAGCTTCTTCTAAAGTTTTTCCATCAATAAGAAGTTCTACTGATTCTATCTCATCAAATTCACTTAGGGTAAGCCCTATATTTCTTACCATATTATTAAGAACTGTTTCTACATTGTCGGGGTATTCATGGTCGAAAGAAATATCTACATAAGCTGTGCTTTCCTTTACATCTACTCCGTGGAAAGTTACTCCTTCAGGAATGTCTGAAGTAAGTCCTAAACCAGTTGGAGGTCCATTAAATAGCACTTCCAAGGCAGTATATACATTTGGTACTGGTGCTAGTGTTGGGATAGTTACAGGTACATAGTATTCAAAATTCTCTTCTAGATTTTCACCTTTAAAGTATACAACTACCTTAGAGCCTTCTTCATTTAAAGCACCTGCTAGATTAATATTATCCCTCTTAAAAGTAGAAGATGTATCAGTGCCATGGGTAAAGGTTGGAAGCACTTGACCTTCCACTAAGAACTGGACTTCATTTATAGATGGAAACTCTGTTAATGTATATACAACACCGTTAATCATGTTTTCTTCATCTTCTTTAGTTTCACAGTTTAATACTTCCTTGCTAAAATCCACTTTACACAAGCCTGTTTCCTGATCTATGGTCATTCCTAATATCTGAGTTCCTGCAGGTAATATTGGAATTAGGCCAGTTTCTTTCATTGTTTCTCTCAGTTCTGGGCTATCTACCATATTTCTAAGGGCTGATTTAGCTATTCCTTCTTCCCATGGAAGTTTTGTCATAACTGGAACTAAAAGCCCATGTTTATCCTTAAAATATAAAACTGTTTTTCTCATACTATCATCATCTGTCAGTTCAAATTGGTGGCTTTCATCGGATCTTATAATCTCAATCTCATCTTCTAACAAGTCGGAACTGTGCTCATCTTTTTTCCCTTTAAGTTTAAAGGTAAGCCCTATTGCTACTACCAATATTACAAGTAAAACGGGTATTATTATTTTGTTTCTATTATACATCCCTTACCCCCCTCCTTGTTTTTATTACATTATATTAATGGGCAAGGGATACTATGATAATTTATTTCTTTTTAATGGTTGAAAAATAGCCTCCACTAATAGAGCTTATAGAGTTTGTTATAATAAAAGCATTAGAGTCAAATCTAAACACTAGCTTCTTTAATTTTGGCAAATCCTTCCTCCTAATTACCACATTTATTACATCCCTACTACCTTCTCTTCCTTGACCACTTAATATGGTAACCCCAAAGCCTTCATCCCTTAGCTCATTTACTAATTGGTCGCTACTTTTTTCTTTATGGATTATTTGGACTGCCAAGGTGCCTAGGGCTATTTTTTCTTCTATAGCTATTCCAACATAGTTTCCGCAGGCAAAACCAAAAGCATACACTAATAAATTGCCTATATTGTCCAAATTACTGACCACTTGATTTAAAGCAGTAATATAGATGATTATTTCCACAAAGCCTATACAAGCTGAGTAAAACTTTCTTCCTTGGACTACCATGAGCATTCTTAAAGTGGCCATAGTTACATCTAATACCCTAGCAACAAAAATGAACATATAGCCTAATAATACTTCCACCTAAATCCCCCCATATTAAAATATAGCGGAGATTTCTCCCCGCTATACTTTAATTATAAGTATCAATATACTTTTCTACACCTTTTACTATTGCTTCTACAATCTTATTTTGGTAGGAAGCTGTTTGTAGCTTTTGGGCTTCTGCTTTATTGCTTATAAAGCCCATCTCTACTAATATTGCAGGCATAGTAGTGTGTTTTAATACTGCAAGCTCTGGTCTTTCTTTAATTCCTCTGTTTCTAGCTCCCGTTGCCTTTACTAATTCGTCTAACACTAATTGAGCTAGTTGCTTGCTACCACTTCTATTAGGATTGTATAATACTTCTATTCCATGTGCACTTTCACTACTAAAGGAGTTGCAGTGAAGGCTTATGAATATATCTGAATTGTTTCTGTTGGCAATATCTGCTCTTTCCTTTAGTTCTACATAAACGTCTTTATCTCTTGTCATGACAATGTCATAGCCTTCTTTCTTTAATGCACTATCCAGTTTCTTTGCTACTTCTAAGTTTATATCCTTTTCATTTACTCCATTTTGTACTGCACCTGGATCGTGTCCACCATGACCTGCATCTATGGAGATAATAATACTTGGTTTCTTTGGCGTTTCTGGCTCTACACCCTTGGGTATAATAATTAGCTTGTCCTTATTGTCGATAACCTCAACCTCTGGATTGCTTACTCCCTTCTTAATATCCAACACAACCCTTACCACATCTTTATCAAATTGGGATGCCCTAACATTTTCAATTGGGCCAAAACTAATATCATAAACATAATAGCCGCCACCGACTATTGAAGAATTCTTTAAGTCAAATACTAGTTTTACATCTTGGCTTCCTAGTTTAAACTGGTTAATTTCCACCTTGTTGGTTTTGTAAACGACTATAGCATCTTTGCCATTTACAGTTTCTTTTTTGATATCTTTTACTGTATTTATAATTTTAGTTTCATCATTACCTTGATTGTTTTGATTACCTCCAGTATTGCTATTGTTTTGTTTTGGCTTAGTGATACTTGGTATTCCATTTGCTTCATCATAGCCTATTTTATATCCTAGTATGTCTGCTATAAGTCTTAAAGCTACCATAGTCCTTCCTCGGGCTTTAGAAGTACCATAGTCAAAGGTTACCAGTTTTGGGGCCAATCTTTCTTCTACTACATGCTTCTTGCCGTTTACATATACAGTTTTGCTGTCTATTGTTAGCTTTATTTCTTTACCATCTACTTTAAGAGTTGCTGTTCTTGTAGCGTCATCCCAACCTACTTTTCCTCCATAATGATCTGCTATAAACCTTATGGGAACGTAAGTTCTAGAATTCATAACAAATGTTGGATCCTTTGTATATATTGTTTTTCCATCTACTACTACTGGTACTTGCCTAACTGTTACAGTCTTGCCACCTAATCTTATCTTAATATACTTAATGGAGTAAGCTGAGGCAAGTACTGAGGAGCTAATAAATATAAGGACAAGCAATAAAGATACAAATACTTTCCACTTTCTCATTGGGTCCCCCCTTCCTGTATTTGGTGCTGCAAAAATTGCCATCTTACATTTAGTTATAACATCTTATGGTGTTTTTTGTCAACAACTTGCAGATACTTCTGTGGGCTATAGGAATTTATTCCTATTTCCTAATAGATAAAGCCCTATACAGTTCGTCACTTGAGGGGGGTGCAATTTCTACCAACTTCTTCTCCTTTTGTAGATATATGCCTTCCTCTATTACTTCACCTATTACTGTTACCTTTATTTCCTCTTCTCCTAATTTTTCCTTAAGCAAACCTACCTTCTCAGGGGCTGCTATGATAAGCATACTACCGCTGGATATAAGTCTATAAGGGTCTATGTTTAAAATACTGGCTATCTCCTTGGTAACCTCTTTCATTGGAATTTGGTCCTCATATATTTTTACTCCCTTACCTATGGCTGCAGCTGCCTCCCATATGGCTCCTAAAACTCCTCCTTCTGTAATATCGTGCATGTATTTTACTCCTACTTTTCCACAGATAATTCCTTCTTTTATGACAGATATGTGTCTGTACATATTTCTGGCTTCTTCTAATTTTTCTTCATCCATTTTATCTAATAGATAGTCCTTTAACTCCTTAGCTAAAATGGTGGTGCCTTCAATAGCAGCATACTTAGTCATAAGGATCTTATCCCCTACTTTTACCTTGTTAGAGTCTATCATATTTTCCTTTTTCTGCTTTCCTATAACTGTAGAGGATACCACAATCCTATTTACAGCATCAGTAATCTCTGTATGGCCTCCAATTATCTCCACATTCATCTCCTTAGAAGCTTCTCCTGCCTCTGCCATTATGGTTTCTATGTCCTCTTCTGTAGTTTCTGGAGGTGCTAAAATAGTAAGTAAAACTCCTATAGGCTCTGCACCAGAGCTGGCTACATCATTACAGGAAATATATACAGCTAGCTTTCCAATATGCTTAGTGGTCCCAGTTATAGGGTCTGTAGATAGGGCACATATTTCATCGCCAAAATCTATTATGGCATTATCCTGACCTATGGCTGCACCTAAAAGGACTTCCTTTCTCTTGTTTTTTATATTTTTAAATACTATTTTTTCAAGCAAATGGTTGGGCAATTTACCTATTTCCACCTTAATTCCTCCTTAACACTGTAGGTAAAACTGTACAGTTATATTGTATCAGAATACAAACACTTTTGGTACACTTTAGCTACACTTTTATAGTTTAATAATTTTATATAGGTCTGGATAAAATAATCTATATTCTACACATAAGGAGGCTTCATATGCTTATTCCCTGTTCTGAAAACTGCATCTACCAAGAAGATGGAATATGCCATTTAACCAAAATAACCTCTGCCTCTAACACTCCTTTAAAAGACTGCCCTTATTTTGTAGATAGAGATAAATATAATAGAGAAAAAGATAAAGATAAGATGGAAAAAGAATAATTCCATCTTATCTTTCATCTAACATTTCCTTGACTATCTTATTGACTAGTTGAGGGTTGGCCTTTCCTCTTGTAGCCTTCATTACTTGGCCGATGATAAAGCCCATAGCTTTTGTTTTACCATTTTTATAGTCTATAACCGATTGTTCATTTTCATCTAATACCTTACTTACTATTTCCCTAAGCTGGCCTTCATCACTTATCTGTATTAAGCCCTTTTCTTCAACTATATCCTTTGGTTTTTTACCAGTTTCAAACATTTCTCTTAATACTTTTTTACCTATGTTGTTGCTTATCTTTCCTTCATTTATTAGCTTCAAAAGAGCAGCCAAATCCTTAGGAGTAAATTTCAAGTCCTTTACTTCTACTCCTTCATCATTTATCCTTCTTAATACATCTCCCATTACCCAATTGCTCACCTGCTTAGGATCATCAGCTAATTTTACTGTTTCCTCATAGAATACTGATAAATCCTTTGACTGGGTTAAAACTTCCGCATCATAGGCGGGTAAATTGTATTCTTTAATAAATCTTTCCATCTTTTGGCGAGGTAGTTCTGGCATATTATTTCTTAACTCTTCAATCCAAGCTTCATCTATCTTAATAGGAGCAATATCCCCTTCCACACTATATCTATAGTCGGTAGCTTCTCCTTTACTTCTCATTACCTCTGTCTTGTTGTCTACATCATTCCATCTTCTAGTTTCCTTAACAGTGTTCTTTCCTTCTTCTAGTAAGGCCTTATGCCTTTCTTCTTCGTATTCAATGGCTCTGCCTACAGCACTGAAGGAGTTTAGGTTCTTAATCTCTGTTATGTTGCTTTTTAAGCCTTTTTCATCATCTACTATATTCAAGTTAATGTCACACCTTAAGGAACCTTCTTCCATCTTACAGTCAGAAACTTCAATATATTGTAGTGTGGCTTTTAAGCTATCTAGGAATTTCTGTGCTTCTTCCTTAGAGTTAATATCTGGCTCAGTAACTATTTCTATTAAGGGTACTCCTGCCCTATTGTAGTCTAGGAGGGTATCCCCACTTTCTGTATGGATTGATTTACCTGTATCTTCTTCTATGTGGATTCTCTTTATTCTAATCTTCTTAGGGCCTTCTTCCGTATCTATTTCTATATAGCCATTTGAGCACAATGGGATGTCATCCTGGCTTATTTGATAGCCTTTAACTAGGTCAGGATAGAAGTAGTTTTTCCTGTCCATTCTTGTTTCTTTGGCTATTTGACAGTTAAAAGCCAGTCCTGCTTTAATGGCATATTCTACCACTGCCTTATTAAGTACTGGTAATGCACCAGGCAAGCCTAAGCATACAGGACAGCATTGGGTATTGGCATCATTTCCAAATTCATTGGAACAACCACAGAATATTTTAGTTTTTGTAGAAAGTTCTACGTGTATTTCTAAACCTACTAGAGTCTTATAAGCCATTATTTGACACCCCCTAAGCTCTTTTCTAAAGAAAAGGCTGCTTTAATTATATCCATCTCCTTAAATCTATCGCCTACCAATTGTAAGCCTACAGGTAGTCCTTCTACCTCTCCACAAGGCATTGAAAGGGCACATACTCCTGCTATATTAATGGCTAATGTGTAGCCAGCAGCCACAGGATCTGTTGCTTCTCCTATCTTTATTGCTGGTGTTTCAGTAGTTGGAGATAGAAGTATATTAACCTTTTGGAAGGCTTTATCAAAATCATTCTTTATAAGAGTTCTTACTCTTAATGCTTTCTTATAGTAATCATCAATATTATCCTTAATTAAAGAATAGGTACCTAATATTATCCTTTTCTTTACCTCATGGCCAAAGCCTTCAGCCCTAGTCTTTTTATAAAGTTCATCTAGGCTTTTAAAGTCTTCAGCCCTGTAGCCATATCTGATTCCATCAAACCTAGATAGGTTAGTGCTAATTTCTGCAGTAGATATGATGTAATAGCAAGCTAGGGCATGCTGAAGATTAGGCATGGATACTTCTTCTATTTCAAAGCCTAGGTCTTCAAATACTTTAATTGCATTAAGAACCTTTTCCTTAACCTTTTCATCAGCATCCATATATTCCTTAATTATTCCTATTTTCATTCCCTTTACATGGTCTTCTACATGTTTTAAATAGTCTACTACTTCTAAATCCATGGAGGTGGAATCCTTCTCATCATGACCAGCTATTGCTTGTAAAAGAAGGGTAGTATCTAATACGTTTCTTCCAAAGGGGCCTGCTTGGTCTAGGGAATTGGCCATAGAAACTACTCCATATCTGGATACAAGGCCGTAAGAGGGCTTAATTCCCACTATTCCACAGTAGCTGGCAGGCTCTCTTATGGAACCACCTGTATCCGTTCCTAAGGCTAAAGCTACCTCCTGGGCCTTTACTGCTGCAGCAGAGCCACCACTGGAACCTCCAGGAATCCTTGTGGTATCTATAGGATTTTTAGTTATGCCAAAGTAGGAACTTTCTGTAGATGCCCCCATGGCAAACTCATCCATATTTGTCTTTCCTAGTATTATTCCATCTTCCTCTTTTATCCTCTCTACAATAGTGGCATCAAAGGGAGGTATGTAGTTTTCCAAAATCTTGGATGCACAAGTAGTCCTTATTCCTTTAGTACTTATATTATCCTTTATTCCTATAGGAATTCCTGCAAGGATACCTAATTCTTCATTATTCCTTATTTTTTCATCTACCCTATCGGCTGCCTCTAAGGCCTCCTCCTTTGATACAGTTATAAAAGCATTTATTTCAGGCTCCAGCTTTTCTATCCTATCTAAATGGGCTTTAACTATTTCCCTACAGGATATCTCCTTGTTTTTAAGCTTTTCTCTCATCTCTATGGCAGTTAAGCTTGTAATATCCATCTAATCACCTCTCTAATCTATAATCCTTGGTAGCTTAAAATAGCCGTATTGTTCTTCTGGTGCAATTTTAAGCACTTCTTCCTTTGGTAAGCTTGGCTTTACCACATCTTCCCTTAAAGGCTGAACCTTCCCACTAATACTATAGGTAGGCTCTACTCCTTCCGTATCCACTTCCTTTATTTCGCTTAAAATCTCCAATATTTCTGATAGTTCAGCTGTAACTTTATCCAATTCCTCAACAGAAAAGTGAATTTTTGCAAGGTCTGCTAGATATTTAACTTCTTCCTTTGAAAGCATCTATTTCCCTCCTTCTCATCTTTCCATATATATAGTATTTTATCACTCAGGCTACCCCTAGGGCAACAAAGCCACTACCTTAGAACTATTATTGGCTATTTAATATCTTAAGTAATCTCTCCTCATCTATTATTTCAATGCCCAATTCCACAGCCTTTTCATATTTAGAACCTGGATTTTCTCCTACTATTACATAGTCTGTATTCCTGCTTACAGAGCTGGTTATTTTACCTCCTAGCTTTTCTATTATGTCCTTTAATTCACTTCTCTTGTAGGCAGAAATAGTACCTGTTATTACTACTTTTTTGCCTGTAAATATGGATTCTTCTACTTCCTCTTCTTCATACTTGGGATTTACTCCCAATTCTAACAGCCTTTCTATACTTTTTATTATCCTTTCATCCTGGAAGAATTCTACTACACTTTCTGCAACTATTGGCCCCACATCAGGAATAGTTATTAACTCATCATAAGTAGCATTCCTTATATTATCTAAGGATTTGAAGTGATTGGCTAAATCCTCTGCAGTCTTCCTGCCTACATTAGGTATACCAAGGGCGTATATGAAGGAATCTAGGCTGCAGTCCTTACTCCTTTCAATGGCATCTATTAAATTTTGAGACTTTTTCTCCTTAAAGCCTTCTAGCCTCATTAAATCTTCAAATTTAATTTCATATATTTGTGGAAGCTCCTTTAAATCCAATTCTTCAAATAGTTTTTCTGCAGTCTTTTCACTAAGGCCTTCTATATTCATGGCATCCCTGCTGGCAAAGTGGACAATTCTAGATACCAGCTGGGGTTTACAGGATAAGGAGTTAGGGCAGAATATGTGGACCCCATCCTGGACTAATTCTGAATTACATGCTGGACAATGGGTAGGCTTTTCTATTTCCTTAGTCTCTTCCTCCCCATCCACCACTCCTAATATTTCAGGAATTACCTCATTAGACCTTCTAACTAATACCCTTGAACCTATAGCCACCCTTTTTCTTAAAATATCGTCATAGTTGTTTAAAGTTGCCCTTCTTACGGTGGCACCTGCTATTTCAACAGGCTCCAGGATGGCAATAGGGGTAACCTTGCCAGTTCGACCCACATTCCATTGGACATCTAATAATTGTGTGGTTACTTCCTCCGCTTCAAATTTATAGGCCATGGCCCAGCGGGGAAATCTCATGGTGCTTCCTAAAACTTGCCTAGTCCTTATATCATTTACTTTTATAACCACCCCATCTGTAAGGACATCTAGCTCATGCCTTTCTTTTTCTAATTTTTCTATTTCTGCTATTACTTCCTCTATATTTTCACAGGCCTTTATATAGTTGTATACAGGCAGTTTGTTTTCCTTTAAAAAGTCAATCATCTCTAAATGGGTATTAAATTCCTTCCCTTCAATATAGCCTACATTGTAAAAGTAAGCTATTAGCTTCCTTTCGGCTGTTATCTTAGGATCTAAATTTCTTAAGGCTCCAGCTGCTGCATTTCTTGCATTTTTAAGGGGCTCTTCTGCTGTCTTATTGTATTCTTCAAGGACTGATAATGGCATAAGGCCTTCTCCTTGTATCTCTACAGTCCCCTTATAATCGATGGTAAGGGGTATGGTCTTTATGGTCTTTATTTGAGGCAGTATGGCTTCTCCTACTATTCCATTTCCTCTAGTAGCCCCTTGGACTAGTACCCCATCCCTATAGGTTAGATTGATTGTAAGGCCATCAAACTTGTATTCTACTATGTAGGTAGGGGAAGGTAGTTTGTCAGCATGATTCCTGTTATAGTCATCTATCATACGCCTTACTCTAGCATCCCAATTTCTTAGACTGCCATAGTCCTGGCTTTTATCTAGACTATACAATCTACCTAGGTGAACATGCTTTTCAAACTTATCTAATATCTCCCCTCCTACCCTTTGGGTAGGAGAGTATTCCCTTACTATGCCCGTCTCTTTTTCTAACTGCACCAGCTCATCAAATAGCTCATCATACTCCTTATCGCTTACCTTTGGGTCATCTAAAGTGTAGTAATAGTAATTAAGCTCATTGATTATATTTATAAGTTCCTCCATTCTCTTAATCTTATCCATACCACACCACTACTTTCCTTTCCTTATTTTATTATTTCTATTGGGGCTAATGATAATAATAGCTTCTTCAAGCCTACAGAATCAAAGGCTACAACTATTTCCTTGTCCTCATTTTTATCTTTAAGCTGTACTATAGTCCCTTGCCCCCATTTTTTGTGATTAACCTTAGTGCCTATACTTATACCACTTTTATCAACTTTTGCTGAAAACTTATCTGCTTTTGGCTTTAAAGCTTCAGAATTGACTACTGGCCTTGTATAAGCTGTTGTATTACTATAAGCTTCTTCAGTGTAATCTACTACTTTAACAAACTTCTTTCTAGAATCTAATGTATTTATAGTAGATGATTCTATTAACTCCTCTGGTATCTCCCTTAAAAATCTAGAGGCCTCTGAATAGCCAGTCCTTCCATATATAGTCCTTATTCTAGTAAAGGTAATAAAAAGCTTTTCTTCTGCTCTGGTTACAGCCACATAACAAAGCCTTCTTTCCTCTTCTAATTCCAAATCATCTTCTAAGGCTCTAGCTATAGGAAATAGCCCTTCTTCCATTCCAACTAGGAATACTACAGGAAACTCTAGCCCCTTAGCCGAATGGGCTGTAAGCATAGTTACAGAATTTTCCACATCCTCTGTTTTATCCACATCGGAAAGTAGGGATATATTTGCAAGAAAATCTTCTAAAGTTCCCTCCGGCTTGGATACTACAAAATCTAAAGCTACAGATATGAATTCCTTTATATTTTCTAGTCTGCTTTGGGCTTCTATAGTTCCTTCCTTTTCTAATTCTTCAATATATCCTATTTTATAGACTACATGTTCAATAAAGTCGTCTACACTCATGGTCTCACTTAAGGCCCTAAAGCTATTTATCAGGTCTACAAAATTGTTTATGCTGTTTTTAGCCCTAGTGGATATGCCTTTTACACTATCTACTTCCGCTAGGATATTGTACATATTTTCATTCTTTTCACTGGCTGCCTGCTCTAGCTTTTCTATAGTGGATTTTCCTATGCCCCTTTTAGGAACATTTATAATCCTCTTTAAGGATATATCATCTGCTGGATTTTGGATTACCCTTAAGTAGGCAATAATGTCCTTTATCTCTTTCCTATCGTAGAATTTAACTCCACCTACTAGTTTGTATCTAATGCCCCTTTGGTGAAGTGACTGCTCAAAAGGTCTAGACTGAGCATTAGTCCTATAAAGAATAGCCATGTCGTTTAAACTATAGCCTTCCTCTAATAGCTCCTCAATTTTTCTGGCTACAAATTCTGCCTCTTCCTTTTCATCTAGCAGCCTTTCTACTACCACCTTGTTTCCTTCTTCATTTTCAGTCCACAAGGCTTTTTCCATTCTTGCCTTATTGTTTTCTATAATATTATTGGCCACATTTAGTATGTTCTTAGTAGACCTGTAGTTTTGTTCCAGCAATATGGTTGTAGTGTTTTCAAAATCCTTCTCAAAGTTTAATATATTGGTAATATCTGCCCCTCTCCAGCCATAAATAGACTGGTCTGGGTCTCCTACAACACATACGTTTTTGTATTTTCTTGTGAGTATTTTTATAAGTTCATACTGGGAGCTGTTAGTATCCTGGAATTCATCCACAAATACATACTGGAATTTCCTCTGATAGTAATCTGCTACTTCCGAAGCTGCATTTAAAAGTTCTACAGCCTTTATAATCAAATCGTCAAAGTCTAAGGCGTTGTTTTGCTTTAGTTTCTTCTGATAAAGGGCATATAGCTCTCCTACATTTCTTAAATAATAATTACTGTAGTTTTCATTTATGTAGGTATCAGGAGAAATCATCTTGTCTTTTAAATGGCTTATGGTTGCTAAAACTGAACTTTCTCTAAATTTTTCCCTGTCTAAATCCATCTCTTTTATACATTCTTTAATAAGAGTAATTTGTTCATCTCTATCGTAAATAGAAAAGCTTCTTTCATATCCAATTTTATCTATATCTCGTCTTAGTATTCTCACACATACTGAGTGGAATGTACCCATCCATATGTCCTCCACATCACCAGCCAATAAGTTTTCTATTCTTTCCTTCATCTCATTGGCCGCCTTATTAGTAAAGGTTATGGCTAATATATTTCCCGGGTAAATTCCCCTTTTTTCGATTAAATATGCAATTCTATGGGTTAACACTCTAGTCTTTCCACTTCCTGCACCTGCTAAAATTAATAAAGGCCCTTCTCCATGAAGAACGGCTTCTTTTTGTCTATCGTTTAATCCTTTAAGGTAGTCCATCCATTCACACCTTCCTAATTTTCGTTTCTAATTAATTATATAATAAAGAGGGTATTATGCCAAATGGAAAAAGGAATATTTGTAAGCTATATTGCTAGCTTTCACATAAATTTTATATCACTTATGGTATAATAGGTTACATTAAATACTGGCTAAAAGAAAAGAGGATTAGCATGCTACATATTATAATTATCTCCATGATGATACTTAACTTTTGCCTACTGTTTTTTATAAAGAAAAATATATATACTTGGTATTTGTATCATTTTCTTGGGGGAGTATTGCCTATAGTTGAAATTATCTTATTATCTAAAAAGGTTTATTTGCCTAATAAGTCACAGCAAAAAAACAGGCTTGAATTACCTAATCAAGCCTGCTTTACCAATATAAAAAGCCATGCTACCAAAAGGCAACATGGCTAAAAACTTTTGTATCTATTTTAAAATTTTGCTTTTTATCTTCTTAATACCTAACCAGCTAAAACAAGAAATTGCTGCTATGGAACCTAATCGGCCACCTACTCCTACAAATACATCTTGGGTTAGCATAAATATTATTCCGCATAAAACTCCAACAAATATCATGTCAACTATTTTAGGAAACTTCTCCTTAGATACCATAGCTGCATAGGAACCTGCCGTTGCAACAGTTGCAAGTAACATTCCTTTTTCTGGGAAAAAATGTGGCAGTAGTATTCCTGCTGCTAGTGTTACAATGGCTGAAGCAATTACAGGTCCCTTCTTTAGTTTATATATGATACTATAAGTTAAGCTAGTAGCTATTACTGCTACAAGTATAATCATAATTGCCACTATCAATCATCCCACCTTTATGTGAATAAACCTAACAGTATTCTTATCAGCTGTGTTGATAAGGCTGCTGTGGTGCCCCCTTTTCCTCCAACTCCAGCATATACTTCTTGAGAAAAAATTATTACAATACCTGCAACTAAACCAATAACTCCTGCCAAGGTCATAGAAGGAACTATTCCTAAACTAGACATTCCTATAAAGGAAGCTGTATAAAAGGCTCCTGCATTCTTTGAAGAAAAAAACAGTCCAACTACTATTCCAACTAAACCATTGGCTATTACTGGCCCATATCCTAGTACATGGTTTAAATACCAAGTTATAGCTGCAGATAGGCCAGTACCTACTATTAAAAATGTATTTTCATAAAAAACTTTTCTTCTATTATCATTCCTAGCAATTGAACCTTTTACCTCATAGAAGTGATTCCACAAAGCAGTTGCAAAAAATATTCCTATCCCTAGTATTATAAGCCTATCTACTAGAGACACATTGTTTCTAAAAGCTAGAAAAAGTATGCTTATGCTAACTAATACATAACAAAGGAAGAAATTTTCCTTTTTCATTTTTCACCTCACTTAATATATACACAGATAAGGTATGGGTGTGTGTTAAAATAATATAATGCAAAAGTTTGTTATTTATTAGGATTTTTATATTTTTGCTAAACATATTATATCAAAAATTAATAATTTTTTGAATAAAAAATATAAAGATAATTCCTACACAATTTATAGGAATTTAGATGTTCCAAATTAGTATAATGAATTATACTATAAGTTGATACACTAACTCTTTATAATGATTTTAGAAATTTGTCCAAATGGTAAAGTTTTTTCTAACTCTTCTCGCATATCTTCATACCATTCTGGCAGCATCAGTTTTTGTCCTAATAAAGCTTTATCTTCATCTACAGCAAAGCCTGGAACATCAGTGGCAATTTCGAATAATATGCCTCCTTTTTCACTAAAGTAGATGGATTTAAAGTATTTTCTGTTTCTTACTTGGCTAACAGCAAATTTATTTTCTTTTATCAATTTATGCCATTCTAATAGATCTTGTTCATCGTCTGCCCTCCAGGCTATATGGTGAACTGTTCCTAGGCTGGTTATTCCTCTTCCCAAGGAAGTAGTTTTAATGTCTATTATATTGCCAATATCTGCTGAAGCTTTAAATCTTATATAATCTCCTTCTTCCCCAACTTTTTCCAAGCCTAATATATTTTCTAATACTTCAGCTGTATCCTTTGGGCTATGGGAATAAAGTACAGCTCCTGCAAAGCCTTTTATGGCCACATCTGGAGTAATATCATCTACAGCCCAGCTGTTTTTCTTTCCACCTTCCCTTTCTACTAGTTCTAGTTTGAGGCCGTGGGGATCAGTAAATTCTATAAATTCTTCTCCAAATCGCTTAGTTTTCTTATATTGAATATTAAACTTATTTAACCTATCTTCCCAAAACTTAGATGCTCCTACTGGTATTAAATAGCTTGTAACTCCCACTTGCCCATTTCCAATTCTTCCAGGTCTTGCATTTTCATAAGGGAAAAATGTTATTACAGCCCCTGGAGTAGCATCTTCATCACTAAAATACAGGTGATAAGTTTGTGGGTCATCAAAGTTTACAGTCTTCTTTACTAATCTAAGACCTAGAACCTTTGAGTAAAATTCTACATTCTCATGAACATTTCCCACTATGGCTGTTATATGATGAATCCCTTTAGTTTTCTTTTTCATAATTATACCTCCTAATTTATCTCGAATTCGAAATATTTAATTTAAATGAATGGCTACTTTTGTAGCCCTATCTTTTTAAATAAGCTTATGGCTGTGTCTATCTCTTCTTCTGTCATATGGCTAAATAGCTCTTCAATCTTCTTTTTATGTTTAGGGAAAGCTTCCTCCATGAATTTTTTCCCTTTATCAGTTATAGAAACTAATTTACTCCTTCTATCAGCAGGACAGTCTATTCTCTGTACAAGGCCTTTCTTTTCTAATTGATCTATTACATAGGTTATGCTGCTGCTGGCTAATAGTATTTTCTTACCTATTTTCTGTATAGGCTGTTCTCCTTTACTATATAGAAGCTCTAAAACAGCAAACTCTGTAGGATTTATTCCATATCTTTTCATATCCTTTTTTACTAAATCTTCTATAGTTTGGGCTGCCCTTAACATGACTACTAATAGTTTTAAGCTTTGGTCACTCATATTATACCCTCCAAATTTATCTCTAAATCATCTATTTCTAACTAATATATTATGAATTCGAAGTAATTATATAAAAAATATAGGTTTATGTCAAGTTGATTTTTTGCCGTAAAAGAGGCAGGGGGTTTTGCCCTAAATCTATGCAAAACCCCGTTTTCTTCCATTATAATATATCCACATATTCTACTTTTACCCTTCTCTGAAGGGCTACAGAAACTATTGTAGCAATTATTTCTGATATTGGATAGGCCAGCCAAACAAAATTTAATCCTAGGAATGAAAGGGCGTAAGCTATTGGAATTATTAGAATTAATTGCCTTAATGATGTAACTATTAGACTATATTTTCCCAAACCTAAACCTTGGAAAAAGGTTGAATTAGTTATTCCTATTGCTGCAAATATAAAAGATAGGGATATGATTCTTAAAGTATATACTCCCATATTTACCATCTTAGGATCATTTGAGAATATATTCATTAGCTGATTTGGGAACAGTTGGAATAGCATAGTACCTGTTGCCATTATTAGGGCAGAAAGCCTCATGCCCCACCTAAAGGCCTCCATTATTCTCTCTTTGTTTTCTGCCCCATAATTGTATCCTATTAAAGGCAATACTCCTTGGCTTAAGCCAAAAACTGGCATGAAAACAAAGGATTGTAGTTTAAAATACACTCCTAGTACAGAAACGGCCATTTCAGAGTGTCTTATAAGGATTAAATTCATAATAGTAGTTACTAAAGCATTTATAGATTGCATCAATATACTTGGAAGGCCTACATCATATATTTCTTTTACTATGGTTGTTGAAAATTTAAATTTTGAAAAGTTGATATTTAAACCACTTCCTTTTGATAACAGGAGAAATATCCCCAATAGAGCTCCTGCAGCTTGCCCTATTAAAGTCGCAATTGCTGCTCCCCTTATACCCATAGCAGGAAAACCATATAGGCCAAAAATCATAATAGGGTCTAAAATAATATTTATTACTGCACCCACTAGCTGTATTATCATAGACCAAACCATCTTCCCTGTTCCTTGGACTGCCTTTTCTATTGTAATCTGTATTATGGAAAATATTGCAAAACCACTTACTAAGCCTAAGTATTCCATACCCATAGCTTTCACAGCTGGGTCCTTAGTAAAATAATTAAAATATCCATCCATTAATGTATATCTAAATATGACAAATAAAAGGGATGACAATATGGCAGCTATAAGTCCATGCATTGCCGCCTGATCTGCCTTTTCTTGCTTATTAGCTCCTAGTGATCTTGATATAAGTGAATTTAAGCCAGTTCCTGTACCTACTCCTATGGCTACAATTATTATCTGAATAGGGTAGGATAAGGAAGCTGCCCTTAAAGCTTTTTCACTTATTTTTGCTACAAAGTAAGAGTCTACAACATTATATAAAGATTGTATAAACATTGATAGCATAACTGGTAAGGACATTTTTATAAGTAAAGGAAGAATCTTCTCATGTCCCATTGGATTTCTCTTTTGCATACACTACCACCTCGTCATTTTCAAAAACTAAAAAGTTGAGGAAAAAACTCCCCAACTGAAAAAAGTATAACCTATATTTACAACGCAAGATTAATTATACCATATTTACATTCCTTCTGCCAGCATAAAGCATATAAGTTTTAAACAAAACCCCTAGGTTTAATAGATCCCTTTATCTATTAAACCTAGGGGCCAATAGTTACTTTACTTTAGACTTCACCACATCATAACCTATCTTTTTAATTGCATCTTCTATTTGTTCAATTGATAGCTTTTCTTCATCAAAGTTTAATTTCACCTTGCTGGAGTTAAATGATACCTTTACCGTATCCTTATCAACACCGTCTAAATTTTTCAATGCACCTTCAATTTTTTGCATGCAGGATGGACAAGCTAAATCTTCCAATTGGATTGTTGCTGCTTTCATATTATCTACTCCTTTCGTAAATACATTATATCCCTTATGTTTTATTATATCTTAATTTTCCTTGATAGGCTTTGATTTTAGTCAAAATTTTATCACTTATCTTAATTTATATCTTAATAACCTCATACCATTAAGTATAACAGCCAATATACTGCCTTCATGGACTAACATACCTATGGACATATTCATCCAATCGCTAAACAATACGCTGGCCAGTAGTATTATTACAACACCTACTGCAATAAATATATTCTGCTTCATATTCCTTGCAGTAGCTTTTACTAAGCCTAATGCATGAGGCAAACGGCTAAAGTCTGAGTTCATCAATACTACATCGGATGTTTCAATGGCTACATCTGTACCACTGCCCATGGCTATACCTATGTCTGCCAAAGCTAGGGAAGGACTATCATTGACTCCATCTCCAACAAAGGCTACTATTTGGCCTTTTTCTTTAAGCTTCTTAATATATTCAGACTTGTCTTCTGGCAACATATTTCCATAGGCTTCTGTTAAGCCTAGTTGACGGCTGACTAAGTCTACAGTTCCTTGATTATCGCCTGATAGCATGATTAAATTCTTGACTCCTAATTTTCTTAACTTTTCCAGGTCTTCCTTAACTCCTGGTCGTATCTGGTCACGAACTCCCATAAGAATCTTCAACTGTCCATCTACTGCTGTTAAAACTAGAGAGTTTCCGTTTTTCTCAAAGTCTTCTATATCAGCTTTTGCTTTATCACTTAGTTTAACCTTTTCCCTTTCCATTAGAAGTACATTACCTACAGCTATTCTGTGGCCATTAACAGTGGCTACAATTCCTCCACCCTTTACAACCTCTGTGTTTTCTACAGGGTAGTATTCTGTTTCTCCAATGTATTCTAATACTGCCTTAGCTAATGGATGGTCCGATTCCCTTTCAACACTAGCAAGATAGCTTAAGGCTT
The DNA here is from genome assembly GCA_937967955.1 of uncultured Bacillota bacterium. GTDB lineage: Bacteria > Bacillota > Clostridia > Tissierellales > Tepidimicrobiaceae > JAAYHX01. Next base: position 1,702 of record CALBUB010000132.1, on the reverse strand, counting down.
CCTCTATATTATCCCCATAGTATTTTTTCTCTGCCACTGAGGGCTTACCCATAGTTAAGGTACCAGTTTTGTCAAATACCATTGTATCCAACTTGCTGAAAGCATTAATAACTTCACTGCCCTTTAATAGGACTCCATGGCGGGCTCCGTTTCCAATACCAGCCACATTGGATACAGGTACACCGATAACTAAGGCACCTGGACAGCCTAGGACAAGGATAGTAATGGCTAGTTCCATATCCCTTGTTATAAGCCATACAACTAATCCTATAACCAAAACTGCTGGTGTATAGTATTTGGCAAAACGGTCTATAAAGCGTTCTGCTTCTGATTTTGAGTCTTGGGCTTCTTCTACCAGTTCAATTATTTTACCAAAAGTAGTATCTTCCCCTACCCTATCGGCTACAATTCTAATAGTTCCATTATCTAATATGGTACCTGCGTATACTTTGGAACCTTCCTTTTTCTCCACTGGAACCGATTCTCCTGTAATGCTGGCTTCATTAATGTAACCTTCTCCTGATAAAACTGTCCCATCTACAGGCACTTTTGCTCCAGTTTTAACTAGGAGTATATCTCCTACATCCACATCGTCTATGTCAACTTCTTCAAATTCACCATTTTCCATAAGTTTTAATGCACTTTCTGGTGCCATCTCTACCAATTCTTTAATGGCTGAACGGGTTTGATTTAGTGTACGCTGTTCTAAATAAGCACCAAATAGGAAGAGGAAAGTAACAATTGCAGATTCTTCATAGTTTTGAATCACAAAGGCACCTAAAACTGCAATGGTAACTAAAACATCAATACTTACTACCTTTACCCTTAATGATTGGTAGGCTTGAATAGCTATTGGAGCTGCACCTAATATGGATGCAATAACCAAGGCCCAAGTAAATATATCCATATTTCCTACTGTCCATTTAGAGATAAAGGCAATTGCAATTAAAATACCACTAATTAATGTAATTGTTTTTTTGTTTTTCAGAATAAATATTTGCATATTTCATCCCTTTCATTTTTTTATAGCTTACCCTTCATAGGCTCTATCTAATTCCTCTAGCATATTGTATACTGCCTCATAAGTTTCACATACATCTTCTGGTACTGTATAGTTATTGGTAACTTTACGCAACTCTTTAAACTCCTTATCTAAATCAGGCTTTTCTGTACCTGCTTTCTTTATCTTTTCATTAATAACATTAAACAACCTATGGACTTCATGGAATTCAGGATGACTTTCCCCATGTACCCTATCTACAATTGGTACAAATTGTTCCAGTTTTTCAATATGTTTTTCCTTTACCTTATTAAAAGTTGTCATAGCACATTCCTCCCTTTGACCTTATTATCTTCTTTCTATGGACATTTTAACATGGGTTTGTTAAAAAAGATTTGATTTAGGTCAAATATTATTTTTTCCTTGTTTCATTATGTATTTTTCATAGTTGGGATATAGTATTAATACACAATAAAAAAGAGAGGATAAATATATCCTCCCTTCCACCAAATTTCCTAAAATTAGTTATTTAGATTAACATAAATTGATATTTTGCCACATATCATTCTTAAAATTTAATATAGTATTTATTTATCTTTTGGAATTGCATTTCTTATAATCAATATAATAGAGAATACTGCTAATAAGTAATAAGTGCTTTTGGCTTTTCTATATACCATGTAGCCATATTATCTAATTGGT
>CALBUB010000131.1 GCA_937967955.1 uncultured Bacillota bacterium | reverse complement strand
ATAGTTACCATTTCTGGAGAAGGAGAAAGATACAGTCAAATAGTTAAGGAGTTGAATGTAAATTGAAAGTACTAGCAATAGATACATCTACAGTAATGGCTACTTGTGCCGTTTTAGATGAAGAAAATCTATTAGGAGAATTTTCTTTGAATCAAGAAATGGGCCATTCTGAAAATTTGGTACCCATGGTTAAAACCCTTTTGGATAATTTGAACCTAAAGGTATCAGATATTGACCTATATGGAGTAGCCTTAGGGCCTGGTTCCTTTACAGGCCTTAGGATTGGAATTGCTACTGTGAAGGCCTTTGCTCATGTATATAACAAGCCTATAGTTGGAGTATCCACTTTAGAAGGCTTGGCCTTTAATGTGAGAGCTAGTGGCGTTATTGTCCCCATGATAGATGCAAGAAAAAATAGGGTATATACAGGTATATATAAATGGGAAAATGGCTATCTTAATAATATAGAAGAACCTACTGTAATGGAGATAGATAAACTGTTGGAATATCTTAAGGAAAATTACAATAATATAATTGTAAACGGGAATGGCATATATGTACACAGGGAGAAAATAAGGGACAAACTAGGGGACAAAGTAGAATTTGCACCATATATACAGAATACATGTAGAGCTGCAAGTATTGGAGAATTAGCTGTACTAAAGAAAGAAGAAGGGAAAGTAGAAAATTTCTTTTCATTAGTCCCTGAATATTTGCGCCAATCCCAAGCCCAAAGGGATTATAAAAAGAAAGAAAGGGATAGCTAATGGACATAATTATCCGAGAAATGAAAGAGGCTGATTTAGATAGGATAATGGAAATAGAAGAAAAGTCTTTCAACCCTCCTTGGTCTAGGGAGGCCTTTTTGTTAGAATTAACAAAGAATTTGCTGGCAAAATATATAGTAGCAGAAGTAGATGGACGAGTAGTGGGCTATGGTGGCATATGGCTTATAATCGATGAAGGCCACGTTACCAATATTGCTGTTGATGAAGAATATAGGAATAAGGGAGTAGGCAGTAAAATACTAGAAGGTCTCATACAGCTGTGTGTAGATAGGAATATGACAGCCATGACCTTGGAAGTTAGAAAATCTAATAAAGTAGCCCAAGCCCTTTATAAAAAATACGGCTTTAAAGAATATGGTATTAGAAAGGGATACTATCAGGACAATAATGAAGATGCAATCATAATGTGGAAGGACATTTAATTAAAGAGGTGAAAAGATGGAAAAGGATATTATAACTTTAGCAATAGAAACTTCCTGTGATGAAACTTCTTGTGCAGTACTTAAAAATGGGAGGGAAGTGCTGTCAAATATTATATCCTCCCAAATAGATATCCACAGAAAATATGGTGGAGTAGTTCCAGAAGTAGCATCTAGAAAGCATATTGAAAATATAAATCTAATAATACAACAGGCTTTAGATGAGGCTAATATGACCTTTGATGATATAGATATAATAGGAGTAACTAGAGGACCAGGCCTAGTGGGAGCCTTACTTGTAGGCATTTCAAGTGCTAAAGCTATAGCTTATGCCTTAAATAAGCCTTTGGTTGGTGTAAACCACATAGAAGGCCACATCTGTGCCAACTATATTGAACATAAGGACTTAGAACCTCCCTTTACCTGCTTAGTTGTATCTGGTGGACATACCTACTTAATATATGTAAAAGATTATGCTGAATATGAAATGGTAGGTAGAACTAGGGATGATGCAGCAGGGGAAGCTTTCGATAAGGTAGCAAGAACATTGGGCCTAGGCTATCCAGGAGGGCCAGAAATAGATAGGCTTTCAAAAATAGGCAATCCAGCTGCTATACATTTTCCAAGAGTATACCTGGAAAATGACAGCTATGATTTTAGCTTCAGTGGACTAAAAACGGCAGTACTCAACTATCTAAACCAGGCTAAGCAAAAGGGAGAGGAGATAGTAGTAGAAGATGTAGCTTCAAGCTTCCAGCAGGCAGTAATAGAAGTACTTGTGGATAAAACCATAAGGCTTGCAAAAGAAAGAAAAACCGACAAGATAGCCCTAGCTGGAGGGGTAGCAGCCAATCAAGGCTTAAGGGAACTTATGAAAAAGAGAGGCCAGGAGGAAAATATAGAGATTTTATATCCTTCTATTAAATTGTGCACAGATAATGCAGCCATGATAGGCTCTGCTGCCTATTTTAATTATATCCACAATAAGGTTTCAGATCTTTACTTAAGTGTAGCGCCAAATTTAGAGTTAATATGATAATTATCAACATAATTCCCACATTATTTCCACACATTCACATAAAAGCCTATGTGGATTAGTGTGGATAATGTGGGAAACTGTTTTTAAACCCCAGTAATATCCCCAATAAGGGGACAAAGTTTTGTGGATAATTTTGTGGATAATGTGCATAAATATTGATAAAATGGGGAATACTAATTTTCTGTTAATTGGAGCCATTTTTCATATAAGAGGTCTAACTCCTTTTGTAAACTTTCCCTTTCTTTAGTTAACTGGACAATCTTTTCAGGTTCTTCATATAGGTTAGGCTCACAAAGCTTTTGGTCTAAGTTGGCTATTTCCATTTCCTTTTTTTCGATAGCTTTTTCTAAATCCTTTATTTCTTTCTTCTTCTTTTTCTCCAGTAAAAGCCTTTCTTTTTCCTTTTTTCTCTCCTTGGTTATCTGGGTCTTTGTTTTATATTCTTCCTCTTCTTCTACCCTTGTTTCATTTTTCTTTTCAATATAGTAATCGTAGTTTCCTAAGTATTCCTTAATTCCCTCCTTAGACAGTTCCAATATCTTATCACAAACCTTATTCAAGAAATACCTATCGTGGGATATAACAAGCAAGGTGCCAGTATAGTCAATAAGGGCATCCTCTAATACCTCCTTTGAATCTATATCTAAATGGTTTGTAGGCTCGTCCATAAGGAGGAAATTGGCTTTAGACAGCATAAGTTTCAACAGGGAAAGCCTAGCCCTTTCACCACCACTTAATTGGCTTATCTCCTTAAAAATATCATCACCTATAAAGAGAAATCTGCTTAATAGGGTCCTAAGGGTGTAATGGTCTAATTTAGGATATTCATCCCATATTTCATCAATTACCGTATTATCAAGGTTTAGATTGGCCTGTTCCTGGTCAAAATAAGCAACATTTACCCCATGGCCTAAAATTACATGGCCCTCATCAGGTGTAAGCTCTTTTAATATTATCTTGAACAAGGTAGTTTTACCTATGCCATTTGGCCCTATTAGGCCAACTTTTTCTCCCCTGTATACATTAAAGTTTATATCTTTCAACAGCTTATTATCATCAAAGCTCTTTCCTATATTTTCAACAGTTAAAACTTGCTTTCCGCTAATAGTCTTAGGTTCAAAGGTGATTTTAACCTTTTTACTATCTATAGAAGCCTCCTTTACCAGCTTCATCTTATCCAATAGCTTCTGCCTACTTTGGGCTTGTCTAATATATCTTCTATCTCCATAATTGGAGAAGCGTCTAATAATTTCTTCCTGCCTTTTAATCTCCTTCTGCTGATTTTCGTATTGCCTTTTAAGGACTTCCAATTCCTTTTTCCTTTGTTTCATAAAGCCTGAATAGTTGGTATTATATACTTTCAATCTCTTGTTTTCTAAATGGAATATTTTAGATACTACCTTGTCTAGGAAATATCTGTCGTGGGATATGATTATAACTGCACCATCATAGTCTCTAATGTAGCTTTCCAGCCATTTAGTAGCTTCTATATCTAGGTGGTTTGTAGGCTCGAGTAAGAGTATTAAATCTGGTTGAGTAATCAACCGTCTACGCAAAGAAACCCTAGCCTTCTGACCACCGCTTAATATATCTATCTTTTTATCCATATCTTCCTCAGAAAAGCCTAACCCCTTTAATACTCCCTTTATTTCACTTTTATAACCATAGCCGTTAAGCTCATTGAATTTTTCCAACATATGGGCATATTCCTTCATAAGGCTGTCCAACTTGTCAGTTTGGCCATTTTTACTTTCTTCACTAATTTTATTTTCTAACTCCCTTAAAGCCTTCTCCATTTGGATTAGGGGTTTAAATACTTTTAAACATTCTTCATATATGGTCTCTTGACTAGATATGCTGGTATGCTGTTTTAAATAACCTATTTTTAAACCTTTTCTAATATAAATGTCTCCGCTGTCTCTAGATAATTCATTTGCCAATATATTAAAAAGAGTGGTCTTTCCAGAACCGTTAAGGCCTATAAGGCCTATTTTTTCCTTATCTTCCACTGAAAAGCTTATGTCTTTTAATATTTCATTGGCCCCATAGTATTTTGATACATTGCTTAGTGAAAGGATTATCATATTCCTCGCTCCCATTTTTTGTATAATTCCTTTGTATAATATATATATTGTAGCAAAAAAAACAGCCCTTTTAAAGTAAAGGGCCAATTTAGGATTTTAATTCATTTTCCATGGCCAAGCTACTTAGTACTTTATCAATCAAATCTAGCTTACATTCCCTTTTTTCTGTAAAATATTTACAGTTCTCGCAACTTTTAAAGCTATCTTCTCGCCTTTGTGCTTTTAATTCATCTTTTCCTAAAGGGCTATAAGAATCGCAAAATATTGCTATTTTCCGCAATTGCTCCTTACTTTCCATAAAAAGTCCTCCTGAAGAGTTTTGATATTATTATTATGGGTAATAATATTAATAATATTCACCAATTATCAAACTAGTAAATTGACCATTTTTGCCAGTAATGTTATAATAAAGTAGTATATCAACAATAAATTAACGTTAAATTATATACAGGGGGGTGTAATAATGGATAAGGACAACAGAGTATCAATAACAGTTATTAGAAGACTTCCGAAATACTATAGATACCTAACAGATTTATTGAATAAAGGAATAAACAGGATATCCTCTCAAGAACTTAGCAAGATGACCGGTTTTACAGCTTCCCAAATTAGACAGGATTTAAACAATTTTGGCGGCTTTGGTCAGCAAGGCTATGGCTATAATGTAGAAGATTTACATACTCAGCTAGGAAAAATATTAGGCTTAGATAAAATATATAAGGCTGTAATAGCTGGGGCGGGAAATCTAGGTCAGGCCATTGCTAATTATAGAGGCTTCCAAGATGCTGGCTTTAAAGTATTGGCTTTATTTGATAGAAATCCAAAGCTTATAGGCATAAAAATTAGAGATATTGAAATCAAAGATGTAGAGGAAATGGAAGGCTTTATAAAAGAGAATGGTGTGGAAATTGGTATTATAACTACACCTAAGGAGAGTGCTCAGCAGGTAGCTGAAATCTTCGAAAGAAGCGGTATAAAAGGTATTTGGAACTTTGCTCCTACAGATTTAAAAATAAGAGAGGATATTATAATAGAAAATGTACACTTAAATGAGTCTTTATTTGCGTTGTCCTATTTTATGAACAATAAGAAAGATTATGTTAGAAGAGACTAACAAACTAGTGTTAATTACAGATGACTTAAGGGAAAACCTCTTTAGTCATCTGTTTTTTATTGTTAAAAATTTAACGATACTATAAATTATTAATTAGTTAACTTTTATAGAAATACAGATATATATAGAATATAATTGAATATGTATTGGGGGGATAATGGTGGACTTTAATTTTAATAGGGAACATGAAATAGTACAGAAAGTCATGAGGGAATTTGCAGAAAAAGAAATAAAACCTATTGCAGCAGAAATAGATAGGACAGGAAGGTTTCCCAGAGAAAGCCTAGATAAAATGGCAAGATACCACATGATGGGAATACCTATTCCAACAGAATATGGAGGGGCTGGTGGAGATGATTTAGCCTATATTATTGCCGTAGAAGAATTATCTAAGGTGTGTGCCACTACTGGTATAATATTGTCGACCCATACTTCTTTAGTCTGTTGGCCCATACTAGAATATGGAACAGAGGAGCAGAAGAAGAAATACTTAATTCCTTTAGCAAAGGGTGAAAAGTTAGGGGCTTTTGCCTTAACGGAGCCAAATGCAGGTACTGATGCAGCAGCCCAGCAGACAAGGGCAGTCCTTAAGGGTAATAATTATATATTAAATGGAACAAAGGTATTTGTTACCAATGGTGGAGAAGCAGATTTATACATAATTTTTGCTGTTACCGATAGAGAAAAGAGGCATAGAGGCATATCGGCCTTTTTAGTGGAAAAGGACACACCTGGCTTTAGTATTGGAAAGATAGAGGACAAGATGGGAATAAGGGGTTCATCTACTGCTGAGTTAATATTAAGGGATTGTGTTGTCCCAAAAGAGAACCTATTAGGAGAAGAAGGACAAGGCTTTAAAATTGCTATGGCCACCTTAGATGGAGGAAGGATAGGGGTGGCAGCCCAAGCATTAGGTATTGCTGAGGGGGCTTTAGAAGAGACAATTAAATATGTAAAGGACAGGAAGCAGTTTGGAAGGCCACTGGCAAAATTTCAGGGTCTACAATGGATAATAGCCGATATGCATGTGGAAATAGAAGCTGCAAAACTATTAGTATATAAGGCAGCTTATAATAAGATGAAAGGGCTTCCCTATAATAAAGAAGCAGCTATGGCCAAACTATTTGCTTCTAAAACCGCCATGAAGGTTACTACCCAATGTGTCCAATTACATGGAGGCTACGGCTATATTAAGGATTATCCTGTAGAAAGGATGATGAGGGATGCCAAGATTACTGAAATATATGAGGGAACTAATCAAGTTCAGCAAATGGTCATAGCATCCAATATATTGAAATAGTTGGAGAGGAGGAAAATTGTGAAAATAATCGTTTGTATAAAACAGGTTCCCGATACGGCTAAGGTAAAAATAGATAAAGTAACAGGAACTTTAATGAGAGAGCAGGTGCCAAGCATAATAAATCCTGATGATAAACATGCATTAGAAGAAGCCTTGAGGATTAAAGATAGGCATAAGGATGTGAAGGTAATTGCTATTAGCATGGGTCCTCCCCAAGCAGAAGTGGCATTGATTGAGGCTATTGCCAAGGGAGCAGATGAAGCTTATCTATTAACAGATAAGGTCTTTGCAGGCTCCGATACCTATGCCACAGCAAAAGTTTTAGCCGCTGGGATAAAATATATTGGAGACTATGATCTAATTTTCTGTGGGAGACAAGCTATAGATGGGGATACAGCCCATGTGGGACCCCAGTTGGCTGAACGATTAGGAATTCCTCAAATAACCTATGTTAAGGAATTGGAGATAGATGGAAAGCAGGTAATAGCTAAAAGAGCCTTGGAAGATGGTTATTTTGTCATCAAGGCCAACATGCCAGTACTCCTTACTGCCATAAAAGAATTAAATAGGCCCAGATATCCTTCTATAAAAGGCATATATGAAGGCTGTAAAGGGGATAGAATCCATATATTAACGGCTAAGGATTTGAACTTAGATGAAAACACTGTTGGGCTAAAAGCATCTCCTACCCATGTATCTAGGACCTTTGCTCCCACAATTGACAAAAGAGAATTAGAATTTTTAGAAGGCACTCCGAGAGAACAAGTAAGGCACTTAATCGTTAGGCTGAAGGAAGAGAAGATCATTTAGTTATAAGGAGGCTTGATTATGACCGGGATAGCAGATGGAATTAGTATGGTGTGCAGTGCAGACCAAGAAGCTTCTCCTATGGTACACAAAGAACTAGAAGACTACAAGGGAGTTTGGGTATTGGCAGAACAGAGAGAAGGAAATCTACTAGATGTAGCTATAGAGTTGATAGGAGAGGGTAGAAAGATAGCCGACAAGTTGAATACAGAACTTACAGCCATACTTTTAGGCTACCAGGTGGAAGCACTAGCAGATAAACTGATTAAGTATGGTGCAGACAAGGTCATATATGGAGAAAGTCAACTATTGGAAACATACACTACAGATGCATACACAAAGGTCCTAAGCCAGCTTATCCAGGAGAGAAAGCCAGAGATATTTTTAATAGGTGGCACTAAAATAGGAAGGGATTTAGCACCAAGAGTGGCTGCTAGGGTACACACTTGTCTTACTGCCGATTGTACAGAGCTAGATGTGGATTTAGAAAATAGGAGGCTGCTTAAAACAAAGCCGGCTTTCAGTGGAAACCTGATGGCAACCATTATATGTCCTAACCACAGGCCACAGATGGCTACAATAAGGCCAGGAGTCATGGAGAAGGCTAAATATGACGATAATAGAAGGGGAAAGATAGAGAAGTTTGTTCCTCAACTTAAGGAAGAAGATATTAGGACTAGGGTAATAGAATATATAAAGGAAAGTAGTTTACAAATGAAATTGGAGGAGGCAAAGATAATAGTAGCTGGTGGTAGGGGTTTAGGAGGGCCAGAAGGCTTTAAGCTTCTTGAAAAATTGGCTGAAAAGTTGGGAGGAGTAATAGGGGCTAGTCGTGCTGCTGTAGAGGCTGGTTGGATTAGTCAAGAACACCAAATAGGCCAGACAGGTAAAACAGTAAGGCCAGAGTTATATATTGCCTGTGGTATATCTGGAGCTATTCAACACACAGCTGGTATGAAAGATTCTAAACGTATAGTTGCTATAAATAAGGATAAAAATGCTCCCATATTCCATATTGCTGATTATGGAATAGTAGGAGATGTACATGAGGTTATTCCTGAACTTATTTTGGCTTTGGATAATGTGGAGGAGATAATGGAAATAGCAAGAGAACAGTAGCTGTTTGTTAAGGCACCAATAGGTGCCTTTTCTTATAATTAAATTTAACATAAAAAATTGGGTTAAAAGGAATATATTTACCCTTTTAACCCATTTACTTCTTACAGGAGTTGTAAGAAAAGTATAAGGAATGAGCAGTTAACTTTCAATAACTTTATACCCAACTATAAGGAAAAATAACACTAAAATAGCAGCTTTGTTATTTTTATATCTTTATTTATATGTTATTTGTTAGATAAGATTATAAACATTCAAAATTGAACAATTCTTGTTAAAATGTTAGAATAAAAGCACTAAGCCTAGTCCTTTGGAAAGGAGTGTTCTATGAAGAAATCCCTAACCATTGTTAGCTATAGTCAAGAAACGGTTAATAGCTACTATGCTCAAATAAAGAGTCTCTTTTCAGATGCTATAAATATAGAAAAGGTATGTATGGCTGGCTGTAATCCCATAGAGGAAATTACTTCCGATGTTGCCCTTATACCCTCCCATGATATGTTTGAAAGGATAAGGAAGTATTTAAAAGAAGGTGTGGAACTAATATTTGCCAATAGGACCATATCTAAAAAAGGTTTGGAAAAGCTGATGGAAATTCCAGCAGGTACAGAAGTAGTGATAGTAGATGAAACTCCAGAGATGACAATCCAGATTATATCCGTCCTATATCAGCTTTTAGGAAATAGGCTCAATTTAAAATCCTATTGGGACTTAAATAGAGCTGAACTAGGGGATAAAACTGTAATCATACTAGGTCAATCCCACCATGTACCTGAAGAGGCAAAAAGGATAATCAATATAGGCAACAGCCTTTTGGATTTTAACACCATTATAGATATAGGAATGAAGTTTGACCTTATGTCCCTTATTAATAAGAAGGATATAGGAAGAAGCTATAAAGAATTGGAAACAGCCAACTTTGGCTTGGCGGAATTATTCAGTATAACCAACAGTAGGGAAAGCCAATTGGACATTTTGCTGCAGACTATCGATGCAGGAGTAATTGGAATAGATGAGGAAGAAAAGGTATTTGTATATAATGAGGCAGCCCAGAATATAACAGGTTTAGTTAGGGATAAGGTACTTAACAAAAAAGGAGTAGAGCTTTTCCCCCAACTACCCTTTAAGGAAGTTTTAGAAAAGCTTGAGCCTATTGAAGAGAGAATAGTAAATATGAGGGGCTATCATGTGGTGGTGTCTATTTCCCCTTTGATCCACTCAAAGAAACTGTATGGTGCCATTGCAATCATAAGAAAATACAGTGATATGGAAAGAAAACAGCATATATTAAGGAAAAAATTAATAGGGAAAGGCTATATAGCTAAATACCATTTTGCTGACATTATAGGCAATAGCCCTGCCATAAAAAGGTGTAAGGCAATAGCTAAAAGGATGGCTAAATCTAATTCATCTATACTGATTACTGGAGAGACAGGCACTGGAAAAGAGCTATTTGCTCAAGCAATCCACAATCATTCTCCCAGGAGGAATAAGCAGTTTGTAGCAGTCAACTGTGGTGCTATTCCTGAAAGCCTATTGGAAAGCGAACTATTTGGCTATGAGGAAGGAGCCTTTACAGGAGCCAAAAAAGGAGGAAAACCAGGCTTATTTGAAATTGCCGATAAGGGGACTTTATTCTTAGATGAAATAACTGAAATGCCCATGAGACTACAGGTAAAGCTATTAAGGGTACTGCAGGAAAGGGAAATAGTTAGAATTGGTGGCGATAGGATAATAAATGTGGATGTTAGAATAATTGCAGCCACCAATAGGAATATAAAGGAGCTAGTAGAAAGGGGCCAATTTAGGAAGGACTTATACTATAGGATAAATGTACTTCCTTTATACATTCCCCCCTTAAGGGATAGGAAGGAAGATATATTATACCTTATAGAGAATTTCAAGAAGGAATTCAACAGCAATTTTAAGCTTTCTGATAAAGCCAAAGATATGCTATTAAGCTATAATTGGGATGGCAATGTAAGGGAGCTGAGAAATTATGTAGAATACTTTATAAACCTTGACAAAGAAGTAATAGAGGCGGAAGATCTTCCCTTTTACAATGGAGAAGCTATAGAAGAAGTGAATATAACCAACAATGGGATGATTATGGAATTGCTAGAAGATATGGGAAAGGATATAAGAAAGTATATATTCGTATTAGAAGAGTTAGAAAAGGCTTATATTAGCGATAAGCGAGTGGGAAGAAGGAGTATAAGTAGAGCTGCTAAGGAAAAGGGCTTATTCTTAACAGAACAGCAAGTAAGGAGGATATTAAATAAGCTTAATGAGTATTCTATGGTTACCATAACTCAAGGAAGAGGTGGAACCATAATTACTGAAGAAGGCAGGAATTTTCTAAGGTATTTAACAATGAAAGGAACGGGATAAATGGGGCGAATATTTAACCCATTTGTCCCGTTTGTTATTTAATACAAAAGTCTACAATAAATGACAAAAAAATAACAAATGATTCAGACAATTCTAAATTATGGGCATAAAAAGTATTTATAAAAAATTATCACAAGAGTCAATATTGTTGGCATATATTTTGCTATTAAATATAGGTGAGTACATATTCGGTTAGAAAAACGGTTTCTTACAATTTCTATTGAGGGGGTGGTATTAAACTATTAAAAATGTTAGACATTTGAGTAAGGAAAACCACTGAATCTGATGTCTTAAGCATAAAGGACACTTGTTTACTATTTAATGGAAATTAGGACAGAAAGGAATGGGACGTCTATGGAGAAGATAAAAAGGAGAGATATTATAACTTGTGGCTTTGCACTATTTGCAATATTTTTCGGTGCTGGAAACTTAATATTCCCACCATATCTAGGAGTTATGTCTGGAGATAGATGGTATCAGTCAATGATTGGTTTTCTTCTGACAGATCCTGTGCTTCCTATAATTGGGGTTTTAGTGACTATGAGATTAGGTGGAAGGGCAGATGATTTAGGAAAAAGAGTAAGCCCTAAATTTGCTAAGCTATTAGGTACTTTAGCAATCCTTTTTATAGGACCCTTATTTGCAGTTCCAAGAACTGGAGCAACCACCCATGAAATATTTATACAGCCATTATTTGGAGATAGTGTTTCCATTATTATAACAGCAATAATATTTTTTGCACTTACTTGGTGGTTAGCAATAAATCCAAGCAAGGTAATAGACTATGTAGGTAATATTTTAACTCCTATATTATTGGTCATATTAGCTGTAATTGTGGTGATGAGTATTGTATCTCCACCTGGCCCTATGATGACTACTGATGAGACAGGCCTGTTTACATATGGCTTTAAAGAAGGCTATCAAACTATGGATGGACTAGGAGCAGCTCTTATGGCTGGCTTAGTTATTACAGACCTTGTTAGGAGAGGTTATGAAGATGAGGAAACTAGGTTAAAGGCTGGTACTGGAGTAGGAATAGTTGCCTTTGTCCTTTTAGCTTTTGTCTACGGTGGATTAACCTATGCAGGTGCAACAGTAGGAAGCTACTTTACAACAGATACTCCAAGAACAGATATACTTATTGGAATGACTACATTGCTTATGGGTAACTTTGGAAGGCTTGCAATGGGTATTGCTGTTGCATCAGCATGTCTTACCACTTCAACAGGTCTTGTATCAACCTGTGGTAATTATTTTGAAACAATAACTGATGGCAAGCTTACATATAAGACAGTTGTAACTGTGGCTGTAGTAGTAGCCTTTATTATCTCATTACTAGGGGTTGACGCTATTATAAACATTGCAGTACCAGTATTAACAGCAATCTATCCTGTAGTAATTGTACTCATATTAATGTCTATATTTGACAAAAAGATTAAACATGATTGGACCTATATGGGAGCTGTTATAGGAGCATTTATAACATCCTTGTCAGAAGGGCTAGGCTTGTTTGGTGAAATGGTAGGAATAAAAGCATTAACAAGCCTTAGTGGAATAGTTAAAATACTTCCTTTAGGAGAAGCAGGTTTTGGATGGATATTCCCATCTGTTATGGGAGCTATGATATTCACATTATTAGGTAAATATATGGACAAAGAAAATGTAACAGAAAGCTATGAAATTAGATAAAAAATATAATCATTAACAAAAGGGAGGGCTATGAATGAAAAAGCTGTTGACTGGTAATGAAGCAGTGGCTTTAGGAGCCTATGAAGCTGGTATACACTTTGCTGCTGCATATCCTGGTACACCCAGTACAGAAATACTAGAAAACATAGCTAATTATGATGAAATCATTTCCGAATGGGCACCTAATGAAAAAGTTGCCTTTGAAGCTGCTTTAGGTGCATCAATTGCAGGGGCTAGATCTTTAGCAGCCATGAAGCATGTAGGCTTAAATGTAGCTGCAGACCCTTTCTTTACTGCAGGCTATACAGGAGTAAATGGAGGTATGGTTTTAGTAGTAGCCGATGATCCAGGCCTTCATTCCTCACAAAATGAGCAGGATAACAGGCTCTATGCACCCCATGCAAAGGTAGCTATGCTGGAGCCAAGCAATAGCCAAGAAGCTAAAGATATGGTAATTAAAGCTATGGAAATTAGTGAAAAATATGATACTCTTGTGATGCTTAGAATGACCACAAGGGTTTGCCATAGCAAGTCTTTAGTAGAAGTAGGAGAAAGGAAAGAAGTACCCCTTAAGCCTTATGTAAAGAATTTACAAAAATATTATACGGCACCAGCTGTAGCAAAACAGCTACATGTAAAAGTAGAGGAAAGGCTTAAAGAGTTAGAGAAGTTTTCCAATGAAACAGAGCTAAACTATATTGAATGGAATGACAAAAAAATAGGAGTTATATCCTCTGGAGTAGCCTTTGAATATGCAAAGGAAATATTTGGAGATAGGGCTTCCTACCTAAAGCTAGGCTTTACTTATCCTCTACCCATGGAGAAGATAAAGAAATTTGCAGAAGAAGTAGAAACCCTATATGTAATAGAAGAATTAGAACCCTATTTAGAAACCCAAATTAAGGCTGCTGGAATAGATTGTATAGGAAAGGATAGAATACCTAATATTTGGGAGCTAAACCCAGAAATTGTAGCAGCCACACTATTAGAAGAAGAAACTCCAGTTATAGAATATGATAAGTCTAAGGTAGTAGCTAGACCTCCAAGCCTTTGTGCTGGTTGTCCTCATAGAAACTTCTTCTATGCCCTAAGTAGGAAAAAGAATGTGATGATAACAGGAGATATAGGCTGCTATACATTAGGTGGAGCCCCTCCATTAAATGCTATGGATACTACTATTTGTATGGGAGCAAGTATTAGTGTAGGCCATGGAGCTAAGAAGGTATTTGATAAATATGGTAAAGATATGAGGGTAGTAAGCGTTATAGGAGACTCTACCTTCTTCCATTCAGGTATAAATAGCCTTTTAGATGTGGTATATAATAAATCTAACACTATTACATGTATACTAGACAACAGGGTAACTGGTATGACAGGCCATCAGGATCATCCTGGAACAGGCTATACTATAGATGGTGAATTGACCCATATGGTAAACATTGCAGATGTAGTAAAAGCTATAGGAATTGAGCATGTAAAAACTGTAAACCCAATGGAATTAGATAAAATGAAAGAAGCTTTAGACTGGGCCTTTGAACTAGATGAACCAGCAGTATTAGTGGTAAGATATCCTTGTGTACTCAAAAAATGGTCTGAAATAGACAAAAAAGAATTCAAACCTTTAGAAGGAAAATGCCAGGTAGATGTAGAAAAGTGTATAGGATGTAAAATGTGTATAAATACTGGCTGTCCAGCTATTTCCTTCAATAAGGCTGAAAAGAAGGCAGAAATTATATCAATCCAATGTGTAGGCTGTGAATTATGTTTACAAGTTTGTCCAACAAATGCTATTAGTAAGGTGGGTGAATAATATGGCGGAAACTAAGAGCATATTGTTAGTAGGAGTAGGCGGACAAGGTACCATTTTAGCTAGTAATATATTAGCAACAGGCCTTGTAGAAGCTGGCTATGATGTGAAGGTATCAGAAATTCACGGTATGAGTCAAAGGGGTGGAAGCGTTTCCACTCAGATAAGGTATGGAGATAAGGTACATTCTCCTATTATAGGAAAAGGACAGGCAGACATACTAGTCGCCTTTGAAGCCATGGAAGCTTTAAGATATTTAGAATTCTTAAAACCAGAAGGTAAAGTGGTAGTAAATGCTTATAAGATTCCTTCTGCACCAATCCTTATGGGTAAAGCAGATTATCCAGAAGGAATAATTGAACTACTAAAAGAAAAGGCAGCCACCAGCGTAATAGATGCAGCAAAAATTGCCCTAGACCTAGGTAATGCTAAAGTGATGAATGTGGTACTATTAGGCGCCTTAGTTAAAGCTATGGCTCTAAATCATATAGATTGGGAGGAAGTAATCAAAAATACAGTTAAGAAGGAATTTATTGATATAAATATAAAGGCCTTCCGTGAAGGTATGGCTGCAGTAAGTGAAGATTCAGCACTGGTAGAAGCTTAAAATATACTATTGGCAAGGGAAAACCCTTGCCAATAGATAATATATACAATATAAAAATGGGGGGTTGCTATGGTGATAAGAAACTTTGACCAATTGATCAAGCAAGTAGCAAGTTTTAAAGAAAAGAAAAAGGTAGCTGTGGTGGCAGCCCATGAGGAACATACTTTAGAGGCTGTATTTAAGGCAAAGGAAGATAATATAGTAGAACCTATATTAATAGGCTGTAAAGAAAAAATTAAGGAGATTATGGAAAAAAACAATTATACCTTAGAAGATGAGGCTATTATAGATATATTGGATGAAAGACAAGCAGCCTACAAGGCAGTGGAGCTTGTTAAGGAAAATAAGGTTAACTCTATAATGAAGGGAAAAATCCAGACAGCAGATCTTTTAAAGGCTGTAGTGGATAAGGAAAGGGGAATAAGAACTGGCAGACTTATGACCCATTTTGCAATTTTAGAAGTACCTACATACCATAAGCTGCTGGTTATTACCGATGG
>CALBUB010000130.1 GCA_937967955.1 uncultured Bacillota bacterium | reverse complement strand
TATAATATCATGGCTGCTATTGTTCCAAATATGATTAGTGGGATGTTGTAGTGGAGGAATGTAGGTACACAAGTATCCCATATGTGATCATGCTGACCATCGGCATTCAGTCCAGAGGTGGGCCCTAAGGTACTGTCAGAAGCTGGAGAACCTGCATCTCCCAAAGCTCCAGCAACACCTACTAAGCATATGGTAGCTGCTGGACTAAACCCTAGCTGCATACACAAAGGCACATAGAATGTGGCGATAATAGGAACTGTACCGAAGGAAGTTCCAATTCCCATGGTTACTACTAGACCTATCAATAGCATTACGAAAGCTCCTATAAGCTTGCTGCCGCCTATTAACTCTACGGAACTGTTTACTAAAGCTTCTACAGCTCCAGTCTCCCTCAAAACATTGCCATAGCCTGATGCAACTAACATTACAAAGGCTATAAAGCCCATCATTCCAATACCGCCTTCTACCAACTTATCAATATCCTTAAATTTAAAGGATCCAAAGAGAAGCATTACTAATAAAGCAGTCAATATACCTATTGGAAGGGATTCTGTAATAATTTGCACTACAAAGGCTATTATAGCACCTATAAGCACCCCTATTTCTTCCCTAGTCATTTTAGAATTCTCTACAGTTACTGCAACCTCATCAAGGTTAACATCTTTATACTCTCTTGGCTTCCTGTAAGTGAATAACACAGCCAAAAATAAACCTATAATCATACCTATTCCTGGCAGCAACATGGATTTCCAAACCATATTTGTAGCTACTTCCATACCATTATCAATAAGGGCATCCCTTATAATATTATGGAATATCAATCCAAATCCAACGGGAAGCATTACATAAGGAGCTTTTAGACCAAAAGTTAAAGCACAAGCAACAGCTCTCCTATCAATTTTTAACCTGTTCATGACTCCAAGTAGTGGTGGAATCAGTATAGGAATAAAGGCAATGTGTACAGGAATCAGGTTTTGTGAGAAGCATGAGACAAAGGCTATTATTAGGACGAATAATATTCTTCTATCCTTTAATACGCCGGTAAGCTTTACCACAAGCCTATTGGCAATACCACTTTGGTTGATGGCTACTGCTAAGGCTCCTAATAGGATGTAGCTAAGAGCTGTTTCAGCATTACCACTCATACCAGCTATTAAAGTAGACATGCTGTCTGTAAGACTCATGCCGGACATAACACCAGCAACTAAAGCAGAAATTATCAAAGCTATGATTACATTTAGCTTAAGTAAGCACAGTACTGTCATTACCAGTACAGATACAATAACTGGCATAAGCTCACCTCTCTATTTTTTATTTTTATTTAATATACTAGCTAAAATATGAAAAAAAGCTTCTAATTCCCTCCTTTCTTTTTATATCCATAGGGTAAATGCAAATAGGAAGAGCCTATTTGCATTTACCCTTATAAAACTAAAAGTTTATTTCTCCAGCTACACTTTCTACTTTTTCTATTAGTTTTCTACTTGTTATTAAATATTCACATTTATTAATATCCTCATAAAGAGGCCTGTCATCTACAAGGGTGTCTACTTCCTTCCTAATTAATTCATAGGCAGCCTTCGTTCCTAAACCTAGCCCTTTATTGCCCCTTAAGTCTATAGCTTGGCAGGCACACATTAGCTCCATGGCCAGTACCCTTCTTGTATTTTCCATTATCTCCTTTGCCTTTCTTGCAGCTATGGTTCCCATGGAGACATGATCCTCTTGGTTGGCTGATGATGGAATGGAATCTACACTGGCCGGATGGGCCAACACCTTGTTTTCAGAAACTAAGGCCGCTGCCGAATACTGGACTATCATAAAGCCAGAGTTTAGACCTCCCTTTTCAACTAAAAAGGCAGGTAGTCCACTTAAAGCTGGATTAACTAACCTTTCTAAACGCCTTTCTGAGATATTAGCTATCTCTGACAAAGCTATACCTAAGAGATCTAAACTAAGGGCCATAGGCTGACCATGGAAGTTTCCTCCCGAAAGGCCTTCCTTAGTGTCAGGAAATACCAATGGGTTGTCTGTAACAGAGTTTATTTCTATTTCAATCTTTTCCTTCACGTAGTTAATGGCATCCTTGCTTGCTCCATGGACTTGAGGAACACACCTTAGAGCATAGGCATCTTGTACCCTTATCTCCCCTTGTTTTGAAGTCATATGGCTGCCTTGAAGAAGCTTTAGTATTATCTCAGCTGTATCCATTTGTCCCCTATGAGGACGCAATTTATGGATTCTACTATCTAGGGCATTTACAACCCCATTTTGCGCCTCGAAGCTCAATGCAGCAGCTATATCGGCTACCTTTAATAAGTCTATGGCATCATAAACTGTAAGGGCACCAACAGCTGTCATAGCTTGGGTTCCATTTATTAAAGCCAGTCCTTCCTTAGCAGTTAATTCGATGGTATCTATTCCTGCCTTAGCCATGGCATCTGCTCCATCCAATATCTCTCCCTGATACTCGGCTTTACCTAAACCAAGCATAGGGAGGACCATATGGGAGAGGGGAGCCAAATCACCACTTGCACCTAAAGAACCCTTTTCTGGTATAACAGGATGGACCCTTTTATTTAGCATTTCTATTAAAGTCTCTATAGTCTCTAACCTTACTCCTGAGTAGCCCTTTGCTAAACTGTTTATCCTTAGAAGCATTATGCCTCTAACTACATCTGTTGGGAAAGGCTCCCCTGCCCCTACAGCATGGGATACAATTAAATTCCTCTGGAGAAGCTTTGAATCCTCCTTGGATATGGTTACATCGCTAAATTTTCCAAAGCCTGTGGTTATTCCATATACTATTTGTTCATTTTCTACAAAATCATCTACTACCTTTCTAGACTTTAGTATATTTTCTTTAGCTTCTTGAGATAATTCCACTTCCCTATAATGTCGGCAAACTTGGACAACATCCTCTAAGGTTAAACTATTACCGTCTATAATTATTTTCTTCAAAACAGGTCCCCCTTTGCAATTCATTTAAGACTAGCCCTCTTCTGCCAAGGTTATTTTCCGTATTTTTCATCAACTAATTTTTTAACCAATTCATCATCTGCAATATATGGAAGGGTTATGTGATCTGTATCTTTAAATTCTTTATTGTATTCAATTACTGTCTCTATTGCGTGCTCATTTCTTGCCCAGGATCTTCTAGCTACCCCTACCATTACATCCCATGGCATTGCTTGTTTTATTATGTTGTCTACCCTTTCACTTCCATCTAGTACTAGTCCAAAGCCTCCATTTATAGCTTTACCTATTCCGACTCCTCCTCCATTGTGTAGGGCAACTAAGCTCATGCCTCTAGCTGCATTTCCTGCAAAGCAGTGGGTTGCCATATCTGCCATTATGTTGCTGCCATCGTATATATTTGAGGTCTCCCTAAAGGGTGAGTCGGTACCTCCTGTATCGTGATGGTCTCTTCCTAGCATTACTGGGCCTATTTCTCCCTTTCTTACCATCTCATTAAATTTAAGGGCTATCTTCATTCTGCCTATGGCATCCTGGTATAGTATTCTAGCTTGGGTTCCTACTACCAAATTGTTCTTTTCTGCATCCCTTATCCATATCCAATTGTCTCTGTCCTGGAACCTCCTGTTTGGATCTATACACTCCATAGCAGCCTTATCAGTCTTAATTAAATCTTCACGTTTTCCACTTAAGCACACCCATCTAAAGGGGCCATAGCCATAGTCAAATAGCATTGGTCCCATTATGTCTTCCACATAGGAAGGGAATATGAAGCCATCACTTTCATCCTTGCCGTTTTTAGCTATATCCTTGGCACCTGCGTCAAATACTGCCTTCATGAAGCTGTTACCATAATCGAAGAAGTAGGTACCTCTATTTACCAGCTCTTTTATAAGCTCAAAATGGTGTATTAGAGATTTGTTGACTAATTCCACAAATTTCTCCCTATCTGCAGCTAAAAGCCTAGTTCTTTCTTCAAAAGTTATCCCCTGTGGACAGTAGCCTCCATCATAAGGCACATGGCAAGAAGTCTGGTCTGATAATAGTTCTATATGTATGTTGTTTTTCACTGCATACTCAAGCAGATCTACTATATTTCCATAGTAGGCAATAGCAATTGGTTCCTTCTTGTCCATATATTCTTTTGCCAATTTAAAGGCTTCTTCTATATCATCCACTACTGTATCTATCCAGCCTTGGTCAAGCCTTGTTTGTATTCTTGAATAGTCTACCTCTGCTATTATTCCTACTCCTTTAGCAATTTTTATAGCTTTTCCTTGGGCACCACTCATGCCTCCTAGGCCAGAGCTTACAAATAGGTGGCCTCTTAGGTCTTCTTCTATTCCTAATTTAATCCTTCCAGCATTTAGGATGGTGTTATAAGTTCCATGGACTATTCCCTGAGGTCCAATGTACATCCAGCCTCCAGCTGTCATTTGACCATAGTTAGCTACTCCCATGGCTGCAGCTTTATTCCAATGTTCTTGGTCATCAAACATGCCTACCATCAAGCCATTGGTTATTATGACCCTTGGGCTATTAGGATTAGATCTAAATAAGCCTAGTGGATGGCCAGATACTACTACTAAAGTCTGGTCTTCTGTCAACTCTTCTAAATACCTCTTTATCAATTGATACTGCATCCAGTTTTGGCAAACTTGTCCCGTTTCTCCATAGGTAACTAGTTCATAGGGATATAGGGCTACTTCAAAATCTAGATTGTTATCTATCATCACTTGGAAAGCCTTTCCTTCTATACTTTTTCCTTTATATTCATCTATTGGTTTTCCGTATATCCTTCCTTCTGGCCTAAATCTATAACCATATATTCTACCGTAGGTAAGAAGTTCATCCAAAAATTCTGGCGCCAACTGTTCATGCCATTTTTCTGGTATGTATCTGAGGGCATTTTTAAGGGCTATTTCTGTTTCCTTTTTAGATAGGGTAAATTCCCTCTTTGGAGCCCTCCTTATGCCTTCTACAAATTTAGGCATAGGGGGTAGTTCGTCAAAAATTTGGCCAAGGTCTATGGTCATGGCCTTTGAAATATCGGCATTGTTTATCATGTCCTTCCCTCCTTAACCTTAAAATGTTAACAATTGAAGTATATTACTTAAATAAATTCACCCAATAAAATATTAATACTATTTTATATATTATTAACTTATTTATGAAAATATGTCAACTAGTTAGTTATATGTTTTTTAGCTTAATTTTTCCTCCTTCTCTTAAGTTATGATTAATTTCCGAATATTCTTTTATATGAATGTTTGCTTTTAATATTTTGCATTTATTGTAGTTACAATGTCATAATTACAGTTGATATATAAAAAACAAATTTAAGCCTATCTTTTCTAAATTTCCCTAAATTTAGGTTGACCTTATATGCCCAGGGAACCAGCCCTCAATCTTAATATGAGTCAAAAAATGAGTATGCAAATTTATTTCTCCTAAGTTGCAAGATTTTTTCTTACTGACTAACTTTAATCTGTATTAAGCAACATAAAATATAAAGCCTACGACTTAAGTCGCAGGCTTACTTAACTTCTAAATTTATAAACTTAAACTTATCTACATCAAACAAGCCTAAATCTGTTATCTTTAAAGAAGGAATAACAGGTAATGCTA
>CALBUB010000129.1 GCA_937967955.1 uncultured Bacillota bacterium | reverse complement strand
TCTTTATCTAAATTTCCATAAACTATTAGTTTATCTAAATTTAGCTGCCTTTTTACCAGATCTAAATACTCAGCCAATTTAGTCCTAGCAATTTCTCCAACACGTCCATAGCCAAAAGACTTGCCCTTATTTTCCAAGGGATATATATCGTAGGCTACTTCTTCATAGGGATGATGCTCTAACACTTTGGCAACTACCCTTTTTAGAGCCTTCTTCTCAACAATTGTTTCAATCCTGATTTCCTCTACCTCTTCCAGCTTGTTTAACTCTCCAATATAAGGGGATGTCCCCTCTAAGGGCATAAAAGTTCCTATTCCCTCCACATTGTAAGTACAATGGCTATAGTTTCCTATAAAGCCAGCTCCTTCATTACCTAAAACTTCCCTTATGGTACTAGCATGAGACTTAGGAACGAATACAACAAATTTATATAGTGGTTCCACATAATTGACTTTTAAAGGTTGTACATTCTTCAAATTTAACAATTTAGCCAGCTCATCATTAACCCCATCAACAGCCAAATCTAAATTAGTATGAGCGTTATATACTACTATATCTTCTCTTATAAGATCCATTATCAAACTTTCCTTATAGTTTTGCTTTCTTATAGCTTTTAAAGGCTTAAATATAAGTGGATGGTGGGTTATAATCATTTCTGCTTTTTCCTCAAGGGCTTCTTTTAGGACCTGCCTATCTAAATCTAGTGCAACTATTATCTTATTTACTTCCTTTTCCATATCTCCCAATTGGAAGCCTGTATTATCCCACTCATCGATTAAATAGGGAGGAGCCCATTGTTCCATCAACTGTACTATATCAGAAGCTTTCAAGTCTATCTAACACCTCCTTATAAGCTTTTACCTTTTCCATTAATTCCTCATACCTTTCCCTACCCTTTTCTGAATTTACTGCTTTTAATTCAGCAATAATACTTTCTGCCACTGAAACCTTGTGCTGAATATATTCCTTTAAAAGTGGGTCCCTATTCAAAAATAGCTTTTCTCCAATTTCTAGATATAGGTCTTCCTTTATATAAGCCTTACCCTTCTTTGCATATATGATTTCATAAAACTTACCAGACTCCTTAACCAGTTTCTCATCTACTATTTCAAAGCTGTTTGCATAAAGGTATTCTCTTAGCTCCTTGGAAGCCACATTAGGCTGCAATATAAAATTGACCACTGAATTTGCTATATCCTTATTATTGTCCAGTATATCTCTAATAAGAAGTCCTCCCATACCTGCAATTACAAGGGTATCCACTTCAAAGGCTTTTAGGACCCCTAGTCCATTTCCTTGTCTAATATCTATTCTTTCCTCTAAGCCTTTTGTTTTCACCAGCTGGCTTATCTTCTCCAAGGAATTTATACTTATATCTGTTGCTATTACTTTTTTGGAAATCCCTTTTTCTATTAAATATACTGGCAAATACCCATGATCTGTTCCTATATCAGCTACAATACTGTTTTTAGGTATAAAAGATGCAATTGCCTTTAGCCTTTCTGATAACATATCCTTCCTACCCTTTCATTAATAATTAAAGATTCGCAAAGCGAATCTTTATGATTATTCTAAGAAGTCTTTTAATTTTTTACTTCTACTTGGATGTCTAAGCTTTCTTAAAGCTTTAGCCTCAATTTGCCTAATTCTTTCCCTTGTAACATCAAATTCCTTACCTACTTCTTCTAATGTTCTAGCTCTTCCATCCTCTAAACCAAATCTAAGCTTTAGAACTTTTTGCTCCCTTGGAGTTAAACTATCTAATACATCTATAAGCTGTTCTCTAAGCATAGTATAGGTAGCTGCATCCTGGGGTGCTAATACATTATCATCTTCAATAAAATCACCTAAATGGCTATCTTCTTCTTCACCTATTGGAGTTTCTAAGGATACTGGTTCTTGAGCTATTTTCATAATCTCCCTAACCTTTTCAGGTTCCATATCCATCTCCTTGCCTATTTCTTCTGGAGTTGGATCTCTTCCTAATTCTTGAACCAATTGTCTTTGAACTCTTACCAGCTTATTGATAGTTTCAACCATGTGTACTGGTATCCTTATAGTTCTAGCTTGATCTGCTATTGCTCTGGTTATTGCTTGGCGTATCCACCAAGTTGCATAGGTACTAAACTTAAAGCCTTTTCTATAATCAAACTTTTCAACAGCCTTCATCAGGCCTAGATTTCCTTCTTGTATTAGATCTAAAAATAACATTCCTCTTCCCACATATCTTTTTGCAATACTTACTACTAGTCTTAGGTTAGCTTCTGCTAATCTCTTCTTTGCTTCCTCATCCCCTGCTTCCATTCTCTTAGCCAGTGCAACTTCCTCTTCTGCAGTCAACAAAGGTATCTTTCCGATTTCTTTTAAATACATTTTTACAGGATCATCTACACTTATTCCCTTTGGTAGAGAAAGATCATCTTCCTCCTCAACACTTTCATCATCTGCCGTATCTAATAGTTCAACTTCCCCTTTATCTCCTACCACATCAATTCCCATCTCCTCTAAAGTTTGATATATATTATCTATTTGTTCTTCATCTAAATCTATGTCTTCTAACGCATCCATAATTTCTTTATATGTTAAAATTCCTTTTTTCTTTCCCTTATCTATTAAATCTTTAACAGCTTGCTTTTTATCCTTATCCACTTGCTTGTCATCCTTATTCTTTTTAACCAATTTTGTGCCCTCCTTCCCTGGTCTTTATATATGTGTATTTAACTCCTTGTCTAATTCTGTTAAACGTAAGCATAGCCTCTTAAACTCCTCCAATTCTTGTTCACTTAAAGTATTTTTTCCCTCAATTTCTTTTATTCTTCGAGATACTTCTTCCCTCTCCTTTTTTAAATTATAAAATTTAACTGTATCTATAAGGTCTTTTATGAATTGATCTATGTTTTCGATGGCCTTATCTATTGGAATACTTGCTATCTCTTGAATAAAGTTATTATCTATCTCATTAGTCTTATATTCTGATAACCTACTTAAAATAGTATCAATACTCATTTCTGTCCTATCTGGTTTGTTTTCATATTCTTGGGAAATTATATTTGCTAGCACCTTACAATTGACTGTTGAGAAATCATCCTCTTTCAAATATTTTTTAATCAGTTCAAAATAACTTCTATTATTGATCATCAACGCAATCAAGTTCTTTTCAGCAGTCAATTGGGCCGGCTCAATAACTGTCTCTACAGGATTTATGATATCTTTAGTCTGCCTTATTTTAGCTTTTATATACTTGTCCTTATTAACTTTTATTGGTTGTCTATAAGCACTACCTAATACTTCCCTTTTTATTGCTTCCTTTGAAACATCTATATCCCTGGCTATCTTATCAATATAGACATCTTGTTCGATGGGACTTTTCAATTCTCTCAACACTTTAGCAATTTTTTTAGTAAAAGCAATTTTACCTTCTGGAGTAGAAAGATCGTATTTTCTCCTCAAAATGAATATATTGTAGTCTACATAGCTTAATGCACTATCTTCTAAATTTGCAAAACCCTCTAAGCCTTTTTCTTTTACATAATCATCGGGATCATAGTCTTCAGGAAGTATTATTACTTTTGGTTCCACTCCTTCCTGCCTCAATGTATTTAATGCACGTAGGGTAGCTTTTATTCCTGCTTCGTCCGAATCATAACATATATAAACTTGCTTTCCATATCTTTTTAACAATTTTGCCTGTTCCTTGGTCAAAGAAGTACCAAGGCTAGCCACTGCATAGTTTATTCCCTTGCTAAATAAGGATATGACATCCATATATCCTTCCACTAGTACAATCTTCTCCCTATTGGAATTTTTATGGATTAAATGGAGTCCATACAGATTTTTTCCTTTTTCAAAGACTAAAGTATCAGGAGAATTTAAATATTTTGGTTTAGAATCATCTAATACTCTGCCTCCAAAACCTAATATCCTATTCCTTGTATCAATTATAGGGAACATTATTCTATTTCTAAACTTATCGTAATACTTAGTATTCTCCTTATTTCTGCTAATTAAACCAGATTTTTCTATATCTTGCTCATTATAGCCCTTCCTTTTAAGAAAATTATACATATGGTTCCAGCTATCCAATGCATAGCCTAAACCAAACATATTGATAATATTCAAAGGAATACCTCTATCTGCTAAATACTTTAAAGCCGTCTTATTCCTTTTTAACATGTGATAATAGTAGCTAGCTGCTAGCTTGTTTATCTCATATATATTTTGCTTTTCCTTTCTTATTTGCAAATTAGCCTTATTATCTTCTTCCACCTCTATTCCTTGAAGTTCAGCTAGATATTTTACAGCTTCAACAAAAGATAAATTTTCAATTTTCATAATAAATGTAATAACATCCCCACCTACTCCACAGCCAAAACAGTGAAATAATTGTTTT
Organism: uncultured Bacillota bacterium; assembly: GCA_937967955.1. Taxonomy (GTDB): domain Bacteria; phylum Bacillota; class Clostridia; order Tissierellales; family Tepidimicrobiaceae; genus JAAYHX01. The sequence goes on along the minus strand of CALBUB010000129.1, from coordinate 34,763 downwards.
GCGCCGGAAACTGTAAAAGAAGGAGTCTTCTCATTATGGAAAGGACACAAGCCTACAAAATTGCTGCCAGACCTCTTTAGATGGACATATCTTGATACAATATCTACTAAGTCACAGCTATCATGGATCTTTTCAATGAGCTCTTCAGTTATTTTGTACCCCATTCTCAACCACCTTAAAAATATGACAATGTACAACAAGCAAAATATATATTCGACAAATATTAAGAAAATCCTTCTTTCTTCCTAATTAATATTTTTTCCAAGTTTTAGGGATAAATATATCCTTAAAAAGATTTATAACAAATCTATCACTCATACCAGCAATATAGTCACATATCATATCTTCTTTACTGGTATCACAAGTATATATGCTTTTAAGTTCTTTAGGAAATTTGTCGAAATTTTTCATATAGTACTGGAATATCTGCTCTATAATATATTTAGCTTTATCAGTCTCACTTTTAACCGTTTTATTCAAATATACTCTTTCAAACATGAAATCCCTAAGCTTATCTGTATAGTAGCCTATCTCTTCACTCATAGATACATAATTTTTACCTAAACTATTTCTTATTACATCCTGAATCATGGTATTTATTCTTTCTCCATGGGTAAGTCCGAGGTGTTTTACACAATCTTTAGGTAAGTCTTCCTTTTTAATTATGTTAGCTCTAATAGCATCATCAATATCGTGATTTATATAGGCTATTCTATCGGCAAGTCTTACCACATTTCCTTCTAGAGTCTCAGGCTTCTTTTTCCCAGTATGATTTAGTATTCCATCTCTGACTTCATAGGTCAAATTCAAGCCTATTCTATTAGGGGAATGCTCTAAAAAGTCTACTACTCTTAAACTTTGTTCATTATGTCTAAAACCTTTAGAGTGTAGTTCGTTTAATATATCTTCCCCAATATGGCCAAAGGGAGTATGTCCTAAATCGTGACCTAAAGCTATTGCTTCAACTAAATCTTCATTTAGCCTTAATGCTCTAGCTATAGTCCTAGAAATTTGGGCAACTTCTAATGTGTGTGTCAAGCGAGTTCTATAATGATCACCTTGTGGTGCAATAAACACTTGAGTCTTATGCTTCAATCTTCTAAAGGCTTTTGAATGGATAATCCTATCCCTATCTCTTTGGAAATCAGTCCTTATATTACATTTCTCCTCTTCTACTAGCCTTCCCTTGCTATTTTTACTTAAAGTAGCATATTCAGAAAGGAATATTTCCTCTCTTTTTTCAAGTTCTAAACGCACATTCATAATCATACCTCTTCTAAAAATTATGTTATATAATTATATATACAACATAAGTTCTCATAATCCTTCAATTTTTTTAGGAATTTCTCCACAAACTATGATTATGAAATGCGTTTAAAAAGAAGTGTCGTATACACAACACTTCTACACCAATTCATCACCAAAATTTAATTTCATCTGTTCTATAATTATGCCTGCAGTTTCTTCAACTGCTTTGTTAGAAACATCAATTACCATACAGTTAAGTTTTTCCATAATTCTCTTAGAATATTCAAGTTCATAGTTTATCCTTTCTATACTAGCATAATTAGCATCATTACTCAAGCCCAGTGATTTTAAACGTTCCTGCCTAATCTCGTTAAGCTTGAAAGGATTAGCTATTAGGCCAAAAATCCTCTTTGGATCCTTTTCAAATAATTCATCTGGAACTGCAACCTCTGGTACTAGAGGGACATTGGCTACTTTAAAATACTTATGAGCCAAATACATGCTTAAAGGCGTTTTTGAGGTTCTAGATACTCCTATTAGAACTATATCTGCCTTTTTAATCCCTCTTGCATCTTTTCCATCATCATATTTTACAGCAAACTCCACTGCTTCAACCTTCTTGAAGTATTTTTCATCCAGCCTTCTTATAATTCCTGATTCCCTTTTTGGTTCAACGCCTAATATGTGTTGTATAGCATCTATGGTTGGACTCATTAAATCAACTGTTGGGATATTAAACTCTCTAGCTCTTTTTTCTATATATTGTTTTAATTTATTTATCACAATAGTATATATTATTATGGAGTTTTCATTTTTAGCCTCTTCCATTACTTCATCTATCTGGTCCTCATCAGTTATATAGGGAAATCTCACTATATCATACTTACAGGGAAGAAATTGGCTTACTGCAGCTTTAGCTACCTGCTCTCCTGTCTCCCCAATAGAGTCTGAAAGCACATATATTGTAATATTTTTCTCCATAATCCCCCTCCTATTCTTCGTTGGTTCCAAGCTCCACAAAAAGCCTTGTAATTGTAGTCTTAGTAACCCTACCAACTAGTTTATAAGCTTTCTGCCCATTCTCTAATTCTACTTCCTTTACCACTGGCAAGCTATCTATTTCATGCTCAATTAGCTTTATAGCTGCATCTAAAATGCTCTCTTCAGGATACGTTACAATTATATTTGGCATCCTAGTCATTATGACAGCAATGGGAGTTTTGTTTAAATTCATTCCTCCAATTGCATTTTTTAAAAAGTCTTTCCTAGAAACTACACCAGACAAATAACCATTGGAGGTAACAAATATTGTACCTGTATCTTCTAAGAACATGGTCACAATAGCATCATATATGCTAGTCTGTTCATCTACTATAATAGGCACTGACTTTCTATCAGCTACTTTTATGCTTTTAATCTTCTCTGCAATGGCATTAAAGGCAGTTTTTCCAGTGAAAAAGTATCCCACCTTAGGCCTTGCATCTAGTATGCCTGCCATTGTAAGTATAGCTAAATCGGGCCTTAAAGTGGACCTGGTTAACTTTAGCTTCTCGGCTATTTTTTCACTAGTAATAGGCTGGTTAGCTTTTACTATATCTATTATCTTTTCTTGCCTTTCTGTTAATTGGATTTTAATCACCCCATCTCATTTGAAAATAAGTCCACATAAGTGGACTTATTTTACTAACTTTGACAGATCACATATCATGAGCATTTTTTCTGATATTTTAGCCAAAAGGCCTAATCTATTTTCTCTCAACTTATCATCTTCAACCATAACCATCACATGGTCAAAGAAATTATCCACAGGCTCCTTGAGAGTTATAAATTGTTCTAAAGCTTTATCATAAGCTTTTTTATCCAGATGTTCTAAAACACTTTCTTCAATTCTATTAAAAGTATCATACAGCTCAACTTCTTCTTCCTCAACCAGCAGATCCCTTTTTACTTCCGTAGATGCAGCTTTATTGGCTAAATTTATCACCCTATTGAAAGTAGTTAAAACTTCAGAAAGCATCTCTTCATTTTTTACCAAGTATTGGTTTATCTTTTCAGCCCTAACTTTAAGATCATATAAATCATCTATTCCTACGCTCAACACTCCGTCTATTATATCATATCTTATTCCCATATCACCAAACATATTTTTTAATCTGCCAGCAAAGAAAGTAATTATTTCCTGCTTTACTTCATTATAGTCAAATACTAAGCCTTGATTTTCTACATAAATATATAGAGCATAATCGATTACATCACTTAAGCTTAATTTAAGTCTCTTCTCTAATATTATATTAATTATACCTAAAGCCTGCCTTCTCAAGCCATAAGGGTCTTGGGAACCAGTAGGTTGAATACCTATAGCAAAGGAACCAGCTATGGTATCCATCTTGTCTGCAATACTCAATATGGCACCAGCAGTAGTAGTTGGTATTTCATCCCCTGTAAATTTAGGTAGATATTGCTCATAGATGGCAGTACTTACTATTTCATTTTCTCCAGAATGGTTAGCATACTCCATACCCATTCTGCCTTGCAGTTCTGTAAACTCATTAACCATCTTAGTTGCCAAATCAGCCTTTGATAGGTAAGCAGCTCTTTGTAGATTCTTCTGGGTCTCTTCTCCTACCTCCAGATAATCTCCTATTTTAGCTGCTAATTTTTGTATTCTTAAAGTCTTATCATATAGAGTACCCAGCTTATCCTGGAAGATAATATATTTTAGGCTTTCCACGTAGTTTTCTAAAGGCTCTTTTATGTCCTCATAGTAGAAGAATTTAGCATCTTCCAGCCTTGCACCTAGTACTTTTTCATTTCCCTTAATAACTGTTTCTGCATATTCCTCATTTCCATTCCTTACAGTAACAAAATAGGGTAACAGTCTATTGTGGTCGTTTACCACTGGGAAAAATCTAAGCTGTTCCTTCATAGGTGTTATGATTACATCCTTAGGAAGGCTTAAATATTCATCTTTTATCTTTCCTAATAAGGGAGTAGGATACTCTACTATATTGGTTACCTCTTCTAGCAGCCTTTCATCTGCTAATATGCTGCCGCCTTTTTCCTTAGCCAGCCTTTCTGAACCGTATTTAATTATTTCCTTTCTCTTATTTTGATCAACTATTACAAAGTTTTCTTCTAATTTAGTTACATACTCGTCTACTGAGTTCAGCTCTATGTGCTGACTTCCTAAAAATCTATGGCCTCTTGTAACATTACCAACCTTTATTCCCTCCAAATCAAAAGGAACTACCCGATCATTGAAAATAGAAACAAGCCATCTAATAGGCCTTGCAAAGCGTATGTTTTTTCCTCCCCACTTCATGGATTTAGGGAAAGTTATAGACTTAATCACATGAGCTATTTCTTCAGCTATTACTTCTGCAGTTTCTTTGCCGCTTTTTACTATATTTGCAAATACATAATCCTCCCCATTATGTTCCTTTATAACAATATCCTTTTCATCTATTCCTTTGCTTCTTAAAAAACCTTCTAAAGCTTTGGTAGGGCTACCATCTTCATTAAAAGCGATCCTTTTGGCTGGACCTTTTACTTCTTCTTTCAAGTCTAACTGTCTATCTGACAAGCCTTCAACTATAACTGTTAACCTTCTGGGAGTAGCATAAGTATGTATATCTTTGTATTCTATCCTATTTTCTTTGAACATACTTCCTATATTGTTCTTTAGCTGTTCTAAAGCACCATTAATAAAACTAGCAGGTATCTCTTCTACACCTATTTCTAAAAGATATTTATTGTTACTCATCTATTTTACCTCCCTTTAGTAGGGGATAGCCCATTTCCTTTCTATGCTCAATATATTTGGATGCAACTAACTTTGCTAAATTTCTAACTCTACTAATATAATGGGTCCTCTCAGTTACACTCAAGGCTCCCCTTGCATCTAATAGGTTGAATGTATGAGAACACTTTAACACATAGTCATAACTTGGTAATATCAAGCCATCCTCTATATTATTCTTTGCTTCTTGCTCATATACTTCATATAGATGTTTTAAAGTATCAATATTAGCCTTTTCAAAACTATATACAGAATGTTCGTACTCTGCTTTTCTAAATATATCCCCGTAAGTTATATCCTTATTCCATTTCACTTGGAATATATCGTCCACATCTTGTAAGTACATGGCTATTCTTTCCAAGCCGTAGGTTAATTCAGCAGATTCTAATTCACAGTTTATGCTTCCTACCTGTTGGAAATATGTAAACTGTGTTATTTCCATACCATCTAGCCACACTTCCCAGCCTAAGCCCCAAGCTCCTAAAGTGGGTGCTTCCCAATTGTCTTCCACAAACCTTATATCATGCATCAAAGGATCTATACCTATAGCTTTTAAGCTCTCTAGATATAGGTCTTGGATGTTATCGGGAGAAGGCTTTAGGATTACCTGTAATTGATGATGCTGATATAATCTATGAGGATTTTCCCCATACCTACCATCAGCTGGTCTTCTAGAAGGCTCCACATAAACTACCTTCCAAGGCTCTGGTCCTAAGGCTCTCAAAAAAGTATGAGGGCTCATAGTACCTGCACCTTTTTCTACATCATAAGGTTCTAATATAATACAGCCTTTATTTCCCCAAAATTCAAGTAATTTCAACATTAAATCCTGAAAGTACATAATTATACCTCCTCGTTACGTATATACAAACAGAAAACCTTTACATCCCCTAAGGGACGAAAGGTTACTTCCGTAGTACAAACCCTATTTACTATTTACTGCTTATGGAATTTAAACAGAATATGTTAAGAAGTGCCTTTCAAATATTACGAATATCTTCTGTTTTCTTATAGAATAAATCTAACAAAATTTTTTTACATTGTCAACAATTATATATTTGACATATATATTTTACTCCTTTTCTCCACTTATTAACTGGTTGATATTTATAATCTCTCCGTCATCCTTTAATATCTCAATGGTACACTTTGATAAGAGAGCCCCTCCTAAACCAATTAATGCCAAAGGTACAGATATAAAAGCACCTACAGCAGCTGCTGTCAAGGGGATATTCATCAAAAGCTCACCATCTTTTTTAACTGTAATCTTAGTTACATTGCCCTTTTTCAATACTTCCTTAACCTTCTCTATCATCTCATGGCTTCTATCTGAAAGTTCTTCTTTCCAACCAGGTTTGCGAGTTTCTAAGTATATTATTGCATCTACCACATCTCCATTAGTCTTTTCTAAAGCCTCTTTTGCTTCCTTATAGCTCACATTAGTTCTAGCAACTACACTGTCTATCTTTTCCAGGGTAATATCCACTCTATTCACCTCCATTCCTTATGGACCTTAAAATATCCAAAGAGTTGAAAGCCTTCTTATCTACATTATGTAATATGTATTTTACCATAATATTGTGTATTTTAGACGCTATTTTATTTGAAATTTTTATATCATCTAATTTATCAAGGGGGGTATAAAGTAAGCTCTTCATGGCCCTATACATGTTTCTATCAATATGGAAACTATCTTTTACCAAATAGGAGCAACTTTTACATACTAGGCCTCCACTAGCTATACTAAAACTCAAATCCTTAAAAGTCTTTTCTCCACATACTGCACAACTATCTAAAAGAGGTTTATAACCTAAAAAAGAAATAAATTTCATCTCATAGGCAGTTATAAATTTAACAAAATCCCTTGTGAGATTGGACAACACTTTCAAGCCTTTCTTTAATAACAGAAATATCTTTATATTCTCTTCTCCTTCTAATATGGAGCTATCTGCCAACTCTAACATATATGAACCATAGAGTAAACGATTCATACTTTCTCTAACGGAATAATAGGATTCAATTGGATCTATTTGGCTAATATAATAAAAATTCCTTCCTTTAAAGAATACAAACCTGTTGTAGGCAAAGGGCTGGGTAATACCTACTATTTGACTTTTAGGCCTATAAGCCCCCCTTGCTATAGCAGAAATCTTCCCATACTGAGGAGTTAAAATGGTAAGTATTTTACTTGTCTCCTTAAACCTCATTTCCTTAAGGATTATCCCTTCAACTTTCCTATACATGCTGCTTAACCTTCCTACTATTTATATCCAAAGTATCTCACCTTGTTTTCCTTTTCTCTCCAATTTTTCTCTACTTTCACCCATAACTGTAGATTGATTTTACTACCCATTAATTTCTCAATATCCATTCTTGCACTTTTACCTATATTCTTTAACATGCTTCCACCTTTACCGATTATTATTCCCTTATGGGAGTCCCTTTCACAGTATATGACTGCATGAACATCTATTAAATCCCTATCCTCCCTTTTCTGTATCAATTCTATATCTACAAATATACCATGGGGAACTTCTTCATAAAGGTTCTCTAAGGCCTTTTCCCTTATTATCTCAGCTATTATGAAGCGCTCCGGCTGGTCAGTAATCATATTATCTGGAAAGTATTTAGGCCCTTCTGGTAAAAGTTCTATTAAGGAATCTATGAAAGAGTCAATATTGTCACCATTCTTAGCAGAAACAGGGATTATATCATGGAACATATCCATTCTTTTATATTTTTCTACTAATAAAGCCACATCCCCTTTTCTAACCTGGTCTATTTTGTTAATTAGGAGGATAATGGGGGTCTTTATTCCCCTAAGCTGTTCAATTATATAATTGTCCAATTTACCAATTTTCATGCTAGTATCCACCATATAAGCAATTACATCTACTTCTTCTAAGGTTTCTTTAGAAATCCTTAGCATGTACTCTCCTAGCTTATTCTTTGGCATTTGAATGCCAGGCGTGTCCAAAAATACTATCTGGCAGCTATCTGTTGTATATATAAGCTGTATCTTATTTCTAGTGGTCTGAGGCTTATCAGATACAATAGATATCTTTTCCCCTATAATTTGATTTAGTAATGTAGATTTTCCAACATTTGGTCTTCCTACTACAGTTACAAAGCCTGATTTAAACATCCTTTCACTCCTCACTCTTTTGTAAATCTTCTGGTCCAAAACTATGGGGTAATAAGTCTTCTAGTTTATATACTCTGTAATCATCTACCCTATTGGCTACTATTATGGTAGCGTCTTTGCCAAATTCCCTAATAACCTGCCTACATACACCACAGGGATAAGTATAATCAGCATCTCCAACTACTGCAATAGCTTTAATCTTCTTATGGCCTTCTGAAACGGCTTTAAATATGGCAGTCCTTTCTGCACATAAGGTAGGAGAATAAGAAGCTATTTCTATATTGCAGCCTGTAAATATTTCTCCCTCTTCTGTCAACAAGGCTGCTCCTACTCTAAAGTTGGAGTAAGGCACATAAGCCCTTTCTCTTGCTTCCAAGGCCTTTTTTATTAATAGACTAATATCCATCCATAGCACTCCTTCCTAGGCTAAAACTTTAAAAATTAGCATACCTACAATAATTCCCAATAAAGCTCCACTTATTACCTCCAATGGAGAGTGGATTTTGCCTTCTACTCTGCTTTCTGCAACCAATATTGCTACAATAAAAACTAATGTGCTTATAAGAATATTATTTCCAATAAAAGAAATAATAGTAGCTATACAAAAGGCTAAAGCTGAATGGCCGCTAACGGCCCCTCCTTGAAAGGGAGTTCCTCTTCCTTTATAAAATCTGGCTTTTAAAACTACAGTAAGTATTATTACCAATACTAATGCTATAAAGGTCATATGTATAGGAGAATTCCTAATTTTAAACAGGACTAAATTGTTAATAGGTTCAAGTCTATCAAAAAATAATAGATAGCCTACTATTAAAGAATTAATGGCAGATATTAATACAGCACCAGCAGCTATATCCTTAGCCAATCTAGCTAGGGGATGGTAATCTTCCGTTATCAAATCCACAACCCTTTCAACTGCTGTGTTAATCATCTCTGCCATTAATACAAAAGCTATAGAAATACACAATATTAAAAATTCTACCCTGGTAAAATCGAAGAACAAACTAATCAATATCACTAAAATAGCAGTAGTAAAGTGGATTTTTAAATTGCGCTCAGTTTTTAAGGAATAAATAATGCCGTTAACAGCATTATTAAAGCTATCAATTAAACTTTTTCTCTTCCTCATTCTCCTGTGCTTTCCTTTCATCCTTAAATATCTTTAGGTTTCTCATAACTTCTTTTTCTTTGCTTCTCATCACTTCCTTATCCTCTTTTGTCATATGGTCGTAGCCTAATAAATGGAACATACTGTGTACAACTAAATAAACTATCTCCCTTAACAGAGAATGACCATATTCTTTTGCTTGTTCTAAAGCTTTTTCCGTAGAAATAATTATATCACCTAACATATTCCCAGAAAAGAGTATTTCTCCCTCTTCCATTGGAAAAGACAAAACATCCGTCTCCCTGTCTATCCCTCTGTATAATCTATTTAACTCTCTAATCTCAGCATTATCAACAAAGGATAAGCTAATTTCATAGTCTAATAGCCTTTTCTCTACCTTTAATACCTCTTTAATGGCCCTTTCTATAGCTTTATAGATGCTGTCATCTATTTCAACTATATCCTGCCTATTATCGATTAATATCTTCATATAAGCACTCCTTACTCTTTTTCCTCGTACTTTTCATAAGCTTCTATTATCTTTTGCACTAAGGGATGTCTAACTATATCCTGCTTTGATAAATAAATAAACTCAATCCCTGGAATATCCTTTAATATCTTAGAAACTGTAATCAAGCCAGAAGATTTTCCTTTAGCTAGGTCTATCTGGGTTATATCTCCAGTAATTATAGCCTTAGAGCCAAAGCCCAAGCGGGTCAAAAACATCTTCATCTGTTCATCAGTAGTATTTTGGGCTTCATCTAATATAACATAGGCAGAATCCAAAGTCCTACCTCTCATATATGCTAAAGGAGCTACCTCAATTAAACCCTTTTCTACCAGCTTCATGTAAGTCTCTGCTCCTAATATATCAAATAAAGCATCATATACAGGCCTTAAATAGGGATCTACCTTTTCCTTTAAATCACCAGGCAAAAAGCCCAAATGCTCCCCTGCCTCAACAGCAGGTCTTGTTAAAATTATCCTATTAACCTCCTTGTTTTTGAAAGCATTAACTGCCATAGCCATGGCTAAATAGGTTTTTCCTGTTCCAGCAGGCCCTATTCCAAATACTATATCATTATTCCTTATACTATCTATGTATCTCTTTTGCCCTAATGTCTTAGGTTTAATTATTTTTCCTGCTGCAGTAATACATATAACCTCATCTAGCAGCTCGTTTAATCTTTCCTCTTGGCCATTTAACACCAGCTGGATGGAATATCTAATTGCTTGCTTGGTAAGCCTTTTCTGCTTATTTATAATATCTATAAGTTTATAGATAAGCTTTTCTACCAATTGGACGGCAGTCTCATCACCAATTACAACCAATTTCCCATCTCTTAATACTATCTCTACAGGAAATTCTTCCCCAATTATCTTGATATTTTCATCAAATTTACCAAATAGTTCGGCTATAATAAAAGAATCTTCAATATATATTTCTTTTTCTTTTTTATCTTTTGCCAAATTTAGTCCTCCTTTATATTATTACTGTAAAATACGTTTTTCTCCTATATCTTCAAGAACCTCAACTACCACATAAGTAGTAACCACATTATCCTTTACATAATGCTTTACATCCTTTGATTGTATTTTTGCATCAGTTGGTAGTTGTTTATTCAATTCTTTCACTGCTTTTATATGGTTTGCCTCCTTTATAAGTTCAACATCTTGTTTAACCTTTTTAGTCTCAACTTCCTTATACTCATGGACTAATATTTTTATGGGAAGTTGAAAGTCTAAATTGAATAGCTTTACTTCCTTTACTTCTTCTATATAATCAGCAAAAGGAATGTCTCCTTTTGCAAATTGGATTACTCTGTCTCCAAATTTTAATTCCCTTCTTTCATAAACTTCTCCCGTTTCTACTTTTACAGTTTTTTCTATAGGCTCTTCTACCTTATAGGAATATAGGGTTTTGGCCAATACTTCTCCTTCTGCATGAACATACATTTCAATTTCTGAATATTCATCAGTTATAATTCCAGTAATTAAAACTTGCCCTTTTTCAACTACATCCCCTTTTTTTACTACTGACCTTCCATTCCTTGCTATAACCTTTTCTATAACCCCCTTTTTAGTAGCTACAATATTACAGGGGATATTTTCATCAATTACTTCAGGAGGCAAGTCTCTTTCTTTTACTTCAATGGTCATCTTTGTTCCTTCAATATTAACAGATAGGTAAGAAAATATATCAAATTCTTTCAATAACATATATTCTACATATTCTTCATCAATCCTGTATTTTATTATGCCCTTCTTTATATTTTCTCTTTCTAATACTTCCAATATATCTTCTGTTTTGACTGTTTCATTCCCTACTATTTCAACATGCCATATTAAAGAGGATAAATAGAATATTAAAGCAAAAAAAATGATGAAGCCAAAACCTAACATCTTCCTTTGTCTAAAGCTATATAAAATGAAGGGTAAGCCTTTTTTATCTATTAGTTCAACCCTACAGCCAACTTTTTTAACAATCTCTTTTAGCTCCTTAAAGCCCCTTATGGTAACCTTCATTTCTAGTACTGTATAGTCTACCCTATTTATATCCCAAAGGTATATGTCGTTAGATGCGGCTAAATTTAAAAATCTTTCTAATGTTAAACCTTCAACTCTAATAATAACATATCCCCTAAAAAAATTCCATGTCTTTATAGTGCCCATCTTCACACCCCTTATCCGATTATTTCAACCTTTTCAATATTCCCTTTCACGATTATTTCCTCAGACAAAATAGTCTTAAGTTCCATATCACTACCACTTATTTTAATAATCCCTATACTGGAATTTACCCTCAACACTTCCCTGGTGTATTCAATAATCCCCTTATGGTTAGAAATATTCATTTGGATATTACCAATCATGACTATTTTAGGTAAGTCCATTATTAAGTCCTTTGGAAGTTCTAAGGCTTCAGAAATATTATATTTAAAATTTGACATCTTATTGTCCCTATCCATTTTCACAAACCTCCCCTGTAATAAATTTATGCGTACAAGAAAAGCAGTATTACATAGAAAAAAGGACTGAGTCCTAAATATAGAACTCAATCCTATGACAATTTATTTTCTCATATTTCTAACACTCTTTGGTTCAGAAAGTATCTCCGAAAAGATTAGCCCTTTTAAAAGCTCTTTTTCTATTTTCTTCTTTCCTTTAGGCTTACCTTTTAATTCATAGCTTTCTAGCTTATCATCCATTGTTTTTGGGTCTAATACAATTTCTTTTTTATAGCCATCTCCAGCATTTATAGTTTCATGGCCCTTTTCTTCCCTATCCATTTCTTTACCATAGTCTACAGACTCATATTCATCAACTTCCTCAGTTTCATCAATCTCATAAGCATCTATTTCTTCATATTCATATTCTATAAGGGACTTTTGTTTTTCAAGCTCAATAGAATTAGAATTCCTTCTCATATCCTGAATTTTCTTCTTGTCCCTAATACTCTTTAAAAACACCTCTACAAATATTATGATGAAAAATACAATTATTACTGGTGACATATAGATCCCCTACTTATCATCATCTTTTTCATCTTCTGCCAGCTTTGAAATAGAGTTTCTCATATTGGTATCAGCCAATATATTTCTCATATTATAATAATCCATTACCCCAATTTTTCCTTCCCTTAAAGCCTTGGCTAAGGCCAGAGGAACCTCTGCTTCTGCCTCTACAACTTTTGCTTTCATTGCCTGTACTTCTGCAATCATTTCTTGCTCTCTTGCTACTGCCATAGCTCTTCTTTCCTCTGCTTTTGCTTGGGCTATTCTCTTATCTGCTTCTGCCTGGTCTGTTTGAAGTTTAGCTCCAATATTTCTACCTACATCCACATCTGCTATGTCTATAGATAGTATCTCAAAGGCAGTACCTGAATCCAAACCCTTATCTAGTACAGTTTGGGAAATCAAATCAGGATTTTCCAAAACGTCTGTATGGGACTCAGAGCTTCCTACAGTAGTTACTATTCCTTCACCAACCCTTGCAATTATAGTTTCTTCCCCAGCTCCTCCAACAAGCCTTTCAATATTAGCCCTTACTGTAACTCTTGCTTTAACTATAACCTCAATACCATCCTTAGCAACAGCTGATATCTTTGGAGTTTCAATTACTTTAGGATTTACACTAACTTGAACAGCTTCCAACACATTTCTACCTGCCAAGTCTATGGCTGCTGCCCTTTCGAAGGGTAAATCAATATTTGCCCTTTGGGCTGCTATTAAGGCATCCACAAGAGTATTAACATTTCCCCCTGCTAAATAATGGGCTTCTAATTTGTCGATTTCAAGAGATAAGCCTGCTTTAGTTGCTTTAATCATAGGAACTACAATTCTTGATGGAACCACTCTTCTAAATCTCATTCCTATAAGGGTGGTAATTCCAATCCTTACCCCTGAAAAGTAAGCCGTTATCCACAAGCCTACTGGAATGAAGGTGAAAAACAGGATTAAAAAGATGATAATCAACAGGGCAATTCCAACAAAGAATAAAAATGAACTTCCTGGCATACTATAACCTCCTTACAATTATCTTAGCTCCTTCTACCTTTACTACCTTCACCCTTGTATCTTTCGGTATAAATACGCCTTCTGATAGTACATCTAGCCTTTCACCGTCTATTTCTACAATTCCCGAAGGGCGAAGTTCTGAGATGGTTATACCTTCCTTTCCTAAATACTCCTTCTTTTCTTCAGAGCTTACATAGCCACTTTCTTTATCTAAATTAGTATTTAGGACCACCTTATCTAGGGCTTTAAAGCTATAGCCTCTTCTTATTAGTAATACTGTTATTATGGTTGTTAATATGATGGCAATACTTAAGGACTCTATGGCTTCCCTAATGGACCCCATAGCAAGTATGATTCCTAGGGCAATTAATATTATTCCAGATATTCCTGGTAAACCAAAACCAGGAGCTATAGCCTCTATAACCAGCAATATAAGTCCTACTACAAATACTATCAAAGAAGTCCATTGAGAATTACCAGCCATTATATTCCCAGCAAAGAAAAGGCCAAAGGCTACTAAGCTTATAATGCCTCCAATGCCAAAACCAGGAATAAATATCTCCAGTATCATGCCTATAAAACCAATAGTAAGAAGTAAAATACTTATATGATAGCTGGAGATAAATTTAGCAAATTTTACTTGGGAGCTTCCATCTTCCATATTTTGCTGCTGTCCATAGGAGATAGTATTTAGCAAAAAGATAAACAAAAGTATAAATATTAATGTCCTCTTCATCAATTTACCTCCTAGCCAATTATAAGGAGCTCATTAAATATGGCTATATTTTATTATATGTTACATTTTTAATATTTTATAATAACTCACCTAATACTAAATAAACCTGGGATAAAAACCCAGGTCTACTTTCATTACGTCCTATCTATATCTTGCTTTTTTTCTCCTAGCCGCTTCGGACTTCTTTTTACGTCTTACACTTGGTTTTTCATAATGTTCTCTTTTCCTATATTCAGCAAGAACTCCTGATCTGGCACATTGTCTTTTAAATCTTCTTAGTGCATTATCAAGAGATTCATTTTCTCCCACTCTAACTTCTGCCATCCTTCTCCCCTCCCCTCTGCAACTGGATAGAGCGCTAAAGTTTGCAACTGTAAGAATACAACACTAGATAATTATACATTACCCCCAGCTTTTATGCAACTAAATTTTAACCGGGTGGCCAAGTAAGCTGGCGTCCAGCAAGTAAATGGAAGTGAATATGGAATACAGTTTGGCCCCCTAATTTACCACAATTGTTAACTACTCTATAACCCTCTTCAGCAATGCCTAAATCTTTGGCCAATTCCTTTATTCTATAAAATATATCTCCAATTAAAGCAGAGTCTTCTTCACTCAAATCATTTAAGGATTCTATGTGCTTTTTAGGTATAAAAAGTATATGGACAGGGGCTTGAGGATTTGCATCTTTAAAAGCAATTATATTGTCGTCCTCATATACTATTTCAGAAGGTATTTCTTTATTTGCTATTTTACAGAATATGCAATCTGCCACCTTTTCACCTCCTCAAAATAATATATTCTACACAATTTTTAGAATTCCTCTATTTTTCCTACTAAAATATCCTCTTTTTTATCAATAATTTTTACAGGCAGTATTTTTCCTTGAAGGTCCTTGCTTGTTTTTACTTTCACTCGCAGATAGTTAGTTGTATAGCCTTCAAAATATCCATCCTTTTCCTCTTCAAAGAGAACTTCCATAGTCTTTCCTAAAAAGCTTTCCATAAAGCTATTGGCCAATTGATTTCCTAGTTTAATCAATTCCTCACTTCTAGCCTGCTTAATACTTCCGTGGATTTGATTATCCATCTGGCTAGCAGGGGTTCCTTTTCGGGGAGAGTATTTAAAGACATGGATTCTAGAAAAGCCAATGGTCTTTACAAAATCATAAGTTTCTTGGAATTCCTCTTCAGTCTCTCCTGGAAAACCTACAATAATGTCTGTGGTAATACCTGCAGCAGGCATATAGCTTCTTATCAACTCTACTATATGCTTATATTCTTCAGTAGTATACTTACGATTCATCCTTTTTAATACACTATTGCTACCACTTTGTAATGATAGATGGAAATGGTCACAAAACTTCTTATTAGCCTTAACCTTTTCCATAAACTCTTTATCTATAAAAGTAGGCTCTATGGAACTTAGCCTTATCCTTTCAATCCCCTCTATCTTACTTATATTTTCAATAACATCCAGCAAATTGATGTTTTTCAAATCTTTGCCATAGGAGGCCACATGGATGCCAGTAAGTATTATCTCCTTAAAGTGGGCTTTAGCCAATCTTTCAGCTTCAACTAGTATATCTTCAAGTCTCCTGCTTCTTATAGGCCCTCGAGCATAGGGAATTATACAATAGCTACAAAATTGGTTGCAGCCATCTTGTATCTTCATATAGGCCCTAGTTCTAGATTCTATTTTTTCAATACTTAGATTGTCAAATTCCTTATGGTATTTAATGTTTTTCACCACATTAATCTTCTCATTTTTTTCTCTGGCCTCTTCACAAATGTCTACTATTTTATCCTTATCAGTATTTCCAATTATAACATCTACCCCTTCTATCTTCTCTACCTCATCTGGGGCTATTTGAGAATAGCAGCCTACTGCTGCTACAATGGAATCTTCATTTAATTTCTTTGCCCTTCTTATAAACTGCCTGGATTTTCTATCTCCTAAATTGGTCACTGTACATGTATTTATAATATATATATCAGCCTTGTCTTCAAAGCTTACAATCTCATAGCCTCTCTTTTTAAACATTTCTTCCATAGCTTCAGTCTCATACTGGTTTACCTTACAGCCTAATGTGTAAAAAGCCACTTTCATCATATTATCACTCCCATATCTCCAAGTTCGTACAGTGCCATAGCAAGGGTAACAACACCTGCCGTTTCTGTTCTCAATATTCTCGGTCCTAAAGTAACTATCTTTCCTCCATGGGCTTTTAGCATATCTATTTCGTACTCTTCAAAACCACCTTCTGGCCCTATTACTATATTAAGTCTATCTCCAGAAACTCCCTTTAAAGCTTCCTTAATTCCTACAGCCTTTTCCCCTTCATAGGGAACTATTATGTTTTCTTCACCTTTAAGCATTTCTACCATATCTTTGAAGGTAATTATATCCCTAACAGAAGGTATAATATCCCTTTTACTCTGCTTAGCTGCCTCTTCTGCTATACTATTCCACCTATCTACTTTTTTCTTTTCCTTCTTCCTATCCTTTATCTTCACAACAGTCCTATGGGTTACTACAGGGAATATCTCCTTTACACCTACTTCAGTACATTTCTGAACTATTAGATCCATCTTATCTCCTTTAGCAATTCCCTGGAATAGCTTTATATAGATTGGCGGCTCATTTTTACCAGCCTGTACTTCTAATATCCTAGTTATTACCTTACTAGACTCAATTTGAGAAATCTCACATATATAGCATTTACCTTCACATACTATTTCAAGTCTATCTTTAGGTTTTAATCTTAAAACATCCCTTATATGTTTTACATCTTTACCCTCAAGCTGGATAGTATCAGCATGTATTTGTTCTTTAGCAACAAAAAATCTATTCATAAAGCCTCCCTATTCTAATTTAGCAATTATTGCTACCCAATCCTTCATAATTTTTTCTTCTATTATATTAAAGCCATTGTGGGCTAATGCTTTCCTTACAACATCCAATTTATCAGTTATAATACCAGAAGCTATAAATATACCATCATCTTTTATATAATTTTTTAAAGTTGGTACCATTTTTACTATAATCTCTGCAATTATATTGGCTACTATAATATCAGCTTTGCCACTGACCTTATCTAGTAAGTTTCCTTTCCTTATTTCTACTACATCTTCTACTTGATTTATTTTCACATTCTCCTTTGAAGCCTTTATGCTCAATTCATCTATATCAATCCCTATTACTTTCTTAGCTCCTAACTTTGCTGAAACAATACTTAAAATACCACTACCACAACCTACATCATAGACTAAGTCATTTGCTTTCACATATTTTTCTAAGGCTTCAATACACAGAATAGTTGTCTCATGGGTTCCAGTACCAAAGGCCATTCCCGGATCTATTTCTATAATTATATCTCCTACCTCTTGGTTATAAGTTTCCCAAGTAGGCTTAATAACAATATTTTTTCCAATCTTTACTGGCTTATAATATTTCTTCCAGTTTTCAGACCAATCGGTATCATATATTTCTGATACTGTTACTCGGCCTAAGCTTTTACCAGTCTCATTATAGGGGGTCTTTTCTATTCTCTCTTTTATTAATTCAATTTTATCCTTTATATCTTCACCTTCTGGAAAATAAGCCTTTATTATAACTCCTTCATAGTCCTGCTTAATCAGCTCTGGCTCTATAAGATACCAATCTTCCCCTTGCTGGAAAGCCAGTATATCCTTTGGATCCTCTATGGCCAAGCCTGAAACGCCTATATCATACATTATGCTGCAAACTATTTCTTCTGCCTCTGTAGTAGTTTCTATTTGTACCTCAACCCACTTCATAATTTCACTTCCTTTTATTTATCTCAACTTATTATAACCTATAGAACATCAAAAAACAACCACGCCAGCTTGCTGGGTGATTGTTAATTTCCAAAGGCATCTTTCATTTTTCTAAAGAAACCTTTTTTACTTCCCTTCCTATTTTTCCCAAATTCCTTATCCAATTCCAGTAGAAGTTGCTTTTGTCTTTCTGTCAGCTTCTTAGGCACTTGTATCTGTACTTCAAAATAAAGGTCTCCTCTGCCAACACCTCTTAAATTAGGCACTCCCATATTCTTCAATTTAAATACTTCTCCTGTCTGGGTACCAGCTGGTAAGGAAAACTTTTCTATGCCTTCCAAAGTAGGAACTTCTATTTCAGCCCCTAAACAGGCTTCTGTAAAGGAAATTGGCACTGTCAAATATAGGTCGTTTCCTTCTCTTTTAAAGATTTTATGGGGTTTAACATTTATATAAACATAAAGGTCTCCAGGTGGGCCTCCTCTTTCTCCTGCTTCACCCTCTCCTCTTACTGATATGACTGAGCCAGTATCTACTCCCGCTGGAATCTTTACCTTTATCCTTCTATTCTTTAATACTTTGCCCCTTCCATTACAAGTTTCACATTTTTCTTTGATTATCTCTCCACTGCCGCCACAGGCATCACATGTAGCCACTCTAACAAATTGTCCAAAGGGAGTCCTTTGAGCATATCTAATTTCTCCTGTACCATTACACTTGCTACAAGTTTCCTTTGAACTTCCTGGTTTTACCCCAGTACCATCACATGTGCCACAGCTTTCAGCTCTGCGTATTTGTATTTCCTTTTCTACTCCAAATACGGCTTCTTCAAATTCTAAAGTTAATTCATATCTAAGATCTGCTCCCCTAACTGGACCATAGTCTCTAGATCTTTGGCTAGTCCTACCAAAGCCTCCAGTAAAAATATCAAATATATCATCAAATATATCTCCAAAGCCACCAAAATCTTGGCTATATCCTCCTTGACCATTTACTCCTGCTTCTCCAAACATGTCGTACCTTTTTCTCTTTTCTGGGTCACTTAATACCTCATAGGCTTCATTTATTTCCTTAAACTTCTGTTCCGCTTCCTTGTCGTTTGGATTTAGGTCAGGATGATATTTTTTAGCCAGTTTCCTGTAAGCTGATTTTATCTCGTCTTGGCTTGCATCCCTTGATACATTTAGTATTTCATAATAGTCCTTCAATAAATATCACCCACCTTTACCTCCTACAATACTCTACTATAATATATCAAAAATCAAAGCTAAATCAAAATGATTTAGCTTTGATTTTACTCATCATCATCCATAACTTCATAGTCTGCATCTACTACATCATCATCTTTTTTATTAGCTTCAGTGCCTGCAGCTCCTGTTTGAGTACCTTGGGTATTAGCTTGCTGATACAGTTTTTGGGATATGCTGTAGAACTCTTGGCTTAGCTCCTCTGTCTTAGCTTTAATTTCTTCTACATTATCCCCTTCTAGGGCCTTCTTCAACTGGTCTAATTTTTCTTGAACTTTCTTCTTCTCACTATCGCTTATTTTTCCTTCTAATTCTTTTAATGTTTTTTCCGTTTGATATACCATGGTATCTGCATTGTTCCTTATTTCTACTGCTTCTTTGCGTTTTCTGTCTTCTTCTGCGTATCTTTCTGCTTCCTTTATCTTTTCTTGGATTTCTTCTTCAGTTAGATTAGTACTGGATGTAATAGTAATCTTTTGCTCTCTTCCTGTACCTAAATCCTTAGCACTTACATTTACTATACCATTAGCATCTATATCAAAGGTTACTTCTATTTGTGGTACTCCCCTTGGTGCTGGTGGTATTCCATCAAGTATAAATCTGCCTAGAGTAGTATTATCTTTAGCAAATTGCCTTTCACCTTGTACTACGTGTATTTCAACAGAAGTTTGATTGTCTGCTGCTGTAGAGAATATTTGGGACTTTCTAGTTGGGATAGTAGTATTCCTCTCAATAATCTTTGTAGTTACTCCACCTAATGTCTCTATACCTAAGGATAATGGGGTTACATCTAGTAGAAGTAAATCCTTAACTTCTCCACTTAAAACTCCACCTTGGATTGCAGCCCCTATTGCAACACACTCATCTGGATTTATATCTTTCTGTGGAGTCTTGCCAGTTAATCTCTTAACAGCTTCTTGTACAGCTGGTATTCTAGTTGAACCACCTACAAGTAAAACTTTATCTATATCACTGGCCTTTAAGCCTGCATCTTCTAAGGCTAATTTAACTGGCTCCATAGTCTTTTCTACTAGGTGCTCTGTTAACTCATTAAATTTAGCCCTAGTAAGGTCCATGTTCAAGTGTAGTGGTCCAGCTGCAGTTGCAGTTACGAAGGGCAAGTTAATATTAGTTGTCATAGTAGTAGATAGTTCCTTCTTAGCTTTCTCTGCAGCTTCCTTCAATCTCTGTAAAGCCATGCTGTCTTCCCTTAAATCTATACCATGTTCCTTCTTAAACTCTTCAGCTACATAGTCTATAATAGCTTGGTCAAAGTCATCTCCACCTAAATTGTTGTTTCCTCTTGTAGCCAATACTTCAAATACTCCATCGCCTACATCTAATATTGAAACGTCAAAAGTTCCTCCACCTAAGTCGAATACCATTATCTTTTGATGGCCTTCTGTCTTATCCAAACCATAAGCTAAAGCTGCTGCTGTTGGCTCGTTAATTATTCTCTTTACATTTAAGCCTGCAATCCTACCTGCATCCTTTGTTGCTTGTCTTTGGCTGTCAGTAAAATATGCAGGTACAGTTATTACTGCATCTGTTATAGTTTCTCCTAAGTAGCTTTCAGCATCTGCCTTTATTTTTTGTAGTATCATAGCAGATATCTCTTGTGGTGTATATTCTTTTCCGTCTATGACCTTTTTATAGTCTTTTCCCATATGTCTTTTTATGGATATTATGGTCCTGTCAGGATTAGTTACTGCTTGCCTTTTTGCCACTTCACCTACTAGCCTTTCTCCATCTTTTGTAAAGGCTACTACAGATGGAGTAGTTCTATTACCTTCTGCATTGGTTATTACTACAGGCTCTCCACCTTCCATTACAGCTACACAAGAGTTGGTAGTTCCTAAGTCAATTCCAATGATTTTGCCCATAACAACTCCTCCTTACATATTATTTATTTTGCTACTTTAACCATGCTTGGTCTAATAACTTTGTCCTTTAACATATATCCCTTTTGTAATACTTCCAAAATTGTGCCTTCCTCTTTATCAGATTCCTCTGACATGACTGCATGGTGGAAATTTGGATCAAAAGGTTTATTTAAACAATCAATCTCCTTAAGGCCATTCTTGCTAAGTACGTCTACCATTTGGTCATAAATCATCTTTACGCCTTCATAATAGCTATTAGCCTCTTCCATATTGTTCAATGCCCTCTCAAAGTTATCTAATACAGGCAATAGCTGACTCATAATATCTTCTAAGGCATAAGAGTAGATATTTTCCTTTTCCCTTTCCACCCTGTTTTTGTAGTTGATAAAGTCAGCTTGTAGTCTTAAAAGCTTGTTGTTCAAATCTTCAAGCTGCTTATTTGCTTCAGCTTTTTCTGCGTCCTCTTTTACATCTTCTTCTGCAGCTTCTTCTTTCTCTTCTACTTCCTCTGCTTTATCTTCTTTAGCCTTTTCCTCTAGCTCATCTTTAGTATCTTCTATGTCTTTTTTGTCTTTTTTGTCCTCCTTAGCTTCTGTTTCTTGTAATATATCTTCTTTTTTTTCCATTAAATCACCCTTTATATTTATTGTTGTATATCTATAAAAGAAAAACTACTAATATGGTAGTTATCCCTTTAATAGTTTTTCTAATATTTCCGATAAGTTTTCCGAAAAAAGCTTTAAGGAACTAACTGCCATCAGATAATCCATCCTAGTTGGTCCTATGACGCCTATCTTTCCAATTACCTTATCCCCTAGCTTGTAAGTTGTAGTAATTACACTACAATCTTTTATCTCTTCGTATATATTTTCACTACCAATAGTTATCTCTATTTCGCTATCCAGTGTGTGTTTTAACATTAAATCTATTAGCTGCTCCTTATCTTCAATAAAGGATATAAAGGTCCTTGCCTTGTCTGCATCCTTATATTCTGGAAAATCGAATATATTAGTTACACCATCGGCATAGACTTGAATATCATTAAAATCGTCAAAGGAATTAGCCATAGTCATAATTACTTTATCTATTAAGCTCTTATATTGGCGCATTTCCTTCAAAATAAGGTATTCTATAGTACTTCCTATTTCATTTACCGAAAAACCTTTAAGTTTACTGTTTAAAAAATTAGATACCCTTTCTAGTTGGTATTCTGGAACTATTTCTTCTGTCCTTAAAATTATATTTTTCACTATGCCTGTACTTCCAACTAATATGAGCAATATCTCCTTATCAGCTAGGGAGACTAGTTGTATGTGTTTTAACTTCATATTCCTTATTTGAGGTGATACGGCAAGAGCAGTATAACTTGTAATGGCTGACAATACCTTGGCTGAATTCTGTATTAATTCATCTATTTCTTTCGATTCCCGGATAAGCAGCCTCTTAATCTCTTCCTTCTTCTTCCTGTCTATCTCTATTTGCTTCTTCATTATTATATTGTTTACGTAAAACCTATAAGCCTTATCTGATGGTACCCTACCAGCCGATATATGGGGTTTACTTAAGTAGCCAAGCTCTTCCAAGTCCGACATTTCATTCCTAATGGTGGCAGAACTTATCCCTAAATCGTACTCTTTAGAAATAGTCCTAGATCCTACAGGTTCGGCTCCCCTTATATAGCTGTCGATGACAGCACACAATACCTTTATCTTTCTTTCGTCTAACAAAAATATCACCTCTGATCCACAAATGGGTGGAAAATTTATTAGCACTCTTAATCTCTGAGTGCTAACATTAAATTAACATAAATTAAAGCCTATTGTCAATACCCTTTTAAAGGCTAGAAGTTAGGGCAATAGGTCCACATATACTATATTGGATAAATCTAATCCCTTACTAGTAAACTTAATTTTACCTCCTTCTTCCTTTAAAAGACCTTCCTTTATATATTTATCTATCACAGGACCGTAAACAGCCTCCATATCCTTACCAAATCTCCTTTTAAACTCAATTTTGTCCACTCCAGCAATAAGCCTAAGGCCCACTATCATGTACTCTGCCATTTCCATGTCCTTATCAATATACTCTATTTCCACAACTGGCGCTTTTCCTTCCTTTAAGCTGTAGAAGTAATCTTTAAAGTTGGAGTAGTTGGAAAACCTATTGCTTTCCACATTAGAATGGGCTCCTATTCCAAAGCCTATATAGGGCTTTATTTGCCAGTAGAATAGATTGTGCTTACATTGAAAGCCTGGTTTAGAGAAATTAGAGATTTCATAATGCTTATATCCCCTACTCTTTAGAAAAGCTACCCCTTCCTTATACATCTTCCTATCTAAGTCCTCATCAGGAAGCTTTATACTTCCTTCTTCATACCATTTATAGATTGGTGTTCCTTCTTCAAGGATTAAACTATAATAGGAAATATGCTCTACTCCTAAATCCACAATAGTTTCCATAGTTGAAATACAGTCTTCTACCCTTTGCTTAGGTAGGCCAAACATTAAGTCTACATTTATGTTAGAAAAGCCCAGTTCCTTCAACAGGTGAATATTTTCAATAACATCTCTTCCAGTATGGAGCCTGCCTATGGACTTTAGCAGTCTATCCTCTAAAGTCTGTACTCCTAAGCTTATCCTGTTTACTCCAGCTTCCTTGTACAAAAGCAACTTCTCTTTGTTTAAAGTTCCTGGATTAGCTTCTATAGTTATTTCCTCTAGCCATTCACAATTATAGTTTTCTCTTATAAATTCAATTATCCTCACTATATACTTTCCATCAATATAGGAAGGAGTTCCTCCTCCGATAAATATGGTTTTTACATTATACTCCTTAAGGTAGGGCTTATACCAAGCCATTTCCTTAAGGAGGAAGGCAATATATTCTTCTATCTTATCATCTTTTCCAGAAAAGGATACAAAATCACAATAGTAGCATTTCCTCCCACAAAAAGGTATATGGACATAGACTGCTATTTCTTTCAACAATTTCACCTTCTTCAAAAATAATATATGCACACATTAAGTGCGCATCTATTCATCATATTTTAATACTGATAAGAAGGCCTCCTGAGGTATGTTAACTGAACCTACTTGCCTCATCCTCTTCTTACCCTCTTTTTGCTTTTCTAGAAGCTTTTTCTTCCTTGAAATATCTCCACCATAACATTTAGCTAATACATCTTTTCTTAAAGCCTTTACAGTTTCCCTAGCTATTATCTTAGAACCAATAGCTGCTTGTATAGGTATTGCAAATAGATGGCGTGGAATCTCCTCCTTCAGCTTCTCTGTAATCCTTCTTCCCCTTTCATAAGCTTTATCCCTATGGACTATTATGGATAAGGCATCTACCAGCTCTCCATTAATTAGTATATCTAGCTTCACTAAATCCGACTGTTGATAGCCCTTTAATTCATAATCAAGGGAAGCAAAACCTCTACTCTTTGATTTTAAAACATCAAAGAAATCGTATATTACTTCATTTAAAGGCAAATCATAATGGAGTACTACCCTAGTTTCCTCTAAATACTCCATATTCTTAAATACTCCCCGCCTATTTTGACATAATTCCATAATAGGGCCTACATAATCGGTAGGAGTCATTATAGAAGCCGACACAATAGGCTCTTCCATATATTCTATTTCCGTTGCATCAGGCAAATTGGTTGGGTTTTGGATGGAGAGCATTTCTCCTGACTTAGTTTTTACCCTGTAGATTACACTGGGAGCAGTAGTAACTATATTTAAATCAAATTCCCTTTCAAGCCTTTCTTGGACTATTTCCATATGTAGTAGTCCTAAAAAACCACACCTAAAACCATAGCCTAAGGCTGCTGAATTTTCTGGTTCGAATACTAAGCTTGCATCATTTACTTGAAGTTTTTCTAAGGCATCCCTTACTGCATTAAAGTCCTCCCCTTCTGCTGGATATATGCCGCAGTATACCATAGGGACTACCTTTTTATAGCCTGGCAAAGGCTCCTCTGTTGGGTTATCATCATCAGTTATAGTATCTCCTACTCTGGCATCCTTTACATTTTTAATGCTGGCTACCACATAGCCTACATCTCCTGCTTCTAGCTTGTCTACAGGAATATGCTTGTTTGTAGTTACCCCTACTTCAGTTACTTCATACCTTTTATTAGTAGACATCATCCTTATATTCATACCAGGCTTTATTGTACCTTCAAATACTCTTATAAAGGCAACTACACCCTTATAGCTATCATAATAGGAATCGAATATAAGAGCCTTTAGTGGAGCATCCTTGCTGCCTTTTGGAGCTGGTATCTTATTGACTATTTCCTTTAATACAGCCTCTATATTGATTCCGTCCTTAGCTGATATAAGGGGAGCATCAGCAGCATCTATACCGATTACATTTTCTATTTCTTCTTTTATCTCTTCAGGCCTTGCACTAGGCAAATCAATCTTGTTTATAACAGGTATTATCTCTAAATCCTGCTCTAAAGCCAAATAAACATTAGCTAAAGTCTGAGCTTCCACCCCTTGGCTAGCATCTACTACTAATAGGGCCCCTTCACAGGCAGCCAAACTTCTAGATACCTCATAGTTAAAATCCACATGGCCAGGAGTATCGATTAAATTGAGCACATATTCTTCTCCATCTTCAGCCTTGTAGTTAAGCCGTATGCTCTTAAGCTTTATAGTAATACCTCTTTCCCTTTCTAAATCCATACTATCTAGTACTTGTTCTTGCATTTCTCTAGATGATAATACTCCAGTTTTTTCGATCAATCTATCTGCTAGTGTAGATTTACCATGGTCAATATGTGCAATAATACAAAAATTTCTTATGTTTTTCTGTTTTATATTCTGCATGTTCTTCCCCCTCAAGTAATATAGCTCTAAGGAATAATTATAACAAAAAAGCTCTAAGAAGTAAAATAAAGACCAGGTATACTGGCCTTTTTAATGGATTTTTTTAAGTATTTTCAAATCGATAATATATTTTTCTCCAAATAAATCTAATCTGCCTTTCCTAATATCCAAGCTAAATATTGTAGGATTGTCCATATATCCTAGGTATATAATGTGTTCATTAACCAGCTTAATACCAAAAAAGAGTATCAAAAAAGCTAATAGTATTATTAAAAATTTTAAGTAGGATATTCTCTTCTGTTTCCTTAATCTCTTCCTTCTTTCAATTCTTGTTTCCAATATTACCACCATTATTAGTGTTCCAAAAAAGAGCAAACATTATACTATTTTAGCCTACCAAATCTGTGATTAAAGGGAAAATACCTAAAATTGACTATCCCTTTTATAGATTCTAGTGGAACACAGCCAAAATACCTGCTATCCTTACTAGCCCCATCTCGCCTATTATCTCCCAACACGAATACATGGCCTTCTGGCACTTCCCAATAGTTTTGTCCATATACATGGGTATAGGCATCTTCCTCTATATAGTCTTCCTTTAATAGATTTCCATTTAGGTATACCTTACCATCTATTATGGATACAGTATCTCCACCAATAGCTATAACCCTCTTTATATAATCCTTGTCTGGATCGTCAGGGGCTTCTAAAATTACTATATCACCCCTATCAGGACCTGAAAAATATAGAGGAATCTTATTAGCAAAAAGCCTGTCTCTTTCATATAAGGTTGGATACATAGAATTACCCAATACATAAGTTGTATTAAATAAAAAAGTCTTTATAAACACGGCTATAATTATAGCCAACAGTATGCTCTTTATCCATTCAATAATCTCACTACTATTACTTTTTTTCTTTTCTTCCTTCATGTTATCCCTCCTGGCTTATATTATACCACCTTCTCCAATTTTATTAAACAATTTACTCTATAATATTATCAATAACAATACTAAGTATCTCCCCTACCAATTTAGCCGTCTCCTTTGCCTCTTCTATAGTATTTAGATTACTTCCTATTTCAATCAAAGCAGAATAATCGGAAAGATATTGATTATACTTACCTACTGGTTTAATAACTATACCTGTACATAAATTTGGATACATTATGTCTGATATGGCCTTTACATATTTAGCAAAGCTTAAAACAGCATCCTTATTTGGAGAATCAGGCCCAACTACAAAGAAAAAGGTAGCCACTTGTTTTCCATCTATCTCCACCTTGGTCTTATTTAAAAGATTTTTTAAATTCTTCTTTACTTTTGGATCGTTTTGGTCAAAGCCGTCCCTATGTATATCTAGTAGTATCTTTAGATTGCTATTTCCACTTAATTTCTCTTGTATAGTCTTTAATGATTGGGCATAAGATTGATTATAAGATGGAATATCATGGTATTTAGTCACATGCTCTACCTTATGGCCCTTTTTTTCTAAAGTGTTTGCTAATACTTCTCCAACAGTGGTAACATTATATCTCCTGTTTGTTGTATGATGCATATTGTTCTCTAAAGAAGAATAGGATTCGGTGCCATGGGTATGGTAAACAAGTATATAAGGCTTATCCTTGTCTACCTTCAAAGGTTTTATATTTAGTGGAGCTGGTAAATTTTCTAAAGCAACCTTTCCTTCTGAGTCCCTAATAATTACTAGATCTTCATACTCTTCCACCTTATCTATTATTATAATATCTTCTAACACCTCAGGGTCATAATCATATTCTTCTATATTGTTTTCATCTAAAAAATCCAAATCCTTTGCACTTACATTTATAATGGCAGGAAATTGGCCTTTAAACAAATTGTTTAAGCTAGTAGCTATAAATTCTTTTATATTAAAATCCCTTATAAAGCTTCTATTTCCAAAGCGCTCATTCCTATATAGATTAATAATTGAGCTTGTTCTACCTAAAACCAGCATGTAAAAGTCGTCTTCCCATTGGGGGCTTGGACTAAATACCTCTTTTGCCTTTACTTCATCTTTAGGCTGCATATTCACAAAATTTATAATTATAACTCCTATATTAAACACTATAAGACAGACTAAAGCAAGTATAATGTAGTTATTTACATATTCTTTCCCTCTCATAAAAACACTCCTCAGTTTTTGTATTCAATAAATAATTTTATTCACTAGATGGACTACATATGATAGATGATATTGAGAGGGAAAGGAAAATATTCTATCTTAAATATCTGTTTACATCTTTAAGCTCAATACCTGGATGTAGGGCAATATTTAAACCATTAGCTATTATAATTGACAAATCATCAATCAATTGGTCAATCTCCTTAGGGGTTACCAATACATTGGACATATGAGGCTGCAATACCTCCCTTATCAATTGATATTTTTCTTCATTAGATATATTTTCTAACATAGAGTAAAAGTCAGTGCCCACTTGGGCCTGTTCCCTCATAGAACTTATTATCATATCCATAGTGTCATTTACCATAGTGGCTGCATCTACAACTGTTGGCACCCCAATAGCAATAACAGGGACTCCTAAATATTCCTCCGTTAAACCTATCCTCTTGTTTCCAACTCCACTGCCAGGGCTAATGCCTGTATCTGCTATCTGGATAGTTGTGCTTACCCTGTTCATTTTGCGGGCTGCTAAAGAGTCTATAGCTATTACCAAATCTGGCCTTGTCTTTTCCACAATTCCTTTTACTATTTCTCCAGTTTCTATTCCTGTAAGGCCCATAACTCCAGGAGAAATAGCTGAAACATTTGCCACCGTTTCATCCCTATCTTTTTTGTAGGCAATAAAGTATTGTCTGGTAACCAATACCCTATCTACTACTTTAGGACCTAAGGCATCAGGAGTTATGTTCCAATTTCCTAAACCCACTATCAATGTTTTAGTATTTTCATTATTCCTACCAAGACCTTTTATTTCCTTAGCAACTAGCTGGCTAATTTCATCTTTTAAATCCTGGTCAGTATTTTTTAAGCCAGGTACTTCTATAGTTATGTAGGTTCCTTTTGGCTTTCCTAATTTCTCTGAGCTATTTTCGTCTACAATCTTTATTCTAGTAACAGTATAATTGTCTCCTTCTTCAGTTTCTACTTCTATTCCAGGAGCTTCTTTATTAGCTGTTTCTCTATATAATTCGGTGCTTTCTAAAGCTAAATCAGTTCTTATATTAAACATAAATATTCTCCTTTCTATTTTTATTAAACAACATAAATATTCAAGCCTATAAAAAGGTAGAGCCACCGTTTACAAGCTTTGTTTTTAAAATTATTCTCTTACAATAACATAATTTTATGTATACAAAATTAATAATCCTTGAAATTAATCTAGTTTCATGATAAAATAACTGTTGTTAATTTAAAGAGGAGGTGAATAGGTTGGCAAATACTAGATCTGCAAAGAAGAGAATTAGAACTATTAAAAAGAGAACAGAAATAAATAGAAGAAGGAAATCAGAAATAAAAACTTATATTAAGAAGTTCAACCTAGCATTAGAAAACAATAATATAGAGGAAGCTAAAGAATTACTTAAAGTTATAGATAAAAAATTAAAGAGAGCAGCTTGTAAAAACACTATCCACAAGAACAATGCTTCTAGAAAGCTTAGCAAGCTAACTAAAAAGCTAAATGAAAAAATGAAAGAAGCTGTATAATAAATAAAACTTCGGGATCGCCGAAGTTTTTATATTTTATAGCATAAATTTGTAATAAGTATCTCTAAAGCTAAGCGCTCATCTATAGAACTAGTCTTTAAATTCTTATCCGTTTCCAAACAGTAGAACATGGCCTTTTCTAATTGGCCTATTGTAAAATTTCTACTTTGTAAGGATATCTTTTGAAACTCATAAGGGGATATGCCCATCTTCTTATTTATATCACTATTAGAATAGCCCTTTTCTTTCAAAATCTTATAATTTAACATATTCCTCAATTGTCTTACAAGCATATATAGTACATGGAGCACCGGCTGATTGGATACATATATTTCGTTAAATTGCCTAAGGGCCTCTTCCCCATTTTGGTTGCTTACAGAAGCTAATAAATTGAATACATTCATTTCTAGGGACTTGGACATGATGTGGTCTATATCCTCCTTCGTAATCTCCTTAATTCCTGCTCTGTAATTACATATTTTATTTATTTCATTTTCTAAATCGTACAAAGTCTTCTGATTGTTTGAATCAAAATAATGGGACTGCTGGATAAAATAGTTAATATCCGTCTTGGAAATTTTTTTGTTAAAACTATTAAATTTCTTCTCTACCCAAGAATTTAAATCTTTCCCTCTTAATTTTTTAAATTCAACTATGTCCCCAACCTTCTTAATAGCCTTATATAGGCTATTAGTTTTTAGTATATCCTTGCTTTTCACTGTAAATATCAGGCACACATAAGGGTCTAGCTTAGCTATATATTCAGCCAAAGACTTAATATCCTTATCCTTCAGCCCTTCTCCCTTAGGTCCTCCTTTTACCAAATGGGGAAGTTCCTTTATTACCACCACCTTCTTCTCACTCATAAAAGGTAAGGTCTCACAAGCATCTATTATATTATCCAGCTCCACTTCTTCTCCATCTAGAACCATATAATTTAGGGATTCAAGGCTTTCATCTATAAATTGTTCCTTAACAAAGTTTACCATGTAATCTATTAGATACTCTTCTTCACCATAAAACAAATATACTGCCTTTAACTTTCTAGCTTTTACTTTATTCATAAACTCTTTCCAGTCCAATTCTGTTCATCTCCTCATCAAGCTTAGTAAAATATCTAATAACAATATACATAAGTATACTACATAATAGCAAATTAGAAATAAATAGATTATAAGTTTTAATAATATAAAGTAAGCCTATCCTTTCCTTTAAAAAGCCGTTTATTACAAAATCCTCCCTATCTAAATGGGCCCTAATTAAACCTAGTTTATCAGTCCTATAAAGGTTTATATTGTTTTCCTCATACCTTTTTATAACCTCCCCATGGGGATGGCCAAACATATTATTTCTCCCAACAGAAATAACAGCAGCTTTAGGTTTTAATTTTTCTAAAAACTCCACTGAAGAAGATGTATTGCTACCATGATGGGGTACTTTTAATAGGTCCACAGTAGTTTTTAAACTTTCAACTACATTCCTCTCCCCTTCTCTTTCTATATCCCCTGTAAAGAGGATTTTCTTATCCAAATGTTTTATAAGCAAAACTAAAGAAAGGTCATTACCTTCCCTTTTAGGTACATCTAGTAAACCTTTATCTGGCCCTACAACCAAAGCATGGGTATTAGAAGCCAGTTTCAAAAACTCTCCCTTCTTTAAAATATATATAGGAATTCTTTTTTCAGTAGCCTTATCCTTAATAAGCCTATATAACTCATTGCCTTCATCTACATAGCCTATGTATAAATTCTCAATATCTATATTATCCATTAAATATGGTAAACTACCACAATGGTCCATATCAAAATGGCTTATGAAAACTCCTTTAAGCTTAAATATGCCTTGCTTTTCTAAATAGGGCAGCAATATATTTTCTCCCACATGAAACTGGCCAAATATATCTCCACCAGTGTCTATTAAGTAATTTCCTTCTTTTCCCCTTATTAAAATACTATCTCCCTGCCCTACATCGATAAATTCTATGGTTAAAGAATTATCTAAAGCTGACATTAACTGGGTAGTTAACAGAAAAGCTACAAAAAATATTAAAAAAAGCCTAAAGGCCCTCTCCTTAATGTTTCTATAGCCAATAATATCAAATACCATAAATATTATAATATAGTATAAAATAATCTCCAATATGGAGGGAGTTCTAACCTTTATGTACAATACAGGAAAATAGCTTAATATATTCATGCCTAAAGTTTGAACATTTAGTAGGCCATTAATTATCAACCCCATAGAACTGGCTAAATAACTACTTACAAAGGAAAGGGGTACTAGTAGTATGGTTAGCACTAAGCAAATGTTAAATATAGGAACTAGAAGCAAGTTTGCTACAAGGCCTACAGTTGGTATCCTGTTGAAATAATAGGCTAAAAGGGGCAATATACCAAGCTGGGCTGCAAATATTGAAGATAAGCCTTTGAAAAGACCTTTCCTTGGAAAGTAAAATATTCTGCTTATCCTAGGTGTGTAATAGACTACAAAAAAAGTAGTAATAAAAGACAGTTGGAAACCTACATGAAATAGCCAAAAAGGGTTTATAATGACCATTAACAGCAAGGCAAAAAATAAGCTGTTCAAGGAATCATAAGGCCTTCTAAAAAGCTGAGATAGTAGTAAAATAGTGTACATTATATTTGCCCTTATAACTGATACAGGACTGCCTATTATATAAGCATAGGCCCAAATTATGATAATACTGCTTATTAAATTAAGCCTTCTTTTGATTCTCATATAGGCAAAAAAATATATTAATAGGCTAGTCACTATACCAATATGGAGGCCTGATACAGCAATTATATGGGCTAACCCTAAATTGCGAAACTGTTCTACCTTCTCTTCCTCGAGATACCTATAATTGCCCAATAATATTGACTTCATTATGGTACTAGTATCATGGGCTAGATACAAATCTAATACTTTTTCCACCTTATCCTTAGCCTTAACCTTAAAAGCAGTAAGAAAATTTAGTTTACCTTTTGCCACTTCCTCTATTTGGTATTCTCTAATGGTACAAGTAGTGAATATTCCATGGGACAATAGGTTTAATTTATGATTATATAGATAAGGATTAGTATTTGGTAAAGGCTCCCTTAATACTCCATTGAATCTAAGCCTATCCCCTAGCCTTATATCCCTATGGCCTATTATGTTTAACATTAACTTCTCATCTATCTTTACATAGCTACTATCAACTTTAAGCCCATGGACTCTAACGATGAATTTACTCCTATTTTCTGATATATCTACTACTTCCTCAACACTTCCTACCATCCTAACAGGCTTGTCCGTATATTTTATAAGCTGGCTACTTTCTAATCTAAAGCTAAATAAAGCCATTCCCAGCAAGAAGAGTATAATAGCTAGTCCAAAAGTCATAGAGTAGTTAAGCTTAATACCTATTAAACAAAAGAGTAACCCCAATACTAATAGGAAGATTATTGCTGGAATATCTACTTCCACATAATAGGAAAAAACTACCCCTAACAGGATTGGAATAGTAATAAATACAATAGGATACTTCATGAAATTATCTCCTTCTTCTATTCCTTCTATTTTTCCTAGTAAAAGTCCATATGACTATAAGCATGCCTATTAAGGTAATCATCCGCCCTAATAATTGCCTATCCATGACTACCCACCTTTCCCAATTTCTTTACTAAATTATACCATAGGAGCAATTTTAATACTGTTACAAATTATTAATAAATGGTAATATATTTATATAGCCAAAGGGATAAAAAGGAATGGTGATAAGATGACAGAAAAAGTTTACCTACAAAATCCTTATTTAAGGCAGTTAGAAGCAAGGATAGTTGAGAAGAAATATATGAATAATAAATACTATGTAAAAACTAATAAAACCATCTTTTATCCAAACCTGGCAGGGGGACAGCCAGGAGACAAAGGAGACATAAACGGAATAGAAGTCCTAGAGGTATATGAAGATGGAGACGATATAATCCACGTGCTTAAAAGCAACATCCACAGCGATAAAGCTAGGCTTACAATAGATTGGGAAAATAGATTCGATTACATGCAGCAGCATTCAGGCCAGCATCTATTGTCTTCTGTATTTTACAAGCTTTTCAATGGAGAAACTGTTGGCTTTTACATAGGAAAAGAATACGTATATATTGATGTAAACTTGCCCACAATCAGCAAGGAAGAAATAGAAAAAGTAGAACAGTTTGCCAATAAGATAATATTCTCCAACTTCCCCATCAAATCCTACATAGTAGAAAAAGAAGATATGCATAGGATACCTGTTAGGAAGGACCCTGTCGTAAACTCTAATATTAGGATAGTAGAAATAGATGGAATCGATTTTACACCTTGTTGTGGAACCCATGTGAGAAATACAGGGGAAATAGGCTTGATTAAAATAAGGAAGGTAGAACCCTATAAGAGGAATATAAGAGTAGAATTTGTATGTGGCAATAGGGCCTTAAAAGATTATACCTGGAAAAACTATCAGATAGGAGACATTAGCAACCTTCTATCCTGTAAAGATAAGAATGTCTACCATAGGGTTGAAAAACTGTATAGCCATAGGGAAAAGCTTAAAAAAGAAAATAGGGTACTAAGGGAAAAATTAAGTAAATATATAGCAAAGGAGCTATTAGAAAAGGCTGAAAGTAAAAAAGGTATTAATGTAATAGTAGACAAGCTGACTAATATGAGGTTTGAAGATGTAGAAAATATAGCTAAAAATCTACAAGCTATGGGAAGCAATATAATACT
>CALBUB010000128.1 GCA_937967955.1 uncultured Bacillota bacterium | reverse complement strand
AGGGAACATACAGTTTATGTCCTTGTTTACATCACTGTTATCATAGCCTCCATGGGATACCATTAAATCTTTTGTATCAGCATCTCCAGGAATTAATCTGTAAGATGTATCTCCTGCTAGATTAAATCTTTCATCAGATTTCAAATGAACTCCAGCTGCTGTAGCTAGAGCAACTGTCATATCCTTCAATTCTTTTTTCACAGGAGTGAATACTGGTGGTGGTGTAATAGGGGCGTAGATTTCAGATTGTAATCCCTTTACTATTGTGAGACTCATTGTTCTACCTCCTTATTCTTTTTTTGACGCTTTATATTGCTAAGATAGTGTTCGTTAACTTCAGGACCTAATACCTCCAAAAAACTCATCCTAAGTCCAACTTCTTGTCCAACTTTTAGTGGATAATCACTTATAAGCATCCTTAAAGGTACCTTAATATGTCCTAATCTTCCCTTAAAATCTATTTCTACAGCTCCATCTTGGACATCCGTTATAACGCCTTCCATGTAGATAATCTTATCTGTATATTTCATGGCTTTACCTTCTTCTATGAATATTTTTCTTTGCGCTTTTCACTCATTGGAAGTGACGTTTCGTTTTCTACTCTCTCGATTGTTATTCCATATTCTTTTTCAATAAGTTCTATGTTATTTTCTATTACGTCTTGATTCCATTTTCTTTCAGCTGGTTTTACTTCTTCTCCTGCCATAGCTACTTTTAACATTGCTAATGCTCTTATGGCATCTTCTTTACATAATGTGTTGCAGCCAAGTACTTCGTTTTCAATTCCTTGTTCAGATTTATTTAGATCCACCATGTACTTCATGTATTCATTTCCTACTACTAGAGCTCCTTGTACTGCACAGAAGGACATACCTACAACTGGAATTCCTCTCATACCTATTTGCTCAATATGGCTTGCAAAGTCAATGTGGTTATTTCCAAATCCTTCAGTTGTAACAATTGCTCCATCTACATCCATAGCTTCTACTGTCATTCCCAATCTTTCAGAAACGTAGAATTTCTCACTGTTAATTTGTGGACTTCCTACGAAGATTACACCACAAAGGTCTATTTCAGGATCATTTAAAGCTTCTAGTACTAGTGGTTCTCTCCAGTAGTGTCTTGAATTCTCTTTAGATGCTGGTCCTATACATGTTAAAGCGTGAATACCTCCATCTAGTACTTCCAATGGGCTGAATACTACTGGAACGTTACCTAAGTCAACATTTGGTTTTCCACCTAATATTCCAACTGGTTCTACTGGTAGTATTATGTTATCGTGCATTGCTCCTTGACCCATGATTTCCTTAACGATAACAACTTTCTTCTTGCCAGGTCTTCTGTAATGTTCTAATACTTCTGTTTCAACAACTAGGCTTTCATCTTCTAATTTCTTCAACGCTTCTCTTATTTCTTGAGTTATAACATCAGTAGCTTTGTGAGCTGCCAATGGTCCTCTTCTCTCCATATTGGTATTTTCTTGGATTACAACTTCTGTCTTAATGAATATTTCACCTTTATCTGGACATCCTGGCCTATTCCACATGATGTTTTCTTCTAGGATACCTTCTGAAGAACCAAACTCACCAATTTGTACACCTTTTTCATCTGTACCAGTAACCACCACAACTACACCATCTAACACCCTGGTTACTCCAGTACCTAATTTGCTGTCGCCTTCTTTAGTAGCTATAGGTTGTACGTCCATTATGGTTTCGCTGTACTGGTTGTACTTATCTGGAGTGATTATGTCTATTTTTATTGATTTTACTAGTGGATCAACTTTTACAGCATCTTCGCAGATGTTTTCTCTAATATATAGGGTAGTTCCTTCTATTTTAGTTTCTGGTCCAAATTCAACTTTTTCTATTTTGTAGTGCTTTTTGATAAGCTGCCTTATCTTTTTAGGTTCTTGTTCTTTTTCTTCTGCTTTAGCAGTTGTAACTGGTTCAGTTACTACAACTGGTTGTGCCCCTTGAATTGGTCCTCCAACAAATCCAAGAGGTAATTCAATATCGATATCCTTTCCTTCACCAATGTGAAGCTTCAATACTCCTGCATTCCCAGCTGAAACCATAGGTTGAGTACTAACAACCTCTGCTGGAACTGAATCCTCTTTAGCTTCTACCTTAGCCACTGCTGTTTTTGCTCCTTCTACTAAATCAGGAGTTATAGGTGTTAATGAATCGATAGTTTTGATTAATTTTGCACCTAAAACTTCTCCTATTTTTAAGCAGTTATCTGGAATTGATAACAATCCTGAATCCTCTAGATCTGGAAATATTGTTGGATCTTCTAGATGGTCGGGTGTAATAACCGTTCCCACCTCTGTTCTACAGCATACTACTGCATAATCATTCTTGTACATTTCTGCAGCTTCTGGAGTTATAGCCATCATTACTACCTCCTTTTATGATATTTATTTATTATTTATTTATTATTTATTATTTATTTTTCTTACTAGCCTTGATCCTGCAGCACGTAGGACATGGTCAGTATGGTGATATGTTGGTACTCCTAACCTAGGAGTAACTGTCATAACAGTGTTAGTTCAGTCGCCACAGCTGCCTGCAATAATTACTTCTGCACCCTGTTTTTTCAAATTCAAAACCTTTGTAGCTTGTCCAGGGCATATGCCTGGCAATTCACAGCGATATCTTCCATTAACCTCTTGCATCCTCTTGCATTTTTCCTCAGCTACAACAGTTCCTCCCATAGCTTCAACGATTTCTCGTAGCCTTGGTTCTTGGGCCCCACACTCGCAAGCTAAAATGCCAAATTTTCTTCTATCTACTGGGAAAGGCATTGCGACTAATACTCCTCCTAGAGTCTTAGTAACAGGATCATCTTCTTCACCATGCCTTCCAGTGAAAGGTCCTCCTAGGACAATTTCCCCATGAGGTTCTACATAGCCACCAGCCTTTTCAATAAGCTTCTTAACAGGGTAGCCTAGCGGTACATCCATAAATACAGCGCCTTTTTTTGCATTTCTAACCCTTCCACCAACAGTTACATCTTTGTCTATAACGGGTTTTCTGTCTTCAACTGCTAATGCGATATTCTTAACTGTTTCTACGTTTTGTATTACTGCATTGGCTTCGCCTGGTAACTGGCCTGGCTTTAGTTCTACTCCTAAAAGCTCTCTTACTATTACTCTTTCATCTCCTGCTGGATACATATCTGGAAGATATTTAATTTGAATATTGTCATCACTAATTGCTGCCTCCAACTTATCGATTGCATCTCTATGCTTTTCTTTTATGGCTATAAAACCATGGGCAGCTTCTGTTATATCCATTATAATCTTTAGCCCACTGATTATCTTCTCGGCATTTTCTTCAATATACTGTATATTATGACCCAGTATGGGTTCACACTCTGCCGCATTTACAATGGCATATCCACCAGGAATTTTCGTCTTTAATTTAACATGAGTAGGGAAGCCTGCACCACCAGCTCCTACTATTCCTGCTTCCATAATTGCTTCTAATGGATCAGATGTATCCTTTATTGGTAGATAGTCTTTTGGTTGATTTTCATCAGCTTCTATGATGATTTCATTTTCGTTTACTGCTATTACTTTTCCATTTACGCTGCTGTGAATATTTGCTCCTAAACCATTAGGTTCTGCAATTCTTTCTCCTCTTTTTACTTCTTTTCCTACTTCCACTATAGGTACACAAGGTGCACCAACATGTTGTCTTAATGGGAATCTAAATTCCATCTAGTTTCACCTCCCTCATCTTTTTAATGTGACGCCTATATATAATTGCAACTTACATGCCAATTCTTTCACAATCCTAAAATAAAAATATATTTGGCTTAATTATGCCATTTAGGGATATTATTATAATTTTAAATAATATTTTCTATATTTATAAAAAATATTTATGGTGTCAGTTTGTTGACACCACTTCCTTACAAAATAAAATTCTTGTCCGTTAATTTTTTCACAGTTATGAAGCCCGTTGTATTTTTGTACACTTTTGTCGGTTTTTTGACGCGCTCACTTTTATCTTTTATATAAAAACAATAGATTTAGGAAGTATTAAGGAAATAGGCATATAGTGATATAATAAAATGGAATAAAATAAAGGGGGTGTCTGGATGAACATATTAATTGTTGAAGATGAAAAGCTGATTATTAAAGGTCTAAAAAGCATTCTTGAACAACAGGGTTATAAGGTCTATGCTGCTTATACAGGAAGTGAGGCTCTTTCAATCTTGGCAACAGAAAATATAGACTTTATAATTCTTGATTTAATGCTGCCTGATATGGATGGTATGATGTTGTGCAAAAAAATAAGAGATAATAGTGATATTCCTATTCTAATGCTTACCGCAAAAGATGGAGATTATGATAAGATACTTGGTTTTGAATTAGGGGCAGACGATTATATGACCAAGCCCTTTAATGTTTTGGAGTTGATTGTAAGAATAAAGGCTATTACCAGAAGATCAAAAGCTGAAACCAAAAAAAACATTTTACATTATGGAGATTTAATTATAAATTACGAAGAAAGAAAGGCTTATAAGAAGGACAAGGAGATAAAGCTTACAGCTAAAGAATTTGAAGTGCTATATCTATTAGCTAATAATCCAGGAAAAGTGTTCACCAGGGAAGAAATATTCAACCATATATGGGAAGAAGAAGCTGTAGATGTGAGAACCATAGATGTCCATATTAAAAATCTTAGGGAAAAGATTGAGCAGGATAAGAAGAATCCAAAATACCTGATGACAAAGTGGGGGGTAGGTTATTATTTCAATAAGGGCTAAAATGCTTATATTATATAGCATGATTATTGTACTTATCTTTTCTGTATTTAGTATTCTAATTTTAAATGAGTATAAAACTAGTCAGATAAAGAATGCGGAGATAAGACTATTCCAAACTGCCAATATTGTTGCTGATACCTATAAACAAAATAGGGATGATATTATATTTGCCAGTATGATGTTGAAAAACTATGCAAATCAAGCAGATGCTAGAATATTGATTTTAGATACCAACAAGAAGGTTATAATGGATAATTTTTATAGCTATGTTGATGAAACCATAGATAATAAAGAAATAAGGAATAGTTTGACGGGTCAATCTTCATCTAGTATATATACTTTAGAAGGACGGGATATACTACAGATCTCAGTTCCTATAACTTTAAATAGGTTTGGGGATGTGGATATAATAGGTGTTGTACTCATATCTTCAGATTTGGAGCTAATAAATGAGAATGTAAAAGTTTTAAGAGAACATATGTTTAAAGCTGCCATTTCAGTACTATTGATATCCTTCCTATTAACTGTAGTTGTTACCAATAATCTAACCAACCCCTTGAGAAAATTAACCTTGGGGGTTGAGAGGATCTCTGCTGGAGATCTAGGCTACCAAATTGAAATGAAATCAAAGGATGAAATAGGAAAGCTAATTGAAACTTTTAATAATATGAGCAGCACCTTAAGTAGCATTGAGAAAAACAGGAAAAACTTCATAAACAGCATATCCCATGAATTGAAAACTCCTCTAACTTCTATTAAAGTCCTAATAGAATCCTTAGCCCTAGGTAATTACCAAATAGATACCTATAAAGAATATTTAGAGGATATATATAAGGAAACGGAAAGAATGGAGAAGCTAGTTAACTACCTTATGAAAGCTATTAAGCTTGAAGATTCTGTTCTTCTACTTAAGGAAGAAAATTTAGGCTGTATTTTAAAAGATGTTGTTAGCCTAATTAAACCCTATGCTAATAAGAATAAGGTTTCTATCAGTTTAAATAATGTAGATAGGGTAATAGTCAAATGTGATAAGGACAAGGTAAAAGAAATAATGTTTAATCTTATAGATAATGCCATAAAATACAGGGATGAAAACAAGAAAAATTGTTACGTTAAAATATCCCTTTATAAGGATATTGATAAAGCAACCCTTTCCATTGAAGACAATGGAATAGGCATTGATGAAGAAAATTTACAGGATATATTCAAAAGGGGATTTAGGGTATTAGAAGAGCCTATGAGCAATAATCTGGCAGCAAAGGGCTATGGAATAGGTTTAGCCATAGTAAAAAACTTTATTGATAAACACGGCTGGCATATTTCAGTAGATAGTAACTTGAAAAAAGGGACTATTTTTACTATAGATATTCCACTAAATAGCTAATTTATAATATTTTTTCCCTTTCTTAATACTTTCTTAACATTTATTCATATTGTCTTAATAAGTTACTGCTATAATATAAGTAAGAAAGGGAGGGATTAGAAATGAAAAAGTATATAGCTATTTTCCTTATACTATTGCTATCTATTAGCCTTTATGGTTGCAGTAATTTAAACTCTTCTAGAGAAGAAAATAGACCTGATATGGCTGATGAAAATAAAGTAGCTAAAACAGATGAAAAAATGGACGAAAATATGGATGAAAGCATAGAGGATGGTATAGATGAAAATACAATAGTAGATTATGGTGATGAAAATAATAACCAAGTTGTAGAGCCTAATCCAAAGGCCGATAAAGTTGATGTTAAATTGTATTTTGTAAACAAGGAATATATTGAATTGGGAGATGAAAGTTTAGATAAGCTTATTCCTGAAAATAGAACTATTGTGGTAGAAAATGCTTCTTTAGAAGAAGCCATAATTAGGGAATTAATTAAAGGTACAGAAGCAAACAATCTATCTACAGCAATACCTTCCAATATAGTTTTATTAGGAGTTGAAGTAGCCGATGGAACTGCCTTTGTTAACTTATCTCAAGAAGGTCTATATGGTAGTAGTATGCAAGAAGAGCTGACTATTGCTCAAATAGTAAATACATTGCTAGAGTTAGACCATGTAGATAAAGTACAATTTTTAGTAGATGGTAAAAAGGCAGAAACTTTAATGGGTCATATATCCATTACGGAGCCTTTCCAAGAAACATTAAATTAATACAATAAAGGCAGCAAAGTTTTGCTGCCTTTATTCATCATAAAAATCTAAAAATGAATATTTCTTATCTCCCTTTTTCCATCCTAATATACAATCCATATTCACATTTTGGGCTGCCCTAAATATGGATATATCCACATTTACAAAATCTTCCTTTAATTTTTCTATCAATTCCTTTATCTGATACCTTTTATTTCCTATCTTCTTAGCTGCTACCATACATGCACAATTTAAAGGCCATATACCACTATAGTTAATAAATCTTATAATATATTTTTCTTCAATATAATATAAAGGCCTAATAAGCTCCATTCCTTCAAAGTTTTCAGCTTTTAGTTTTGGCATCATAGTCTTAAAATTGCCTGAACATAATAAGTTTAACATGGTAGTTTCTATTACATCGTTAAAATGATGGCCTAAAGCTAGTTTATTGCATCCAAGCTCTTGGGCTTTTCTATATAAGGCACCCCTTCTCATCCTAGCACACATGTAACAAGGATAGTCACCGGCAATTTTACTTGCCACTTGGAATATATCAGTTTCAAATATATGGACTGGAATATTTAAATAATTACAATTATCTATTAACAACTGCTTTATATCAGGATGGTAGCCAGGATCCATAGCTATAAATTCAAGCTTAAAATTTCTATTACCATGACGGTGTAATTCTTGGAAGAGTTTTGCCATAAGTAGGCTATCTTTACCACCAGAAATGGCTACTGCAACTTTATCTCCCTCTTGTATTAGTTCAAAATCTTTTATGGCCTTAACGAACTTACTCCATATATGTTTTCTATATCTAGTAATTAAACTCCTTTCTATCTCTTCTAAAGACTTTCTTTCCTCTTCAGGAATTATAGTTTCACAAGTTTCTGCTAGTTTGTTTTCCTTCTCAGTCATATCTCTCACTCCATATTTTTTATCCTATACTATTATATCATTACAGTATAAAAATAAAAGGGAGACAAATTATTGTCAATT
Organism: uncultured Bacillota bacterium; assembly: GCA_937967955.1. Classification (GTDB taxonomy): domain Bacteria; phylum Bacillota; class Clostridia; order Tissierellales; family Tepidimicrobiaceae; genus JAAYHX01. The sequence goes on along the minus strand of CALBUB010000128.1, from coordinate 1,347 downwards.
TACTTGCGCACTGACATCAAATATAAATATGAAAAAAATATTGCTAACCCAATAGGATCTTGAAGCATAGAAATATGATACTTGATTCTAAAAATAAACATTACAATAATTACCAAAGTAAAAAGCACAATTTTATATATAACAATTCCTGCAATATTAGCCAATTTATATTTGTATCTAAATCTCCTATTAAGTAAATAGAGTATTAGAACTGAAACTGCTGCAGGTAAATAATCTAATATTAGACTTGATATTGTATCCACCCAGTTCATCCCGTATCCCTTCCCAATGTTTAAATAAGATTTATATTGAATTTATTACTAAAGCTGATAATTAATTATATCAATTTTTGATATATTATCATATCTTCATGTAATATCTTTTCTTAGCCTCCATGTTACTCAAAATAATCTCAAAAAATAAGCAAAAATATGGGATATAAGCATATATAAAATGCTATTATCCCATATTCCCTATATCCTATTAAAATATCATCTCATCCTTTATTAGTTATTCCTAATGTTCTCCAATATTTGAACCATTTGCTCATAGGTCATCATTCCAGGGACTCCACCTAATAGTATTCCTTCCTTATCTACAAAATAGGAGGTGGGGAATCCGCTTACCAGGTAGGTCAAGGATACATACCCTTCTTCATCTAATACCACTGGGAAAGTATATCCTCCCTTTTTAATGTAATCTTCTACTACACCTTTTTCTTCTTGAACATTAACCGCTAATACTACCAGGTCTTCGTTCTCTTTGTATAATCTATCAAGGTCTGGCATTTCTATATCGCAGTATTTACATCCAGTATACCAGAAATTTATCAAAACATACTTGCCTCTAAAATCCGATAAGGATACTTCCTTGCCATCTAAATCCACAAGAGTAAAATCCGGAGCCAATTTCCCAACAGCGATGTCAGGGTAAAAATCCTCCTCTTCCTGTGATGAGGGTTCATCTTCTTCCTGCCCATTGTTTTCATCCACATTATCTTCGTTAGCAATGCTATTTTCCTCTTCAGGCTTATCCCCTACTTTAAAGTTAAAATAATATATGCCTACGGCCAAAGCTAAAAGCAAAACCCCTATAATTGGAATAAAAACCTTCTTATTCACCGTATCTCTCCTTCTTATTGTAGTAATCTGCTTATGTCAATAACCTTGTTGAAAAATACCAATAGTCCAAATATAACCATTATAAGCCCGCTTATTTTAGGTAGATACATCATGATCTTCTCAGCTTTTTCCAAAAACCTACTAAACATGTTAATAAAGATAGCTGTTAGTATAAAAGGTATTGCCATTCCAAGGGAGTATATAAACAATAAAAACACTCCCTGAG
>CALBUB010000127.1 GCA_937967955.1 uncultured Bacillota bacterium | reverse complement strand
TATTCCACCAAATGTTACAAATAGCTGTGCAAATACTAGAGATACTATTGTCATCAATTTTATTAATATGTTTAGGGATGGTCCTGATGTATCTTTGAATGGGTCTCCCACTGTATCTCCAACTACTGCTGCTTTGTGGGCTTCACTTCCTTTTCCTCCATGATGGCCTTCTTCTATATATTTCTTAGCATTATCCCAAGCACCACCAGCATTGGACATGAATATTGCCATAAGTACTCCAGTGATTAATGCTCCAGCTAGTAAGCCACCTAAAGCTTCAGCCCCTAATAATAGTCCAACTAATACAGGAACAATAACTGCCATAACTCCAGGTACAATCATTTCTCTTAAAGCTGCCTTTGTACTAATATCAACACATGTATCATACTCTGGTGTTGCTTTTCCTTCCATTATTCCTGGAATTTCCCTAAACTGTCTTCTTACTTCTTCAATCATGTCGTTTGCTGCTTTACCAACTGCATCCATAGTCATAGCAGAGAATAGGAAAGGTAGTACTCCTCCTATAAAGGCTCCAACTATTACTGTAGGTCTAGTTAAATCAATACCGCTTAAGTTTACTGCTTGAGTATAAGATGAGAATAGGGATAAAGCAGTCAGTGCTGCTGAACCTATAGCAAAACCTTTACCTACAGCTGCAGTTGTATTCCCAACGGCATCTAATTTGTCTGTTATTTCTCTTACTTCATCGGGAAGTTCGCACATTTCAGCAATACCACCAGCATTGTCAGCTATAGGACCATAAGCATCTACAGCTACTGTCATACCAGTAGTTGAAAGCATTCCAACAGCAGCTAATGCTATACCATATAGGCCTGAATTTATATCAAGGCCATTTTCAGTAACGCCTGCTCCATAAAAGGCTACCAAAATACCAATACATATAACTATTATTGGTATACCTGTAGATATCATACCAACAGATAGTCCACCTATTATGTTTGTACTAGAACCTGTTTCTGATTCTTTAGCGATTTTCTTAACTGGACCATAATCTCCAGAAGTATAATATTCTGTAACTCTACCTATTATAAGTCCTACTACTAGACCTGATAGGATAGCCACAAAAGGTTTTAAAGAGTTTAATAAGTAGTTACTAAATATAAAAGCAGCAATTATAGTAATTACTGAGCTAGCTAGGGTTCCATTATTAAGGGCTTTTTGTGGATCCCTGTCTCCTCTAACAAAGTAAACACCTAATATGGATGCTAATATTCCTACTCCTGATAGGGCTAAAGCATATTTTACTCCATTTTCTCCATATGCTATTAAACCTAATGTAATTGCAGATATAATTGCTCCTACATAAGATTCAAACAAGTCAGCACCCATTCCTGCTACGTCACCAACGTTGTCCCCTACGTTGTCTGCTATTACCGCAGGATTTCTTGGGTCATCTTCTGGTATTCCAGCTTCAACCTTACCTACTAAGTCAGCTCCTACGTCAGCTGCTTTAGTGTAAATACCACCACCTACACGAGCAAATAATGCCACAGATGAAGCTCCTAAACTAAAACCAGTAACAATAGCATCAGATTTAAATATAAGGTATAATGCTCCAACTCCTAATAAACCTAGACCAACTACGCTCATTCCCATAACTGCTCCGCCAGAAAAAGCTACATTTAACGCTTTTGTCATTCCTTCTTCTTTAGCTGCATTTGCTGTTCTAACATTAGCTTTAGTAGCTACTCTCATTCCATTATAGCCTGCTAGAACTGAAAAGATAGCACCAATTACAAAACATACAGCTGTTTGCCAGTTAATAGCAAATATTAAGATAATAAAAAGTACAACAACAAATATTGCTACTGAGCGATATTCTCTTCTTAAGAAAGCCATTGCTCCTTGTTCTATGTATGAAGCAATTTCCTTCATTCTCTCATTGCCTGGTTCTACGCTTTCTACATATTTTGCCTTATAAAAAGCAAATATGAGAGCTAATATTCCGATTATAGGAGCAGAAAGTAGTACTAAATCCATTTTATATACCTCCTCTTTCTAGTTTTTTATTTAAATTGCTGCTAATGCCAAGGCTGAAAGCATGAATACAGCTGCTGAGATAGTGGTTACTTTTTCTAACAAGGCATCTTTGTTTCTAGACATGGACCTATTAAAAAAGCTATCCCTCTCTCCAGTAATCGCTCCTAATCCCTGAGACTTTTCATCTTGTAGCAGTACGGATACAATTAAAGCTATACTAGATATCATAAATATTACTGTAAAAAAAGTTGCCAACTTTACACCTCCTAAAAGGCATGATTACAAATACATATAGTTTACTGTTAAACAACAATATTTTAACATACAAGCCCTGCAAAATCAATATTATTAATATTCTGTAATTGTAAAGAAATAGTAAGGACAGAGTTCTATCCTTACTATTTCTTTATATTGTAAAAGGCTTCCATTCCTTTATATTGGGCTGATGGGCCAAGCATATCTTCTATCCTTAGCAGCTGGTTATATTTTGCTGTTCTATCTGTTCTTGATGGAGCTCCTGTTTTTATTTGACCTGCATTTGTTGCTACTGCCAGATCAGCTATGGTAGTGTCTTCTGTTTCCCCAGATCTATGAGAAATAACTGCCGTATAGCCATGAGTCTTAGCCATTTCTATGGTATTTAGAGTTTCTGTTAATGTACCTATTTGATTTAATTTTACCAAAACAGAATTGGCTACATTCATCCCTATTCCTTTTTCCAATCTCTCTGTATTGGTTACGAATAAATCATCTCCCACTAATTGAATCTTATTTCCTAACTTTTCAGTTAACTTTTTCCAGCCATCCCAATCTTCCTCAGCTAGTCCGTCTTCTATGGATACTATTGGATACTTTCCAACTAATTCTACATAATAATCTATCATCTCATCAGAGGTTAATTCTCTATTTTCTCCAGCCAATCTATAGATATTTTTCTCTTTATCATATAGCTCAGTTGCTGCCACATCTAGGGCTAATACTACATCTTTTCCTGGAGTATAACCTGCCCTTTCAATAGCTTCCATTATTGTTTTTAATGCTTCTTCATTGCTAGATAGGTTTGGTGCGAAACCGCCTTCATCACCAACTGCTGTGTTTAAGCCTTTTCCTTTTAATACAGCCTTTAGATTATGGAACACTTCAGCTCCCATTCTTAAGGCTTCTCTAAAATTAACAGCTCCAACTGGCATTACCATAAACTCTTGAATATCTACATTATTATCGGCATGTTCTCCACCGTTTAATATATTCATCATTGGCACTGGTAGTACTTTTGCATTTACTCCCCCAATGTACTGATATAGAGGTATTCCCAATTCATTAGCTGCTGCCTTTGCTACTGCTAGAGAAACTCCTAATATGGCATTGGCTCCTAATCTTGCCTTGTTTTCTGTACCGTCCAATTCAATAAGCAAATTATCAATGGCTACTTGATCAAACACATCCATTCCAATAATTTCTTCTGCAATAATAGTATTGACATTTTCTACCGCTTTTAATACGCCTTTTCCAAGGTATCTATTTTTTTCATTATCCCTTAATTCTATAGCTTCAAAAGCACCTGTACTGGCTCCTGATGGGACCATTGCTATGCCATAAGCATCTGTTTCAGTCCATACTTCTACTTCAACAGTTGGGTTACCCCTTGAATCTAGCACTTCTCTTGCGTATATATCAGTAATTAAACTCATATTAATCCTCCCTTATTAACTAATTATTAAAGTTTCTCCTGTCATCTCTTTTGGCTTTTCAACGCCCATTATATCTAAGAGGGTAGGAGCTATATCAGCCAATATTCCCTCTCTTAATTTTACACCTTCTTCCCCTACTAAAATAAGGGGCACCTTATTGGTAGTATGAGAAGTGACGGGACTGTTGTCCTTTTCATCTATCATCATCTCAGCATTTCCATGGTCTGCTGTCACTATAGCCTTGCCGCCCTTTTCTAGTAACAAGTCTACTATTTCCCCTAGACAAGCATCTACTGTCTCTACTGCTTTAATAGCAGCCTCCAGCTTACCAGTATGTCCAACCATATCAGGATTGGCAAAGTTTAATATAATCAGGTCGTATTTATCCATGTTTAATCTTTTTAAAACTTCCTCTTTTACTTCAATAGCACTCATCTCTGGTTTTAAATCGTAAGTTGCAACTTTAGGAGAAGGAATTAGAATTCTGTCTTCATTTTCAAAGGGCACTTCTCTTCCCCCATTTAAAAAGAAGGTAACATGGGCATATTTTTCAGTTTCTGCTATTCTAAGCTGATTTAAACCTAAATTGCTTACATATTCACCTAATGTATTAGTAGGTATTTCTGTTTTAAAAGCTACGTGGACATTTTCTATAGTCTTATCGTATTCTGTCATGGTTACAAAGAAGGTATCCACCTTTTTTTTCCTTTCAAAACCAGTAAATTCCTCATCTACTATTGCCCGGGTAATCTGCCTTGCTCTATCGGGCCTAAAATTGAAAAATATTATTGAATCTCCACTATCGATAGTAGCAACTGGTTCCCCTTCTTCAACTATTACAGTAGGCACTATAAATTCATCATTTATACCCTCTTTATAGGACTTGGCCACAGCTTCAATAGGGCAGGTATCTGTTTTTCCTCTTCCAAGGACCATTGCTTCATAGGCTAGTTTTGTCCTATCCCATCTTCTATCCCTATCCATTGCATAATATCTTCCTATTACTGTGGCTATCTTTCCTACTCCTATTTCCTCTATCTTCTGTTGTAGCTCTGTTATATGTTGTTTGCCTATGGTAGGTGGTACGTCCCTGCCGTCTAAAAAAGCATGTATATATACATCCTTGAAGTTTTCTTTTGCACATAATTCTAACAAGGCATACAGATGGGTGTTGTGGCTATGGACTCCACCATCAGAAACTAGTCCCATAAGATGAAGCTTTGAATTATTTTTCTTAGCATTTTCTATAGCCTTTAAAAACTCTTCTTTTTCGAAGAAAGCACCATCTTCTATGGACTTGCTTATTTTAGTTAACTCCTGGTATACAATTCTGCCTGCCCCAATATTTAAATGTCCAACTTCTGAGTTACCCATTTGGCCTTCTGGCAAACCTACAGCTAAACCACTAGCTTTTAGTTGGGTATTGGGAAAGTTTTCCATTAACCTATCAAAATTAGGCGTATTTGCTAGATACACTGCATTTCCTTCATATTCCTTACCAATTCCCCAACCGTCTAATACTATAAGCATTACTGGTGTTTTGTTCATATTTTTGCCTCCATTAATAATTTACTATTTTTACAAAGTCTTCAGCTACAAGGCTAGCGCCTCCTACTAGTGCTCCGTCTATATTTTCTCTATCCATTAATTCTTTTATATTGTTAGGTTTTACACTTCCACCATATTGGATTCTGATAACCTTAGAAGCTTGTTCACCATATTTATTCCCAATTATCCTTCTTATAAAAGCACACATTTTGTCTGCATCATCACTGGAAGCAGTTTTACCTGTTCCTATAGCCCATATAGGTTCATAAGCAATTACTATATCTTTTATCTTTCCTATTTCTACTCCCTCTAAAGCTTTTAATAGCTGTTTTTCAACAATTTGTTCTGCTTCATTATTTTCCCTTTGTTCTAAAGTTTCCCCTACACAGATTATTGGCTTTATATTATACTTTAAAGTCGCCTTTACCTTTTTATTAACCGTTTCATCAGTTTCGTTAAAATACTGCCTTCTCTCAGAATGGCCTATTATACAGTAATCTATGCCTATCTCCTTTAACATTAATGGAGATATTTCACCAGTATATGCTCCTTTATCTTCCCAATGCATATTTTGGGCAGCTAATTTTATTCTAGAACCTTCTATAGCCTTTTTTACATCTACTAAACTAGTAAAGGGAACTGCAACAACCACTTCCACATCCTCTTTTAAAGGACTTTTCTTTATTTTTTCTACCAGTTGAACAGCTTCTGCTATGGTATTGTTCATTTTCCAGTTGCCTGCTATTATTGGTGTGCGCAATTGAATCCCCCCTTTATTTATCATCAATAGCAGCAATTCCTGGTAACACTTTTCCTTCTAGAAGCTCAAGGGATGCTCCTCCTCCAGTAGAAATATGGGTCATTTTGCTTGCAAAACCTGCTTTTTCAACAGCTGATGCACTATCTCCTCCACCAACGATTGTAGTTGCATCCACTTCTGCCATAGCTTTAGCAATAGCATCTGTGCCCTTCTTAAAGTTTTCCATTTCGAACACACCCATTGGTCCATTCCATACTACAGTTTTTGCTTTCTTAATTTCTTCTGTAAAAGCTTCTATACTCTTTTGACCCATATCCATACCCATCATATCGGCAGGAATTTCATCTATTGGAACAGTCTTAAATTCTGTGTCATTTTTAAATTCTTTAGCTACCACCACATCTACTGGCAACATTAGTTTAACATTTTTCTCCTTTGCCTTTTCCATAAGCTCCCTTGCTAAGTCTAATTTTTCATCCTCTACAATAGATGTGCCTATTTCATAACCTTGAGCCTTTAAGAAAGTGTAGGACATTCCTCCTCCAATTAATATGGAGTCAACTTTATTCAATAAGTTTTCAATTACCCCTATCTTATCTGAAACCTTAGCTCCTCCCAAAATAGCAACAAAAGGCCTTTCTGGTTTTTCTAAGGCTTTGCCAATTACTGTTATTTCCTTCTCAACTAAAAAGCCTACTGCTGATGGTAAAAAGCTTGAAACTCCTACATTTGAAGCATGGGCCCTATGGCAAGTTCCAAAGGCATCGTTTACATATATGTCTCCTAGAGAAGCTAATTCCTTTGCAAAGTTTTCTTCATTTTTTGTTTCTTCTTTTCTAAATCTAGTGTTTTCTAATAGGACTACATCCTTCTCTTCCATATTTGAAACTATTTCTTTTACTTTATCACTTACTACCCTATCATCTTTGGCAAAGGTTACTTCTTTATTCAATAGTTCTGACAGTCTCTTTGCTACAGGTTCTAAACTAAGTTTAGGATTTGGCTCACCCTTTGGCCTTCCTAAGTGGGACATGAGTATAATTTTTGCATTATTTTCAATTAAATAGTTTATTGTAGGTAGAGAACTCCTTATTCTTCTATCGTCTGTAATATTTCCCTCTTCATCTATAGGAACGTTAAAATCACATCTGACCAGTACCCTTTTTCCCTTAACATCTAAATCCTTTAATGTCTTTTTGTTCAACATATGTATCACCCCTTACAATGATAATGGATTTGTAGTTAATAATGTTCAGGATGATATCTATCATCCTGAACATTATTAATGGTATTATTAACTATTTGCAACCATTTTAACCAAATCTACAACTCTGCAGGAGTAACCCCATTCATTATCATACCAAGCAACTACTTTAACCATATTGCCCATTACCATAGTTAAAAGGCCATCTACAATGGAAGAACGTGTATCTCCCTTATAATCCATAGATACTAGTGGTTCTTCTGAATAGCCAAGTATTCCCTTTAATTCATTTTCACTAGCTTCTTTTAATACCCTATTAACTTCTTCAACTGTTGTTTCTTTTTCTACTTCACATACAAAGTCTACTATTGAAACAGTTGGAGTAGGTACTCTCATTGCAAAGCCGTTTATCTTGCCTTTTAATTCTGGTAGTACTAGTGCCACAGCTTTAGCAGCTCCTGTTGTGGTTGGAATGATTGATTGGGCAGCTGCTCTTGCTCTTCTTAAATCCTTGTGTCTTTTATCCAAAATTTGTTGGTCATTAGTGTAAGCATGAACAGTTGTCATCATTCCCTTTTTGATACCAAAATTCTCATGGAGAACTTTTGCTACTGGTGCTAAACAGTTAGTAGTACAGGAGGCATTGGAAATAATATGGTGTTTATCAGGCTCATAATCCTTTTCATTAACTCCCATTACTATAGTTATATCTTCATTTTTACCTGGGGCAGTAAGTATTACCTTCTTAGCACCTGCATTTATATGCTTCATAAGTCCTTCTCTATCTCTAAAAGCTCCTGTTGAATCGATTACAAGATCCACTCCAAGCTCCTTCCAGGGAATTTCAGCTGGATCCCTATGGGCTACTACTTTTATTTTCTTTCCATTTATGATTAAACCATCTTCTGCAACTTCTACTGTTCCATTGAATTTACCATATAGAGAATCGTATTTAAATAGATGGGCTAAAGTATTTAAATCCCCTGAAGCATTTAAGGCTACTAAATCAAAATCTTCTGTGTGGTTTCCTTCAAAGTAGATTCTCATTACTTCTCTACCAATTCTACCAAAGCCACTTAAGCCAACTTTCATACTCATTATAATTCCTCCTTTATAATTTTTATATAAAAGCTACTTTGTAGCTTCATTAACAATTTTAATTATCTTGCTTGCAGCTGCTTCATCTATTACTAAAGTCATATCCTCCCTTAAAGAAGCTATAGCCATAATGGCCTCTGCTTTCCTTTCTCCTCCAGCAACTCCTATGGCAGCTTCTACCTTGTTAAAAACATCTAAATCTATTCCTACTGATAAAGATTTCCAAACTTCAATTCCTTCTATATCAAAATAATGACCAAAGGCTTCTCCTACTGCACCCTTATCTAGTAGCCTATCAATCTGTTCTTGGGAAAGCCTTCTTCTTTTAGCCATTACATCTGCTCTACCAATGCCAAATAAAAGTATGTTCATTTTATCAAATAGCTGTATTACTTCTCTTACTTCTTTAACTTCCAACATGGCTTCTAAAGTTTTCTTATCTATATTATCTGGCACATGGAGTAGTCTATAACTTCCTTCTATCTTCTTAGCCAGTTTGGCTGCAATAGTATTTGATTGGGTTTCTACATCCCTACCTAGGCCTCCTCTAGCTGGAATAACTAATACATCGTCAGCAATTTTACCTTGAGGCATTTCATCGGCTACTTTAGCTATAGTACTTCCTCCAGTAACCCCTATTATATATCCATCCTGGATAATATCTATTAAGTACGTAGATGCTGCTTTTACTAAGTCCTTTAATACCAGTTCATTATTGTCACAGTTACCAGGGACTATTATAATGTTTTTAACCTTTAAGACATTCTCCAATTTCTTCTCTAAATCGCTTATACCCTTTAATTCTCTAATTACCCCTTCCAAATTCTCTATAACATTTTTTCCATCTTGGGTAATATACATACCTGTACTTTCTATATTCAAAAGACCTTGTTTTTTTAGAACATGGACTTCTGTTCTAATTGTCCTCTCTCCAATATTAAGCTTATTAGCAAGACCTCTTCTTCCTATTGGCTGGTTATAATAGATATTTCTAAGGATATTATATCTTATTTCCAACATATCAATAATCTCAGGTACTATTTTTTTCTCAAGCTCAATTAAATCCATGGAAACACCCCTAAAATATTTTACAAACTAGTATGCTACAAATTTTAATATTTATATAGGGTCATTTTTGGCCCCTCTGTATACGTTTTTGTCCCAGTATTATTAAAAAAATATTGCTACTTCTTGTCTATATTATAGACTATAAGCTTTATAATTTCAAGGAAAAACTCCTACTACTTTTAATAGAGTAGGAGTTTTTCTTAGCCCTAACCTGCAATTAAAGGTCCTATAAAGGCCCAAGCTATAACCCATAACCACAAGGCTGCAGCACCAATCCAGCAAACTTTTAATACCTCTTTCATATTTGTACTGCGGGCAATTCCCATCTGGCCTGCAAGATTGGCTGTAGGATATACAGAACCTGTTATCCTTGTAGCAGCTAGTAAGGCTGTAGCCCAAATTTCCATAGGAAGATTAACAGAGTTGACCAAGTCAATAAACATTTCATGTACTAAGGTAATCTCTGCAACAGCAGCAGCTTCTATACCAAAACCTCCAACTAGGGAAGCTATAATAAGTACTATAGCTTTTCCTCCACCAGAAATCAAATTTGTTAGTAGATTTCCTAAGGCTTCAAAGCCACCACCTAAATTGATTAAAACAAACATTACCTCAAAGAATATGAATATGAAGAACATACCTACCATCTTGGAGGCACCTTCAACAAATGTATCTATTGCATTATCTATTTCTATTCTACTGCTTATTATCAGTACTGCTGATAACACTAACATTACTACTATTGCATAATTTGTGCCTTGTCCTGTAACAACTCCATAACCAACAAGCAAAAGGAAGGCAATTAAGAATAATATGGTTGTAAATTTCTCATTTTTAGTAATATCCATCTTGTCTATGTCTACCATGTCCTCTGTTAATTCATATTTTTCTATATCCCTATATTTTTTCTGCACTCTTATAGAAGCAAATAGGGTAGCACCAATCCATACTAAACTAAAAGGGATAACTGCCCACAACATTAACTGGCCATAAGAAAGTCCTGTAACTTCCATGGTAGCAAGAGTAACTCCAGTAAGGGGGCCTACCATTAAGCCAACTTCTCCACCAACCCTCAGCAAGGATGTTACAGTAGTGGGGGTCAAACCTACTGCAGCTACAAGGGGAATTACTACAGGTGCAATTATAGCATTTCCTCCTGCTAAAGTTCCAAGTAGTCCACATATTATTATGGAGCTGATCAAAACTGCCAACATGGCTTTTTTCTCACTGTTTACTCCAATACCTTTTACTATCCAATATACCAATGTATGGGTAACCCTTGTTTTGTTCATTAAAGATCCTAAACCACTTCCAAACATGATTATTATTCCAATGATTCCTAAGAATGAACCTAAGGATTCTGCAAATATCTTAGCCAATGGGGCTATGCCCTGGCCAGTCAAAATGGCCCCTACGATTACTCCCACTATTAAGCCAGCTAGATTAGATTTGTTTCTAAATACCATGATTAGGTAGGCTAGTAATGGAAGTAAGGCTAATAAAGTTGGAGCTTCTGATATTAATGCGTATTTACCTAATTCCAATTCCATGTTAATCTCCTTTCCTTTTATCTAATAGATCTTTTGGCTTTATATTTTATCTATAAGTAACTCCACGTATCTCTTTAAAACCAAAGCCAGGATCATCAGATAATTTGATTTTATAGTTTTCAAATATGGCTCCACCATCAACTGGGTCCTCCTTACATAGTACAGGCCCATCTAAGTCGATTTTTGTAATTATGCTTTTTGCAGCAGCTAAATGGGCAGCAGCTGTAACACTTACTTTAGCTTCTAGCATGCAGCCTATCATACATTCAACACCATATACTTCTGCCAATGAGCATATTTTCAATGCGTTATGAATACCACCTGTTTTCATTAGTTTTATATTTATAAGATCGGCAGCACGTTTTTGTAAAATAAGCATGGCATCCCTTGGTGAAAAAACGCTTTCATCTGCTAAAACTGGGATAGTCACATTGTCTGTTACCAATTTTAAGCCATCTATATCATGGGCTGGCACTGGCTGTTCTACTAGCTCTATATCTAAACCTGCATCTTCCATCTTTCTTAAGGCATATACAGCTTCTTTTGCATTCCAACCTTGGTTTGCATCTATTCTTAAATTAACATCATAACCTACTGCATCCCTAATGGCCTGCATACGCTTTATGTCCATATCTGCATTCTTACCTACTTTAATCTTTAGTGTATTGTAACCTTGTTTTACTGCCTCTAAGCTGTCCTTTGCCATCTCTTCTGGTTCGTTTACACTTATAGTTATATCTGTTATTATCTCCTTCCTGTAGCCTCCTAGTAGTTTATATACTGGAGCTTTGTGTAACTGGCCAAATAAATCGTAGATAGCAATATCTACTGCAGCTTTAGCACTTGTGTTTCCAACAATTGAATTTTCTAATTTAAGCATTATCTCTTCTAAGTTCTCTACATCCATTCCAATTATAGCTTTTTTAATGTGGTCTTCTATGGCACCTATAATAGCACCAGTTGTATCTCCTGTAATGGCCCCAGTAGGTGGTGCCTCACCATAGCCAACATGTCCAGTATCCGTTTCTATTCTTACTATAACGTCCTCTACACTATTAACTGTTCTTAAAGCAGTCTTAAAAGGCTTTTTTAAAGGAACAGATATATGTCCAATTTTTATGTCAGTTATTTTCATTTAAATCCCCCTTTATGTATAATATTTGGCTTTTACTTCTAAGTACTTCTTTAAAGCATCCTTATAAGCTATTATTATTGCCTTTTGGGAGGAGCCAAAATACCTTCTTTTTATTTCCCTTTCTATTTCCTCATAGTATTTGTCAAAGGGTTTGCCTAAAAAGAGGCTGGTAATAAACTGGCT
>CALBUB010000126.1 GCA_937967955.1 uncultured Bacillota bacterium | reverse complement strand
GCCCTTTCAATTAATTCACTTACATATTTTTGCTCTTCTAAAGTAGCCATTTATATAAAATCCCCCCTTTTTTATTTTTGAATATTTATATGTGGAAGGATTTGCTAAATTCTAAAATTTAGTATTTAACAAATCCTTTATTTCAATTGTATATTACAAAGTATAAGTCCTGTTTACTTAATCATATTATCTACTTCAGTTAGAACTTCATCCATAATTGCCATATTTCTCTAAACTACTCTTCGTTTATTATCAATGGTGACGCCACCATAAGGTTCTTTAGTTTCTTGTCCTTTATTTTCTTTCAGCTTCTGCTTTAATATCAACAGCAAAGGCTGATCCAATATAAGCTAATTTCTCTGCTTGTTCTTTTATAGCTTTTATTACTTTTTGCGGTCATGTCCAATGTTAACATTTACCAATTGGCTGACATATCTGCATAACGTTTTTCATCAGTATCCTAGAAGTATATACCCTCTGCCCTTTCAACAACTATTGGATTAAGCTTACCCTGAGATATGATTCCCCTCATTGCAGTTGTGGATGTACCTCTTGTACTAATATATTTAGTTGTATAACTAAGTATTACGCTTTAATTTATTTCTTCGGAAATATTGGACTTAAATGTTAATGATACTACAAATTAATATTCCAAATTCTTTAGTAATTTACAATATCCCTATTCTATTTAATTATGTATGAATAAATTTGTTGCTATAGTGTATCAGTTTTCCAACTATGTGTTTGGGACTGTCAATTTAATAATTAATATATCATAGTTTTTGAATGCTTTCGATTATTCTGATTACTCTGTCTGTTGTATTTTGCCAAGAAAAATTTAAAGGTACGTTTCTTGCAAGCCATTGAATGTGGAATATTTGCACAAAAATAAAAACCCGCTTATTAGCGGGTTTAGGTATCCTAAGCTTCCTTGGCCTTTTTAGGCTTGAAATAATAGCCAACTCCCCATTTAGTATGGATAAATTCTGCATTGTTATAATCCTCTTCTATCTTTTTCCTTAGCCTTCTTATATGGACATCTACTGTCCTTACGTCTCCATAGTATTCGTAGCCCCATATAATCTTTAACAACTCTTCTCTTGTAAATACTCTTCCAGGATGGGATACTAATAAATAGAATAGGTCGAATTCTTTTCCTGTTAGGCTAATAGATCTGCCATTTATAGTTATACGCCTACCTAGTGTGTTTATGATAAAATCGTCTATCTTTATTATTTGCTTGTGGGTATTATTAACTCCTTCCTTATCCATATTGACTCTTCTTAATATTGCTTTCAATTTTGCTTTAAATACCTGCATATTAATGGGCCTTATTATATAATCATCAGCCCCGTAATCTAAAGCAAGTATTTGGCTTAGATCATCTTCCTTTTCCGTTAATACTACTATGGGAACAGGAGACATATTTCTAATTTCCCTACATAAAGCTAAACCATTTCCATCAGGCAACACTATATCCAATATTACTAGCTCATAATATTTATTTTTTATATTTTCTAGGGCCTCCTTCATTGTGTGAACAACTTCTACATTACAACCTTCTTCCTCTAAATTATGTTTTAAGCTTTCCACAAAGGCCCTATCCCTATTTATGATTATAGTTTTAATAGCCATTAGTATCACTCCATAGGCTAGCCATTTATGAGCTTTCTTATATTTCCTTCCCTCCTAGTTATCTTTAATGAATCAAAGTATTCTAGTAAGGCTAAGGCGACCTTCCTATTGGTATTGAGTATATCCCTGTATTCAGCTACAGTTATGTGGCCATTTTTGTTAATATGCTCTTTCATAAGTTCTAAAGCTTTCTCATAATCAGCCCTATGAATATATACTTCTTCACTAAGTTTTATTATGTCTCCCTTTTCTAATAGGTAGTTAAATACCTCTTCCCCTTCTTGGTAATTAGAAGAGGCTTTATCTATTAACTCTTCTCGTTTTGGAGGTGTGAAGCCTTTTTCTTTAATGCTGTTAATTATTGCTTCTTTTATTCCTTGCTGCCTATCATTAAGCTCTACACTAAAGCCTTTAATGGCCACCTTATCTTTATGCTGCTCTATTAAGCCTTTTTCTATTAGTAAATCTATAAATTTCTCCCCTACTATTGCTTTTGCACTGCTTAGGTATCTGCTTCTTATTTCTTCTTTTAATACTCCCCGTCTAAGAGGATATTTTTTGTGGTAAGTATTTAGGTAGTCTACTATTTTATCGGTCACTTGCTCAAAATAGTCTTTATGGATTACATAAACGTCTTTGGTCAAATTAAACAATATGACCTTGTTCTTACTAGCCAAAGTTTCTACATCCTTCTTAACCTTGTCCTCCAGCATAGCAGTAGAGGTGGCTATTTCTTTTATGCTGGGGAAGTTCTTACTTTTATCTAATATGATTCTTTCTATGATATCTGTTGAATCTCCACTTTCCTTTACTTTTAATTCTGCTATTGCTTGAGGATCAAACCTTTTCTTCTTATTTGGATTAGGTTCTAGTATTCTGCCGCCACCAATGGTATACATGGGGGAGTAAAATCTCAATATAAATCTATCTCCCCTCTTAGCTACCGTTTTTTCTTCTAATCTCAGCTGAGCAAAGGCTTCATCTCCTGGATTAAGTTCCTCTTTGTCTAATATGACTAGCCTACATAATACTTCTTTTGTTCCAATATACAATCTAAGCCTAGCCCTATTTTTGATTATGTGTTCTACATTGTCTAAAATCTTTACTTTTACATCTAGCATAGATGTCTCTTTCATGGAGTCTTTGGGAGCTATTACATCTCCCCTATCTACTTCTTCTTTCTTCACACCTGCTAAATTTATTGCAACCCTCTGGCCTGCATAGGCTACTTCTGTATCTTCTCCATGGACTTGCAGGGATCTTATTCTTCCTACAGTATTTCCTGGGAATATTTGGACTTCATCTCCCACTTTAAAGGCACCAGACAGCAGTGTGCCAGTGATTATGGTTCCAAAGCCTTGGATTGAAAAGACCCTATCTACAGGCAGCCTTGGAGTATCGTCCACATCTATGTCTTCAATTTTAGTAGATAGTTCTTCAATTAATTCTATTACCTTATCTATTCCTCTTTTCTCTGTTGATGATACTGGAATTATGGGAGTATTTTCAAGGAAGGTGCCCTTAACTTGCTCCCTTACATCTTCTTTCACTAATTCTATCCATTCTTCATCTACTAAATCTGCCTTAGTTAGAACTATAAAGCCTTTTTTTATGCCCATTAAGTCCATTATAGCTAAGTGTTCTACTGTTTGAGGCATTACCCCTTCATCAGCAGCTACTACTAATAGGACTATATCTATGCCTACTACTCCTGCTAACATATTCTTTATAAATTTTTCATGTCCTGGCACATCAATGATACCTACCCTTTTTCCGCTAGGCAGGTCAAAATAGGTAAAACCTAATTCAATAGATATGCCTCTTTTTTGTTCTTCTTTTAATCTATCAGTATTCCTGCCTGTTAAAGCTTTTATGAGGGTAGTTTTTCCATGGTCTATATGGCCTGCTGTTCCCACTATAATATGTTTCATCTAATGCACCCTTTCAATCTATTAAGTCCAAATAGTATTCCATCAGCTATTATATGGAATTCATCTTCCCTAACGGTTCTTAAATCCATAAATATATTATCCTTGTATATCCTAGTAATAATGGGTATATCGTATTCCCTAAGGGCCTTTTCAAATTCAGCTGTGCTAAGGCCCTTTAAACTTATCATTATACATTTGGTAGGTAATTTCTCTAAGGGTAAGCTTCCTCCTCCTACTTCTGAATAGCTATCTACTATTTGGAAGCTACAATTTTCATTTTTAATCCTATTGGTTAACTCACCATGTAGCCTTTTAGCCTTGCCTTCTAATTCATCTAATGTCATAGAAAGCATTTTTAGTGTAGGAATCTTTTCTAGGGCAACCCTTTGGTCTAAATATAGTCTCAAAGTAGCTTCTAAGGCAGCAATGCAAAATTTATCTACTCTAAAGGCTCTAGTTAGTGGATTTTTCTTCATTTCATCAATATACTTCTTCTTCCCTACTATTATACCTGCTTGAGGACCTCCTAAAAGTTTATCTCCACTAAAAGTAACTATATCTACTCCCCTTTTAATTGAATCCTGCACAGTTGGTTCATATTCCAGTCCAAATTGGGATAAATCAACTAATACTCCACTACCTAAGTCTTCAATTAGAGGAATATCGTATTTTTCCTTTAGGGTATATAGTTCCTCTGTAGAAACGGAGGAAGTAAAGCCTAGAACCCTATAGTTGCTAGTGTGGACTTTCATCAGGGCTGCAGTATTTTCATTTATTGCATTTTCATAATCGTAAAGATGGGTTTTATTAGTGGTACCTACAGCCTTTAAGGTTGCACCACTTTGTTCCATTACATCAGGAATTCTAAAGGAACCGCCTATTTCTATTAATTCTCCCCTGGATACTATAACCTCCCTGCCCTTTGCCATGGTGCTTAATACTAATAGTACGGCAGCAGCATTATTATTTACTACCATGGCATCTTCTGCACCAGTTATCTCTACTAATATTTCTTTTAGATGGCTGTATCTGGAGCCCCTTTCTCCTTTTTCTATGTCAAACTCTAAATTGGAGTAATTACTTGCTATATCTACTACATTTTCCATAACCTCTTTGTTTATTAGGGCTCTTCCTAGATTGGTGTGAAGGATTACGCCTGTTGCATTTACCACCCTTTTTAGTTTATAGGAGGCCTTTTTATTGGCTCTTTCTAATACTAAATCTACTAGTATTTTAATCCTCCTATTAACTTCCTCTTCATCCACCTTATTTTCCATAATGTCCTTCCTTAAGCTATCAATTTCTTCCCTAATAGAGTCCACAACTAATTTTCTAGGCATATGTTCAAGTAATTCCTTTATCTTGTCATATTCTAGTATTTCATCTACTTTTGGTATAAGCCTGAACAAGTTTTTCTTCTGCATATTATCCCTCACTTTGCTATTTTACTATTATATAGGTATCCTCTTTTTCTATTACTTCTCCTATTACTGCAAATTCAGTAGGGGTAGCTTTAAGATTTTCAAGTAATAAGTCCACATTATCTTTTGGAACTGATATAAGTAGGCCTCCAGAAGTTTGAGGATCGTATAAAACATCTTCTATGTCTTCAGTTATATTATCCATGAATTTAACCTTATCCCCTATATGCTTTCTGTTAGAGTAGGCCCCTCCTGGTACCAAGCCCATTTGGGCATATTCTAAGGCACCTTCTATTATAGGAACTGCTTTATGGTCTATTACTAGGGTAACTGAACTGCCTTCAGCCATCTCTAGGGCATGGCCTAATAACCCAAAACCAGTAATATCTGTTACGCTGTTTACTTCTACCTTATCAAAGGCTTCTTTTGCATATTTATTTAGTGTAGCCATAGTGTGTACAGCCTTTTCATAAACCTTTTCATCTGCTAAGCCTGCCTTTATTGCTGTATTTATGATACCTATTCCAAGGGGTTTAGTTAAAACTAGTACATCTCCTGCCTTTGCATTGGAGTTGGTAAGCACCTTATTAGGTGGTACAAAACCTGCTACAGATAGGCCGTACTTTGGTTCATCGTCTTCTACTGTATGGCCTCCTATAAGGAGTGCCCCTGCTTCTTTTACTTTATCATGGCCTCCCTTTAAAATCTCCACTAATATATCGGGGCTTAAACAGTTGGGAAAGCACACTATATTCATGGCTAATTTTGGCTCTCCACCCATAGCATATACATCACTTAGAGAATTGGCTGCTGCAATTTGGCCAAACATATAGGGATCGTCTACAATAGGGGTGAAAAAATCTAAAGTCTGTATTAATGCCAAATCATCATTTATCTTATATACAGCAGCATCATCGGAAGTATCTAAGCCTACTATTAAATTTTTATCAAAACTTTTAGGTAGTTGACGCAAGACCTGCGCCAATAAATCGGGACCGATTTTAGCTGCTCAGCCAGAAGACTTAACTAGCTGAGTCAATTTCTTTTCCTTATCCAATATTTTCACTCCTTTAATGGACTACTATCATGTCCTTTATACTTTCAAATTTCTTTTCTCCTATACCCGATACATTCATTAAATCCTCCAGCTTTTTAAAGGGGGTCTTCTCCCTGTATTCTATTATCTTTTCTGCTAATACTTCACCAATGCCGGGTAAGGACAAAAGTTCTTCTTTAGTACAAGTGTTTATATTTATCTTATTACCCACATCTGCTGAAGTGGAATAATCTAATAAATCTCCTTCTATATTTTCTCCAATCTCAGGAATATATATCTTTTCCTCATCTACTAATTTTTTAGCTAAGTTTATTTTATCCAAGTCTGCATTTTTTTTCAATCCTCCAGCTGCATTAACAGCATCTATAACTCTAGCACCTGGCTCTAATTTAACTAGACCTGGTTTATAGACTTGTCCACTTATGTGTACCATTATCTCCTCTGGCTCCTCTTTAATATCCTCCTCTACTTCTTCTATAAGCTCTTCTACTAGGTTTTCTTTCCCATTGTCTTTATCTATAAATTCTTTTCTTATGAAGTTAAACAAAGATATGACTAATACGGTAATGATGATTAAAATTATGCTTATTTGTTCTCTTTTAGATAGAAAGGACATACAATCCCCCCTCAAGCAATTTAACTAAATATATATTCTAGAGGATTTTTGATAATCCTCCAAAAATTACAAAATTAAATTTACTATTAATCAATTGCTTATTTTTTGATATACTTATTATATGTTTAGGAGAGGGGGTAAAAATGTGAAAAAAGTTGTATCACTAATCTTGTTTTTAATCTTAGTAACATCAAATGTATCTTTTGCTGAAGATTTAAATTTAACTGCTAGGAGTGCTATACTAGTAGATGCAGATACTGGGCAAGTGCTATATGAAAAAAATCCACATTTAAAGCTACATCCTGCTAGCACCACTAAAATTATGACAGGAATACTAGCCATAGAATATGGAAAGCCAAATGATTTAGTTACAGTAGATGAAGAAACGCCTTATATAATTAAGGGTAGCCATATAGCTTTAGAGCCTGGAGAACAACTCCTGATGAAGGATTTAATATATGCCCTATTAATCCAATCGGCAAACGATTCAGCCATGGTTATAGCCAACCATATTTCTGGCAATGTTGAAGAGTTCGTAAAGATGATGAATGAAAAGGCCAAGGAGTTAGGTGCAGTAAATACGAATTTTACCAACCCTCACGGTTTAACAGATGAGAAACATCTGACAACAGCCTATGATTTAAGTTTAATAGCCAGATATGCTATGAAAAACGAAACCTTTAGGAAAATAGTTGCTAACTATACATATACTATTGAACCTACTAATAAAAAGGATGAAACTAGATATTTAAAGTCTCACAACAGATTGCTCTATAGTAGTGAAAAAATCAATGTAGATGGTAATATGGTACCTACCAAATATGAGGGCACTACTGGAATAAAAACTGGCTATACTACTGAAGCAGGCAATTGTTTAGTAGCCTCAGCCGAAAGGGATAATAAAAGGTTGATTGCTGTAGTATTGAAATCTAACGGAAATGAAGTGTTTTCAGATGTGCACAAGCTGTTTAATTATGGCTTTGAAAATTTTGAAAGGGTCAAAATTTCAACTAAAAATCAATTTATACAAAACTTCCAAGTAAACTATGGAAAAATGCCAGTGGTAGCAGGAGTAACAAAAGATGATTTTAGCTATTTGCTGCATAAGGATTCTTTGGATAAAATTACCCAGAAAATAGTTTTAGATGAGGAGCTTAAAGCTCCTATAAAAGAGGGACAAACTATTGGAAAAGTAGATTACTATTTAGATGGTGAGCTATTAGGCAGTGTTGATATAATAGCTACTACTTCGGTGGAAAAGGATAATGTGGCTGTAGTTTTAGGGCTTATAAGTGATAATTGGCATATAGGAATTTTTTTATTTATAATTATTTTATGGCTAGTAGCTTATATAAAGCAAAAAAGAAGGAAGAGAAGAAAATACAGGGGAGTTTGTCATAAATTTCCTATATAAAAGAATCTTGTCCTATGGACAAGATTCTTTTATATATTATGATATTGTAGCTATGGCTTCAATTTCTATATCTCCATCTTTAGGCAGTCTAGCTACTTCAACACAGGATCTGGCAGGTTTATGGTCTTGGAAGAAGGCTTCATATACTTCATTGACCTTTGGAAAGTCTTCCATATCCTTTATATAGATATTCACCTTAACTATATCTGTCAACTTTCCTCCAGCTGCCTCAACTATTGCTAATACATTTTCTAGGGATTGTCTAGTAGCCTTCTTAATGTCGTCTTTAATCAATTCTCCTGTGTCAGGAACTATTGGCAATTGGCCAGATGTAAAAACCATATTGCCTGCTTTAGTTCCTTGGGAGTAGGGGCCTATAGCTGCTGGAGCCTTATCTGTTGAAATGAATTTAATAGTCATGGGAGTACCTCCTCTTTTTAAAATGATAAAAATAACCCTATTAAATAGGGTTATTGAATATTTTCTAAGGTTAATTCTTCACTATCTGCCCATAGTTTTTCTAGATTATAAAATTCTCTATCTTCCTTATGGAATACATGGGCTACTACACTTCCATAGTCTAATAATACCCATCTAGCCTCTCTATAGCCTTCTTTTCCAAGAAGTTCAAAGCCTGCTTCCTCTAGTTTTTCTTCTATTTCATCGGCTATGGCTGCTACTTGGGTTGTAGAATTACCACTTACTATTACAAAATAGTCGGTAATAGTGGTTAAATCTCTTAAATCTAATACTTTTATATCAAAACCTTTTTTGTCATTACATGCTTTGACTATAAGGGATAGTTTTTCATCCATATCTATTCTCACTCAAATACCTCCTGTTATTGCTATTGATTACTATCTCGATTATATACTACTTTATCATCTTCAAAAAGCTCTTTTACTAAAATCTCAGCTTCTTCTTCATCATAGATAAAGTAAGAAATTCCATTAATATATTGGGGTTCTCCTGGCAATGTAGCCATTTGCATTCCATCTACATCGAAATCTTTGGCATTAGCTGCAAATTTGAGTATTACATCTAAGGGGATATTAGTTTCTACATTATTATAATAGGATTTTATCATTTGAGGAAGTTTTCCAATATTGCTTAACTTTAGTGTTTGCTTTGCTGCAGCTTTTATAAATTGTTGTTGGGCCCTGATTCTTCCTAAGTCTTGGTCTGAGTAACCTTTTCTAAATCTTACGAATTTTAGCGCCTTCTCTCCATCTAGCACTTGTACACCTTTTTTAATATTGTACTGTTTCATATCTACAGGCACATCTACTTCTACCCCACCAATTAGATCGACAAACTCCTTTACTATCTGGTAGTCTACTTTAACATAATATTCTAGATCAATGCCTAGTAAATCTTTAACAGCTTTAACGGATAGTTCTGGCCCTCCATAAGCATGAGCATGATTTATCTTCTCTTCCTGTTGTCTACCTCTTATTCTGGTCCTAGTATCTCTAGGGATAGAAAGGATTGAAATCTTTCCAGTTGACTTATCTACTTTGCAAACCATCATTGTATCAGTTCTTGAACCGCCTTTACTGCCATCATTTGTATCTACTCCTAATAGTAGGAAGGTAATTTCATCAGGCCCTCCTATTATTCTTTGGATGAAATTGCCACTAGAAGTAGTTTCATCTTCACTATTAATAAATGTATATATTACGCCTGTCCATAAAGCGGCAAAAACTAGTAGGGAAATAAAAAAAGTTTTAAAAAACTTCTTCTTCATCATATCACTCCATGTTCTTTTGGATTAATAAATGATTTCTTGCTTTAACACTATCTAGATGGATTAACAGCTTCTTTTTTATAACATAATTAATACTATTATCTAAAGCAAGTAGCATACATTTATCTATATCTTCATAGGCTAGCTTCCTTAATTCTTCAACAGTTGGGAAATTTCTTGTTGGTTCTATTAGGTCAGCAATATACACTATCTTTTCTAATAGGGTCATGTTTTCTCTTCCTGTTGTATGGTAGCGAATAGCGTTTAAAACATCTTGGTCAGTAACATGGTATTCTTTTTCTGCTATTGCTGCCCCTAGTACACAATGGATTAGTTCATGATTATTTTTCATCACACTATCTAGAATTATATCAAAATCATGGGCTAGTTTCAACAAATTAATATCTCCCTGTAGCTTGCCACAATCGTGTAAAAGTCCGGCTAAAGCTGCCTTTTCTACTGGACAGCCATACCTTTCGGCTAGTTTCTTGCTCACTTCCATTACCCTTAAGGAGTGCTCATACCTTGCCTTTCCTATGTCAGCCTTTAACTTATCATAAAACCAAGGCTTTATCATATGATAGACCTCCTAATCCCTGTAAAGCTTATGTTTATATACATATTTTTCCACTGATTCAGGTACAAGGTAGGAAATAGATACCCCTTTTCTAACCCTTTCTCTTATTTCCGATGATGATATATCTAATACTGGTCCTTCAAGTATATGTATTGAACTATTGTATAGGCCATTTAAGTCTTCTACTGTTGCCTTTAGCTTCTCGTTATTATAATTAGGCCTGGCAGCTACTATAAAATTGCACAGGGTAAGCAGCTCTTTATAATTCTTCCATGTGTCTATTTGGAAAAGTGAATCGGAGCCTAATATAAAATATATTTCTGTGTCCTTGTAAATAGAATTTAAATATTTAATGGTATCTATTGTGAAGCTTACGCCTTCCTTTTTCAATTCTAAAGGAGATAAAAAAAAGTAGTCATTGTTGTTAATGGCTAGTAAGGTCATATTATATCTATGGATGTTGGAAGATACATCTTTATCCCTTTTGTGAGGAGGAATACCGGCAGGCATGAATATTATTTTGTCCAAATTAAAGGCTTTCCTAGAGTTTTCTGCTATAAGCAAATGACCATTGTGGATTGGATCAAAGGTGCCCCCTATTATTCCAATTCTAGCTTTGTCCAAAAAAGCCACCTCCAAAAATTAGCAATTAGACTTCAGAATGCTCTGAAGTCTTATTTTTCGGGTAATATTATTTTCTTGTGTTTTTTAGATTCCCTGTATAGGACAAATTTATTTCCTATACTTTGTACAAATTCTGCATTAGTCTTTTCGGCTAACATATTAGCCACTTCTTTTGCATCTAATAGGCTGTTGTTTAGTACTTTTATCTTAATTAGCTCTCTTTTTTCCAAGGCCTCATCAACTTGTTTTATGAAGTTTTCTGTTATTCCATTTTTTCCAACTTGGAATATGGGCTCTAATTTGTGGGCCAAGCTTTTTAGATAGCTTCTTTGTTTTCCTGTTATCAAGCTCTTCACCCCTTTTATATAGTTTTTATTCGAAGTATTCAAATTCAGAACCACATATAAAGACAGAATCACTTTCTTCGATGCCTAATTCTTTCAGTTTATCCACTACTCCTCTTTCCTTTATTACCCTCTGGAAGTATCTAACTGAATCTATGTCTGCAAAGTTTACTGAATTTAATAGTCTCTCTATAAAGCTACCTTCTACAATATACTTGCCATCTTCTTTTTTAACTATTATTTCATCTTCTTTTTCTGGCTCTAGTTCTATATCTAAGGGTTCATCGAAGGTTTCATATTCAGTTTCTATCTGACTTAATTCTTCCCAAATAGCATATTTTAGCTTATCTATTCCTTCCCTAGTAGCAGCAGAAATAGGGAATATTTTATAGCCTTTAGGTTCTAATTCCTCTTTTATTTTTTCAAACCAGTCTTTAGCAGTAGGCAAATCCATCTTATTGCATGCAATTATTTGTGGTTTTTCCTTTAGCTTTTCATTGTATTGATACAATTCATCATTTATTTTATAGAAATCCTCTATTGGATCCCTACCTTCTATACCTGAGGCATCTAATACATGGACTAATAGTCTAGTCCTTTCTATGTGCCTTAGGAAATCCAAGCCTAGGCCTGCACCCTTATGGGCTCCTTCAATCAAGCCGGGAATATCTGCTATTACGAAACTCTTATCTACATCTACCCTTACTACTCCCAAGTTTGGATTAAGAGTAGTAAAGTGATAGTTAGCTATCTTTGGTTTTGCATCTGTTAATATGGAAAGGATGGTAGATTTGCCTACATTTGGGAAGCCTACTAGACCCACATCTGCCAGAAGCTTAAGTTCTAGGATAATAGTCCTTTCTTCCCCTTTTCTACCAGGCTCTGCAAATCTTGGTGCCCTTCTTGTGGAAGTGGCAAATTTAGCATTACCTCTTCCACCTTTTCCTCCTCTGGCTATTACAAATTGTTGATTGTGTTCTTTTATGTCTACTATTACTTTGCCCGTTTCTGCATCTTTAACTAGGGTACCTACTGGAACCCTTAGTATAAGATCTTTTCCTTTTCTGCCGTATTGCTTTTTTGTTTTCCCATTTTCTCCATCTTCAGCCTTGTAGTGGCGTTTATATCTAAAGTCCATTAAGGTTCTTATACCTTCGTCACCTTGTAGGATTATATTTCCTCCATCACCACCATCTCCACCATATGGGCCCCCAGATGGTTCGTACTTTTCACGTCTGAAAGCTACTGCCCCATCGCCGCCTTTTCCAGCTTTCAAATGTATTTTGGCTACATCTATGAACATACACATCACCTTATCGTTTGGTAGTTTTCTCTATATATGATACACCATTTTGCACTATAATAATTATAATTCTTTTTTTTAGTTTTTATAAGTTTTTATTGAATAAAAAAAGCCTACCATAATGGTAAGCTATATATTCATTAAAAATAATGTCTACGCTAATTCAGCTTCAGCAACTGGATATACGCTAACTTGTTTTTTGTTCTTACCTTTTCTTTCAAACTTAACTACTCCATCAACTTTAGCAAACAGAGTATCGTCTCCACCTCTACCTACATTCTTTCCTGGGTGAATTTTAGTACCTCTTTGTCTTACTAGGATGTTGCCAGCTAGTACGAATTGGCCGTCTCCTCTTTTTACACCTAATCTTTTAGATTCACTATCTCTACCGTTCTTTGAACTACCTACTCCCTTTTTGGATGCGAACAATTGTAAGTTTAGTTTAATCATCTTTTACACCTCCTTATACTTAAGGCTTACGTGTTCTGGATAGCTTTCGATTATTGCTTTTATTCCTACCTCAAAAGTCTTAAATACTACATCTATCTTGTCAGCTACAGGTGAGGATAGATCCTTTAAGACCTTTACCTTCAGAACACCTTTATCATCTATAAAGTACTCTATATACTCTTTGTCTACTTTACACACTTCAAACAAGGATATGAGGGCTGTTTGGGCCAGCACTGAAACTGCTGCACAAACAATGTCTTTTCCATACTCATCATAGCCTGCATGGCCACTAACATGGTAGCCTTGGATTTTCCCTCTTTTATCCTTATAGATCGTTACATTAATCATAACATTATCCAATTATCTTTTCTATTTGCAATTTAGTGTAGGGTTGACGATGTCCTTGTTTCTTCTTGTAGTTCTTCTTTGGCTTGTATTTGAAAACAATAATTTTTCTGCCTTTTCCATGTTCTACTACTTTTGCTTCTACTTTTGCTCCTTCAATGTAAGGCTTTCCAACCTTTACCTCTCCATCCTTTGATACTAGAAGAACTTTTGATAGGTCTACTGTTGCACCTTCTTCAGCATCAATTTTTTCAACGTAGATAACATCGCCTTCTTGAACTCTGTATTGTTTTCCACCTGTTTCAATTATTGCATACATTATTACATTACACCTCCTCTTACCCAGTCTCACCAATGCCAGGTGACTATGCTTTAATACCCGCATTGAGTGGCTACTTACAAAACTAAATTTTATCAGATATACATCTGTTTGTCAATAATTTTATATAATTTGCCCTTACCCTTACATGTAGGACAGGGCTTTATAAAATGGTTGGAAAGGCTGTTTCTACTCTTTCTTCTAGTAAGCTCCACTAGTCCTAGTTTAGTAATGTCTACTATATTGGCCTTATTCCTGTCCCGGCTTAAATACTCTTCTAATTTTTCCATTACTAGCTTAACATCTTTATTATTTTTCATTTGGATAAAATCGATTAATATTATGCCTGTTAGGTTTCTCAACCTAATCTGTCTGGCAATTTCTTCGGCAGCTTCTAAATTGGTCTTTACAACTGTGTCTTCAAGATTTATATTTCCAACAAACTTTCCTGTATTTACATCTATTACTGTCAAAGCTTCTGTCTCATCTATGACTATATAGCCTCCACTTTTTAAGTAAACCTTTCTTTCTAAAGCATTCCTTAGGCCCTTTAGTATATTTTCTTCATAATTGATATCAAAATCCTCATCATAGATTAACTTATCTTTAAAGTCTGGGAAGAATATATCCTCTAATTCTAAAAGGCGATTATATTTTTCTCTGTCATTTACTATTATCTTATCTATTTTTTCATTATAGCTGTCCCTGATTACCTTCTCTGCTAAATCCATTTCCTTATATATCAATTTAGGGCAGGGTAAAAAGTGTCTTTCCCTTTCTATTTTTTTAAAAAGCTTAACAAGGCTAGAATATTCTTTTGCTAATAAGTCTTCATTTACTCCTTGAGAATTGGTTCTAAATATTAGGCCTATATTCTCTTCCTTTATATTCTCCCCAATACTTGTAAGCCTCTTTATTTCTTCTTCCTCTTCTATCTTTCTAGATATACTTATTTTATCTGAATAGGGGGTTAGTACAATAAATCTACCAGGCAAAGTAATCTTTGTAGTCACTTTAGCCCCTTTGCTTTCTGTAGGTTCCTTTAATACTTGAACTATTATTTCCTGACCTATTTTAACAACATCCCTAATATCTATATTTTCCCTTTTAGTATTTTGAGGAATAGCATTTTTTAAATCTAGGTATGCATTTTTTTCATGGCCTATATCTACAAAGGCCGCCTCCATTCCCTTGAGTACATTTTTTACCCGACCTCTGTATATATTGCCTACTAACTGGTCTTCATCTTCATAGTCTATATAGAATTCCACCAGCTTATCCTCTTCTACTATGCCTACCTTTTCTATGCCAGCCTTTATGTCTATAAATATATAGTTCATGTAATCTCTCCTAATACTACATAAGTGTTTCTATCTTATTGTTGGCTTCTGTGAACATGTTTAGTCTTTTTATCTCTATACTTTCTTCAGCTATAGGAATATCTAAATATTTGCTAATAGCCTTTAATAGATCTGTTGGTTTTAAATTACCCTTTTCCCCTGACTTAAGTAAGCAATTTATGGTGACTAAATATCTATTGGGGGATATTTCTTTTGTTTTATCCTTTGAAAGAGTAATATTGCCAATAAAAGGTCTTATATTTTGATTTTTTGTAGTAACCTTTCTGCCCTTCCTTTTCTCCTTTTTTATAAGCAGTTCGTCCCTTTTAAGTAGCTTAGCAATGGAAGTTTCTAATATATCCAAATTTGGAATATTGTCAGCTACAAACTGGATTTGATAATAGCTCCAGTCTATGAAAGTTGTAATGGATTTTATTGAATTCGTATATTTTACATCTAGTATTTTAATCCCTTCAGGCAAATCTCTATTCATAGTATCTATGAATTCATTTTCTGGTATTCTCTCATTAAGCTCAATTTCCATAAATTCTTCAAAGCTTTCAATGCCTAAAGCTAAAGGATTGGCTATGGCCATTTTAGGTTGAGGATTAAAGCCTTGAGAATATTTAATTGGGATATTACATCTTCTAAAGCTCCTTTGGAACAGCCTCATTAAATCTAGATGGGATATATATTTCATATAGCCATTCTTTGTAAATTTTATCCATAGTTTCATTAACACACACCACCTAAAAAACTTCTATTGATTCCACAATTAGTACAGCCTAGTCTACAGTCTCTAGTAAGCTTCTTTCCCTTTGCCTTTTCATATTCTTTTATTAGATATTCTTTACTTACTCCTGTATCTATGAAATCCCAAGGTAATACTTCTTCAAACTTCCTTTCTCTTAAGGCATAAAAATCTCCGTTAATACCCGTTTCCTTAAAGGCTTCCATCCATTTGGAATAATCGAATAGTTCAGACCAGCCATCGAATTTACAGCCCTTTTCCCAGGCTCTTATAAGGGCTTTAGATAGCCTTCTATCTCCTCTTGCTAATACTGCTTCTAAATAGCTTAGTTTTGGCTCATGATAGTTAAAGGTTATCTTCCTGTCCCTAATTTCATTTTTTAATAGCTCTATTTTTTTATTGAACTCTTCTATGGAGTTCTGACCTACCCACTGGAAGGGTGTAAAGGGTTTAGGAACGAAGCAAGATGCACTTAATGTGACTTTTAAGTTGCCTTTTCTCTTTTCCTTAGGTAGGCTAAAGAATATATCCTTAACTTTATAGCCTAGCCTTTTAATGCCTAGCAGGTCTTCTTCTGTTTCTGTAGGCAGGCCTATCATAAAGTAAAGCTTTATTGTAGACCAGCCTTCATTGAAGGCAAAGGTAACTGCCTTTTCTAAATCTTCTTCTGTAACCCCTTTGTTTATTACATCTCTCAACCTTTGGCTGCCTGCTTCTGGTGCAAAGGTCAGACCTGTTTTCCTAACCTTTTCTATTTCCTTTAATATGCCTAAACTAAAGGAATCTAATCTTAGAGAAGGCAAAGATATGCCTATATTCTTTTCTTCATACCTTTTCATTAGTTCTGTAACTAGAGTTTGTAATTGGGAGTAGTCACAGGAACTAAGGGAAGTCAAAGATATATTTTCATAGCCGGTAGCTTCAACTAGTTTTTCTGCCAGTTCCAGTAAAGTATCTACACTCTTTTCCCTAACTGGCCTATATATCATTCCTGCTTGGCAAAATCTACAACCTCTAGTACAGCCTCTGAATATCTCCAGTGGAATCCTATCGTGAACTATTTCTATATAGGGGATTATCAATTTATCTGGATAATAGCTTTTATCTAAATCCTTTATAATCCTCTTATGGACGGTTTTAGGAACCCCTTCAACTATGGGTACCATCTTTTCTATAGTATTATCCTCTTTATAATAAACCTCATAAAATTGAGGAACGTATATGCCTTCAATTTGAGCTACTTCCTTTAAAAATTCAAGTTTAGAATAGCCTTTTTCTTTGTGCTTTTTGTACAGATCTAATATTTCTATTATGACTTCTTCCCCTTCTCCCAAAACAAAAAAGTCGATTATATCAGCAATAGGCTCAGGGTTATAGGCACAAGGACCTCCTGCAATAACTAAAGGATCTGTATCCCTTCTGTCCTTAGAAAGGATTGGAATATTTCCTAAATGGAGCATATTGATTATGTTTGTATAGCTCATCTCATATTGCAATGTAAAGCCTACAAAATCGAATTCATTAATTGGCACCTTATTTTCTAAGGTAAATAGGGGAATATTTTCTTTTACCATGTTCTCTTCCATGTCCACCCAAGGGGCAAATACCCTTTCACAGGCCACATCTTCCTCGTTGTTGAGAAGATTGTATAGTATATGAAGGCCTAGGTGGGACATGCCTACATCATATATATCAGGAAAAGCAAAGGCAAATTTAACTTTCACTTTAGATAAATCTTTCTTTACTGAATTTTTTTCCATGCCTATATATCTTGCTGGTTTTTCTACAGTTTTTAGTATCTTATTCAGTTTAGTCATATCTATCATATACAACCACCTTTTCTTTCGTACTATAGATTATATTATCATTTTTTTGTGCTTTTGAATAGAAAAAAACTGTCAAAAGACAGTTTTTAATCAAAGTAAATATATTCCATTGGATTTACAGGTTCATTATCTACCCAAATTTCAAAACGCAAATACTTATTTCCATCCTTATTAGTCCCTAGAGTACCTAGGCTAGTTCCTGGGTCTATTATATCTCCTTCCTTTACATATACTTTGGTCAAATAGCCATAGACCGCAGAAAAATCACCATGTTCAATGGTTACAAAATAGCCTTTTGTGTTTTTATCCTCTACTTTTCTAACTATCCCTTTAGCAATGGCTACTGGCTCCTTGTCTACTTTTGGTATTATGTCTATACCTTTGTTAAAGTCTGTTTTTCCATTAAGGTATGTAACTTGACCAAAGGGCTTATATATGGTGCCATCTATAGGAGCTGGATATTTTTTTGTATTGTTAATATTGAAAACTTCTAGAGCTCTTTCTGGAAATTCTAATACTTTTTTACTGTAGTTTAATATGGCTTGCCCATCTTTCTTTAAGCTAAAGTCATAATTGATGCTGTTTTCTACTAGCTGTATTACATTGTTTGTAATACTGGTATTTAATAGCTTCAATATTAAAAGGAATAGTAGTATGATTATTACTCCTATAATGTTCATCAATTGTCTTCGAGGATTTAGCCTTCTCTTTATAAAGTTAGTAATTATCTTGTTGTTCCTATAATATACTCTTCTATTCATAAATTCACCCACCTTAGTCCTAATAATATGATACTCAGGTGGGTTTTATTACTATTTAATCTATTAATTTGAATTCATTATGGCTTAATGTAAACAAGTCTTTAATGCCATCTGAAGCTATTACTTCTTTGTCTTTAGTAATGAATATGGCTTCTATTCCGTCTAATTGTTCTACAAATTTAAGACCTTCTTCAACCCCTAGTACAAATAGGGCAGTAGACAAGGCATCTCCATCTATACTCTTTTCAGAAATTATGCTCACACTAGTTACTTCATTCTCTATTGGGTAACCAGTGTCAGTGCTTAAAATATGGTGATACCTTTTTCCATTATATATAATGTACCTTTCATAATCTCCTGAGGTAACAATAGATTTATCTATAACTTGTAATATTCCTACAAAGCTGGTAGCTGGTTCAAAAGGGTTTGTAATCCCTATATTCCAAGGAGAACCATCTTCTTTTTCACCTAAGGCGTATATATTTCCACCTAAGTCTATTATGGCAGCTTCCACTCCATGTTCCTTAAATATTCTTTTAACTTCATCAGCTGCATAGCCTTTAGCAATTCCACCTAATTCTAATTTCATTCCTTTTCTCTTTAAAAAGACATGGTTATCTTCCAATAGTTCTAAATCATTAAAGTTTACTAAATCTAATACTGACTGGATTTCTTCCTCTGTTGGAATAGAATCCCTTTCTTGAGGTTCATCGCTACTAATGTTCCATAAATCCACTAAGGGGCCTATAGTTGGATCAAAGGCACCATTGCTTAAAGCTGCATAGTGTTTAGCTCTCTCCAGTACATAGTATACATCTTCATGTACCTGAACAGGTTTAATGCCTGCATTTTTATTTATCAAACTAACATCACTATCTTCTATGGTCGAGCTCATTCTCCTTTCAATCTCTTCCAACCTTTTAAAGGCTTCATCTAATATCTTTTCATCTTTCTTGTCATATATTTTCAAAGTAAATATAGTATCCATCATGAATTCAGTTCTTGATAGAGGTTGGTCACTGTTTGTATTTTGCTTTATTTCCGAACTGCAGCCAGTAAAAATTGCAGAAAAAAAAGAAAGAAGTATTAATATAGTCCATATTTTTCTATATTTCATATATATTTCCCTTTCTTGTAATATTTAGAAAAACCCCAACGCTATCGTTAGGGTTTTTCTATAAGTATATTATAATTTAGCTCCTTCTAAAGCCTTTGTAACTAAATCTACTATGTTAGTTCTAGTTCCTGTAGCGCCTGTTACGCTGTCAACATCTATACCTTCAACACCATTGTTGTCTATTATAAGCTTTTGCATTTGAGTTATTACATCAAATGTAGTTAAGTATGCATAGTTTTCAATTGACTTTCTGTCTCCTTCTTTAATTTCTACTTCTTCAGTCTTTGGTTTTCCATCTTCGTCAGTTTCTGGTTCTCCTTCTTCATTGAATACTACTTTGCTTCCTTCCATATCTTCTACCGCAACTTCATAGTAGTCTACTCCTACAATTTGTCCTTCTTTAACTACTACTTTTACTTTTCCTAACCAGCCATGGCTTGGTTCTTCAGCTTCTGCTTCGTATACTCCATCTTTGTAAACTGGCTCATAAGTTTCGCCATTTTGTGCTTTCTTTAATATTTCTTCTGTAATTCTCTTGAAGTTTTCTTTAGTATGAGTAGCTCCACTTACAGCATCGAAATCGATTTCATCAAGATTCTTCTTTTCATTGAATTGCTCATTTAAATTAGCAATAACATCTATAGCTTCTTGATATTTGTAGTTGCTTTCGCTTTTCTCTTCTCCTAATGTAGCTAGTATTTCTGAGTATTTGTACTCTTTAATTTCTCCATTTTCTACAACTAATACTGCCATTGGATAGTTTCCTTTGTCGCTAACAGGCTCTTTTATTAAGTAAGTACCATCAACAAGTTCGCCAGTTGTTTGTTCAGTAGTTTCTCCATTTGTTTCGTCAGTTGTAGCTTCTTGGTCTTGTCCACTACAACCAGCTAATAATGAGATGGAAAGTATCATTACTAGAAATAAGATACCTAATCTTTTTTTCATTTAAATCCCTCCACTTTATTTTATCTTGTTGTTAAATTAGTGGTATTTTAATACCCGATTACAATTATAACAAAATTTGATACCACAATCAACAACAATTTAACAATTTAACACAAAAATATTCCTTACTGTATAATATGTTACTTTTTTACAAATGCCTATTTATAATTGTCTTTAACCTTGATTATTGGAATGCTAGCTACTAAAGCCGATACTGGGGTATTGTCATAATCTCTCTTCATTCTCGTTAGTTTTATATCCAAACCATCTAGGTCTATTTCCACATATTCATTAACTACCCTAACAATATCCCCTTTAATCATCTCAACAAATCTAGGTGATATATCGGCTCTATCCCTAATTAAAACTAGTTTTAATCTCTCCTTAGCCACATTCTTACTTTTTGTTTTGTTTCTCCCAAAAGATTTAAATAAATCCAAGGTTATTCCCCCCTTATTTGTTAAAGAGCAACTTTAATATTTTGCTTAGCTTTCCTTCGCCGTTCTCTAAATTTAGAAGTTCTACTTCTTTTCCTACAATCCTATCACATATATTCCTAAAAGCCTTTGCAGCTAAAGGTTTTTCCTCAGCAATTACTGGCTCCCCTTTATTGGTGGATATTACTATGGACTCATCATCAGGTATAATTCCCAAAAGGTCTATAGCTAATATATCCACAATATCTTCTACATTCATCATGTCTCCTTTTTTAACCATTTCATATCTAATCCTATTAACTATCAGTTTTGGTTCATGTAAGCCATTGGCCTCCAGGATACCTATTACCCTATCAGCATCCCTAACAGCTGAAACCTCTGGAGTTGTAACTATATATGCCTCATCAGCTCCAGCAATAGAGTTTTTAAACCCTTGTTCTATACCAGCTGGAGAATCTATAATTATGTAGTCAAATTCTTCCTTTAGTTTGCCTACAAGCTCTAACATCTGTTCAGGCTTTATGGCTGTCTTGTCCCTAGTTTGGGCAGCAGGTAATAGGAATAAGCCTTCAAAACGCTTGTCCTTAATAAGACCTTGTTTTAGTCTACAAGTTCCTTCTATCACATCTACTATATCATAAACAATCCTATTTTCTAAACCCATAACCACATCTAAATTCCTTAGGCCAATATCCGTATCTACCACTACTACCTTATATCCTAGCATGGCTAAACCAGTACCTATATTTGCAGTTGTGGTAGTCTTACCTACACCGCCTTTACCTGAAGTTATTACTATAGCTTTTCCCTTTCCCATACGCATTTCCTCCTATCTATTATTTTCTAGGCAAATATGGTTCAATAATCACTTCTCCATTAAAAACTCTTGCAATTTCAGGCATTCCTGAGGAAGTAATATTTCCATCGGGTTTTCTGCTGATTATAGATCCAATTCTAAGCTGCATTGGTTGTAAGTCATAGGCTGCTACTACTGCTTCTTGGTTCCCTTCTACACCAGCATGGGCAACCCCCTTTAGTCTGCCAAGGACTATTATATTGCCCTTTGCTTTAACAAGGGCCCCTGGGTTTACATCCCCGATTATTACAATGTTTCCATCGTATTCTATAACTTGTCCAGACCTGACGGTAGTATTTATAAATTTAGTCATACCTTCATATATTTCAGAAAAATCCTCTTCCTTCTCTTTAGTAGTATCGTATATTTTATCTAACACATTAAGTCTATATTTGCTTTTTATAATAGCCTTTATCTCATCTATTTCTTCTTTTGATAAAGTTTCACTTTGTATCCCTAATATATTAGCATCTTTAAAAAAATCTATTGTTTCGCTTAATTTGTTTTCTAGTTCCTCTATTATCCTGTTAAATTGGCCTTTCTTAATATTTATGTAGATACCTCCATTGATACCTTTAAAGCTGACTAATGGTTCCTTCACTAGTATTACCTCCACAAGTGTGACAATTTATATATTCTTGAAATAATTATAAATTCCTGCTTGTCTTTGATAAAAATTTTTACATTTTTTGTCATAAGTTGGATTATTCAATTTCTAACTAAATTTATAAAAAATGAATTGGAAGGTAAAATTACCTTGCCAATCCATTTTCAAAGGGTAAGCCTTCTTCTTCTGGAGTATCATTTAAACCAAAGTATTCAGCTATAATCTCTCTAGCAATTGGTGCCGCATATATTCCACTTCCACCTTGGAATAGGAGCACAGCAACTGCAATTTCAGGCTCTTCATAGGGGGCAAAGGCTACAAACCAAGCATATTCATCATAACTTTCCTTCGTAACTGGATTTATCCCATCTCTTTGGGCTGTACCAGTTTTAGCAGCAACAGAAATTGGGAAGTTGCTGAATATACTCCTAGCTGAACCTTCTGTTACAACTTTTCTCATCCCAATTTTTATGTGTTCTAAATTTTCATAGTTGCTTAATTGGATCCTTTCCTGCTGTACTTTCCTCTCATAGAGGCTTTCACTGTTGTCATAGCTTTTTATACTATCTACTAAGGTAACCTTATTTAAATAGCCTCCATTGGCAATGGTAGCTATATAATTTGCCATTTGTAATGGAGTATAAGCATTTTGACCTTGGCCAATGGTTACATTTAGGGTGTCGCTTATCTTCCAGCCAGCAGAATTTATATAGTCGTATTTGATTATATCAGCCAAGCCTGCCCTTTGGCCAGATAGGGCTTTTTCTGGTTCAAAGCCCATTTCATCGAGTCTTCTAATTACTTCTTCTCTAGAAATATCCCCTTCTTCCATCCAGCTTACTATTTCTTCAATCTTTTCCTCTATTTCTTCATCGGTAAATTCTAAGCCTTCTTTTATATAGGATTTAATGTTTGTTCTTAAATAATTTCTTAGGCTATTCTTATTAGCTATTAATTTTCCTTGGGGATTAGGCATGATACCTGAAGATTCACTAGGTATATTTATCTCAATCCCTGTTTTATCATTTAAACCAAGCTTTTTAGACATTTCCATGATATCCTCAATGTCCAGCTGTACTCCAACGGGGCTTCCCGTTCTTGGATTCCTACCAAAGGCTAGAGAATAGAAGTAGTAGTTACAGGAATCCTTTATAGCATCATATAGGTTGACCAAACCATGAGTACCCCTGCTGAAATTCCAAATCCAACAAGCTGGTCCTCTACTGTTGCCTAGCTGAACATAGCCCATATCTCTAATTAGCTCATTTGGATTTAAACCTTTTTCAAGGGCAGCCAGGGCTGTAACCATTTTAAATATAGAACCAGGTTGGATAGCCGATTGGATAGCAATATTGTACAAGGGCCTTGGTGCTAATAGGTCTTGTTCATTTTCAGGGAATAAGCTTTCCCAGTCGGAACTAGATATGCCTGTTGCAAATAGATTTGGATCGTAAGCAGGATAGTTGGCTAATGCTAATACTTCTCCAGTTTTCACAGAAAGGACTACGGCTGCTCCTGAAGTAGCATGTATATAGGGTCTGCCTTTTGATCTGCTAGTTCCAAACTTATAGTTACCCCATTTGCTCTCAAAGGTTCCACCTTTACGTAGCTGTTCTAAGCCATATTCTAAGGCCTCTTCTGCTGCTTTTTGCAGGTCTAAATCGATGGTTAAATATAGGTTGTTTCCTGGTATTGGTTTTTCTTCATCTAATATATTGGTTTTATTTCCTAAGGAATCTACTTCTACCCTTTGGACTCCATTTTTACCCTTTAACTGAAGTTCAAAGCTTTCTTCTACACCAGTTTTGCCAATAAGAGCATTAGGGGAATAGTCATTTTGTTTCACGTACTTTTCTACTTCACTTGGTTGGGAGATTTTTCCTAAATATCCTAATACATGGGCTGCAGTTTCCCTTTCTGGATAATATCTTATTGGAACTCTATCTACTTGTACTCCTTGCATTTCCATGGAAGCTTCTGCTAATTTAGCTACAGTAGAATCCTTAATTCCATAGGCTATATTAATAGGTTCATAAGCTCTAAGACCTTGCTTATCCAACTGGTCGTATAAGGACATGATCCCTCTGGCTTCATAGCTACTTAGGCTGTCATCTATTTTGTAGTATTCCCTTAAATGTTCAAAGGCTTGTTCAGCATCATAAGCTTCATCAATTTTAAACTTTTCATACCAGTTGGCTTTGTTGACTAGGGCTGTATATTCCCATCTGGATATGGATATTTTAGGATTGTAGCCATTTTCAAGGACAACCTTTTGGGCTATATTTTTAATTTCATCACTGGTAATAAATTCTTGTAATATACCTTTTTCTTTAGCAAAATTTATTAGTTTATCTAAAGGCAGTATATCCTGCTCCTTGTTTCCATCTTTGTAATCGTAAGTTACCAGCCCATCTTCATTGATACTTATTTCCACAGGACTTTCTAAACCCTTTTCCTCTATCATTTCTATCAAAATTTGTCCTGGCACGATTGTTTGAGTATCTCCTCTATTGTCTTCAACTTCCTCTACCCTAAACAATAAATCATAAATAGAAGTTTGCATAACTATTTCTACAAAATCATCCTTGGCGCTGCTGTTAAGGGTAATATTGTTGAATAGGTTCATTAGAGATTTTTTAGTTTCTAAATATTCGTCATCGTAGGTAAAGGAATAAGGTCTAAGCTTTAAGTTATTAGCTAAATTTCTTGCTTTTAATATATCGTAAGTCAACTTTCTTGAGATGGGATGGTCCATTATCTTTCTTATTATGCTTTCATCATTATCTATTAAAGTTAATAAGGCTTGTTTAGGGGTAGCAGCTTTATTTATCTCGTATTTTTCTTTCCACTTATCTATATCTTCTTTTTCGTCATATTTCATTACCAACTGATTTCCACTTAATTCTACTATTATGGGAACTTCAATACCCTTGTCCTTAAGGCCATTGATTGCCCTATTGGCAGTGATAAACTTAAAATGCTGGCCATAATCTGAATGGATATAATAAGTATCCAGTATCTGGGATAATAGTTTGTTAGAAATAATAATATCGATTACTATATCTTCTGGGGCTTTATCTTGATTAAGTAATAGGTCTTCATTTATATAGGCAAAAGTATTTAATTCAATGGGAAAGTCGTCTACGTAATTTGCTCCATCTTCTTCTAGTAATCTGGTTACAGTTAAAAGGGTTTCATTCCTATCATCCCTGTTTAATCTATTTAGTTCGTCTTTTAAAAGCTGAACGGTAAAGCTTAACTTGTTTTCAGCCAGTACTCTGCCATATCTATCCCTAATCTCTCCTCTTGGAGCAATAGTGTAAATTTCCTTTAATCTTTTATTGTCCGCCAAATCCCTATAGTAATCTCCCTGAGCTATGGTTAAGGTAGCCAATCTAAAGGAAAGGATTAGCATAATTGTAGCTATTATTATAAGCAATATGTTGTACCTATTTTTTAACTTCTCTAGTAGTCTCAATCTAATACACCTCTATTTCTTGCCAAATCTAATTGTAGGAGCAACAAACAGTTTGGATAGCAATTTGAATACAGGTACAGACACTATAATATTGTATATTCCTTCTATTAGTACCACATCTTTCAATAACCTTAATAAGGATGTGGTGTAATTGAAAAAATACATAAAGAAGTAGTAAGTTAAATGGTATCCAAAGGTTGTTAGTAGGGTCATTAGAATAGGCAGTAGTATATTATCTTTGGATAGTTTGGTTTCAGCTATTCCAACCAAGTATCCTATGAAAAAATATATGAAAGAGTTTATCCCTAATACAGGGCTAAACATTATATCCTGCAATAAACCAACTATTAAGCCAACTATTGCTCCCATAGTTTTTCCATTTAGTATGGCTAGTACTACTACTATAATTAAGGCCGTATTAGGAACTACTTGGAATACCCTAAAATAAGGTATTATGGTAGTTTCTAATATGAAGTTTATAAGTATAGTAAGTATTATAACAAAAGTGTTCACAGCTAACCTCCATATTACTGAGAGATAACAAATACTTTGTATATCTTTTTAAAATCTACAGCTGGCTCAACTTCTACTTTCTTCAGCAAGTCTTCATCTTCCCTAATCACATTGGATACATCTCCAATGTATAAATCAGCCATATATACTCCACCTAAGCCTGAAGTAAATAGCTTGTCTCCTTTCATTACGTCTGCTTCTGAATCGAATAGATAGCCGCTAATTTCCCCTTCTATACTACCTGATAGTATGCCTCCATCTTGGGTTCTAATTACTTTGAAAGA
Source organism: uncultured Bacillota bacterium (assembly GCA_937967955.1). GTDB lineage: Bacteria > Bacillota > Clostridia > Tissierellales > Tepidimicrobiaceae > JAAYHX01. Next base: position 5,451 of record CALBUB010000126.1, on the reverse strand, counting down.
AATATTGCTGTTTTCATCAATTATGGAAATAACCTTAGCCCAATTGTCTCCTGTTTCTAGGATTCGGCCCACTACTCCTTCTATAATAATATCTTCTCCAGAATCTACTGCTTGGATTACAATATCACCCTTTTTAACTCCGTCCTTTTCTCCTTTGTTTATAACAAAACGATTAAACCAATTGCCTGGTTCTTTTCCTACTACCTGGGCAGGTATTAAATTGTATTGGGTGTTTTCCATTAGTTCTTTTTCCTTAAGTAAATACTCTGACTGGCCTATTAGATTTTCATACATTCTGTTTTTCTCTTCTAGTTCAGCAACTTTTAATTTTAACTCTTCATTTTCCTTCTTTAAGCTACCCATATTTACTATGGATTCAAAAAAGTTGGAAACACTTTCTCCTAGGTTCAAAAAGAAGCCCTGTACAGGAGAAAGAATATTTCCAACAATATTCTCTCCCTTGCTTAAAGCAACTCTATCGCCGGCAGTTATTCCAATAATAACAATAAGAATGATAGCAACAAAGGCTACTATCATTCTATTCTTATACTTTTTCATAAAGGACATCCTATATCACCACTTAACTAGACCTTTTTCTATTAGGTGCAATTTTTCTGAATACTTCAATACTTTCTAAGGCTTTTCCTGTACCTATAGCGACACAATCTAATGGATTTTCTGCTACATTGACTGGCATGCCAGTTTCTTTTCCAATCAATTTATCTAAATCCTCTAATAAGGCTCCTCCTCCAGTTAGCATTATACCTTGTTCCATAATGTCTGCAGCCAACTCTGGTGGTGTTTTCTCTAAAGTTGATTTTATTGCATCTAAAATAGCATATATTTGATCCTTCATGGCTTCATATATTTCTTTTGAAGATATCTCTATTACTTTAGGTAGTCCACTTATTAAATCTCTACCTCTAATATTCATCTTCTTTTCCTTATTGTTAGCATTAGCAGTACCAATGCTAATTTTTATATCTTCAGCAGTCCTTTCCCCAATCATGAGGCTGTATTCTTTTTTAATATAGTTTACAATAGATTCATCTAATTCATCTCCGCCTACTCTAATAGATTTGCTAGTGACTATACCCCCTAGGGATATGATAGCTACTTCTGTTGTACCTCCACCAATATCTACTATCATGCTACCAGTAGGCTCCTGTACTGGAAGGCCTGCACCTATAGCTGCTGCCATAGGCTCTTCTATTAAGTAGGCTTCTTTAGCACCTGCATGGATTGCTGCTTCTTCAACGGCTCTCTTTTCTACTTCTGTAACTCCACTGGGTACACATATAACTACTCTTGGTAAAAATAGTGTACGGCCAGAAATGGCACGCCTTATGAAGTATTTTAACATGCTTTGAGTCACATCAAAATCAGCAATAACACCATCTTTTAATGGCCTTATGGCCACAATATTTCCCGGAGTTCTACCTATCATTCTCTTTGCTTCTTCACCTACTGCTAATACCTGTTTAGTATCGGTTTGGATAGCCACAACTGAAGGCTCCCTTACCACAACACCTTTTCCTTTAATATATACTAATGTATTTGCTGTTCCCAAATCTATACCCATGTCTTTGGCAAAAACACTAAATAGTCCCATGTTGACTGCTCCTTTCATAGCTAAATTATTTTGTTATATAATGTCTCTCTGCTTAAAGCTTACATACTTATTATCGCCAATTACTATGTGATCTAACACCTTTATACCTATTATGTCTCCAGCTTCTATTAGTCTGTAGGTTATATCTATATCTTCCTTGCTAGGTGTAGGATCTCCACTAGGATGGTTATGGACTAAGATTATGGAGTTAGCACTCCTTTTAATGGCAATATTGAATACTTCTCGCGGATGGACAATAGATGAATTTAAATTCCCTATAGAAATCTCTTCTATACTAATTATTTGATTCTTAGTATCTAATAATACTACTCTAAAGTGTTCTTTTTTCAAATATCTCATCTCTTCCATAAGCAATTCCACAATCACAATAGGTGAGTTAACCTTTAATTTTGTATCTCCACTGCGGCTAGATATCCTTTTTCCTAGTTCAATTGCAGCAATTATCTGGGCTGCCTTACACTGGCCAACACCATTTATCTTAGTAAGCTCTTCTACTGTTACCTGGGATAGGTAGCTAATACCTGAACTGTCTAAGCTAAGTATCCTATTGGCCAAGTCTATTGCATTATCATTTTTGTAACCAGTTCTAATTATTACTGCTATTAATTCGGCATTAGATAAGGAACTGACACCATACTTTAAAAGCTTTTCTCTAGGTCTTTCATTTACAGGTAAATCTTTAATAGTATAATTTTTGTAAGTGCTAGCATCAACAGCCATACTGCTCACCTAAATACAATTATAATAAACTAATATTAAAGTGTTTTTCCAGTAGATAATCAAATTTGCTTATAGGAAAGCCTACTACATTAAAATAACAGCCCTTTATATATTCAACTAATAGTCCTCCATAGCCTTGTATTCCGTAGCCTCCCGCTTTGTCAATATACTCGTTAGTCTTTATATAGCGCCTAATCTTCTCATCAGATAGCTTTCTAAATTTGACAATAGTTTTTTCGTAATCTACAATTTTTACGTTAGTATTTGCTTTTATGATACATATGCCTGTAATTACTTCATGTTCTTTGTTGTTGAGAAATTGGATCATAGCAATTCCTTCATTTTCATTCTTAGGCTTTCCGAGCATCTTATCTTGGCAGGCTACAATAGTATCTGCACTAACTATAATCTCACCATTATTGAACTTTTTAGCCACATAACTGGCCTTTTCAAAGGCTAAGGCCATTGCTATTTCTTCAGGTGATTCATTAGGGCTTATTCTTTCTTTAATTTTAGGTTCTACTATAATAGGCTCTATATTGTACATGGACAATATGTCTTTTCTCCTTGGAGATGAGGATGCAAGGACTATTTTATTCATATTTATCACCTAATCCCTTATAGTGAAATATCTATTTTATCAAAGGACTTTTTCAAATTGTTCACTGCAAACCTTGATGTCAGTCCTACAAAGTAACCTGTAAATAAACTAGTCAATTGTAATATAGGGAGATAGGAAAATATCCTAAAGTTGTTCATTATCAAACAGGCTACTAGCACTTGAGCAAAATTATGAGCCATTGCTCCAAATATACTAACACCTATTAAACTAAATATATTTGAGAAATATTTATATATTAAATACATGGTCAAACAGCTTAATACTGAACCTGAGAAACTATAGAATAAACTAGTTACACTACCTGTTACCAACGTTAATACAAGGGATTTAAGTACCCCTACCATGAAGGCATCCTTTCCACCAAATACAACTAAGGTTATAAGGATTACCATATTAGAAAGGCCTAATTTAGCTCCTGGTGCAATGAAAGGTAAAGGCATCATAGATTCAAAAAGTCCCAAACCTAGTCCAATTGCTACAAGTAGTGATAAAAAAATTAATCGTCTAGTACTTCTCATATTTATTCTCCTCTATCTACTTAATCCATCTATTTCTGTTTCAACAGCTTCTCCCTTAATTTCTATCACAAGCTTATTAGGTAAACAAACTATAACTTCTCCAACTCTTGAAATATATCCTTGTTTAACATCCAGTTTATCAGGACAATCAGCTTCTACTACCCTAACCTTTTCATCTCCTATTTCTATTAAGTTATAGCCATATTCAGTCTTTATTGGAATTTGTTTACCTACCATATTCTTATCAAAAGTTATCTTCTTTATTTCTTCCCCATTTACCTGTATGCTAATATATTTTTCTCCATAATTAAAAGCTGCATTCCTTACAAACCATAAGGCTAGTATGTTTATTATTATAACTGTAACTATAAGAATTTTGTCTCCTTTTGTCAACTCTTTCACCCTTTAGAAATATTTATACTATAAGCATCATAACTAGTTTATCATTTATGTATTTTATTGACAAGTTACAAATTATTTAAGTTTTTTTCCATTACCTATATTATTATAAATTAAACTAAAAAAAAATAAAAGAGCCTAATTTATGGCTCTTTTATTTTAAGTTTATGCAGTTTCCTCTAGTTCCTTTAAGCCTGAAGTAATTGCACCAGTTGGACATTTTTCAACACAGATTCCACAATTTGTACATTTATCGTAGTTAATTCTTGCCAGATTGTTTTCAAAGCTGAAAGCCTCTTCAGGACAATTCTTAACACATATTCTACATCCAATACAGCCAATGCTGCAGTTCTTTCTAACAACTTTTCCTGGGTCATTGCTTTTACATTTTACTACTACTTCCTTGTCATAAGGTACTAGCTCTATAATGCCTTTTGGACATACTTTCATACAAGCTTGGCAAGCAGTACATTTTTCCTTATCTACTAATGCTACCCCATTTACTATGTGAATAGCATCAAATTCACAAACATCAACACATGTGCCACAACCTAAGCAGCCATAGGAACAAGCTTTGCTTCCTCCTGCTAATATATTTTGAGCTCTACAATCTCTTAAGCCAGTATAGGCATATTTATTTTTAGCTTTGCCACAGCCTCCTTGGCAAAGTACAGTGGCTACTAGTCTTTCTACATTCTCTGCTTCAGTTCCCATTATTTTTGCAACTTTCTCAGCTACAGGGCTACCTCCTACAGGGCATGCAGTTACAGGAGCTTTTCCTTCCGCAATAGCAGCAGCACAGCCATCACAACCTGGATACCCACAAGCACCACAGTTAGCTCCAGGTAACACTTCCCTTATAGCATCGACTTTAGGATCTGTCTCTACAGCAAAAACTTTTGATGCAAAGCCAAGGCCAGCTCCGAATATTAGCCCAATTCCACCTAATACTACAACTGGAACTAAAATTGCACTCATCCTGTTCACCTCCTAAACAAGTCCGTTAAATCCTAAGAATGCTATAGACATAAGACCAGCTGCTATTAAGCCTATTGGGAAGCCTTGTAAAGGCTTTGGAATATCAGCCAGCTCAAATTTCTCTCTAACACCTGCCATTAGAAGCAAGGCTATAGCAAAACCTATAGATGCACCTAGGGAGTTGAATATTGTTTCAATTAAGTTGTATCCTTCTTCTATGTTCAATATAGCAACTCCTAGCACTATACAGTTAGTTGTAATTAATGGTAGGTATACTCCTAGAGCTTGATATAAGTTTGGGCTTGATTTTTTCAGGAACATTTCTACCAATTGTACTAGTGCTGCTATTACAAGTATGAAGACTATTGTTTGTAAGTACTGAAGTCCAAATATATCTAGAATGTATTTTTGTATTACCCAAGTTATAATTGATGAAAGGGTAACAACAAAAGTTACAGCTAGACTCATGCCTGTGGCTGTTTCTGTTTTATTTGAAACTCCTAAGTAGGGACATATCCCTAAGAACCTTGCAAACACATAGTTGTTTACAAATATAGTACTAATTAGTATGGTAAATATAT
>CALBUB010000125.1 GCA_937967955.1 uncultured Bacillota bacterium | reverse complement strand
TATATCATATTTTGCTATATTTGTTTATATTTTCTAGCTTTTTGTGGGACAATCAGTATATAATTCTATCATATTTTTAAATAAATAGTAGGGCTATATAAATTTTTATTTGTATAAAAAAACTGCCGTAAAAGGGGGCTAACCTCCTTTACGACAGTAAATAAGAGTTTGTTGGAGTTGAGTTTCCTAATATTATATTTATTTATTTATTTTTTAGAGATGTCAGGTAGCTTTGTGCAGTATCCTGCTTCATATGCAGCTAATTTTTCATCCATGATTTCTTGATAACCAGCTTCCAAATATTCCTTACTTAGCTGTTCATATAGCTCATCGAACTCTTCAGGATCACACTTTACAAGCTTGGTGTAGAATTCTTGGAACAAGCTCTCTAATGTAGCACGATGTTCGTTTAGAGATTCGATTGGTACTGAGAATACAGGATCAGGATAAATCCAACCAAGCTCTGCCTTCTTTTGTTTCATATAGAACATCTCAATCATAGGCTCTTCAAAATCCTGTGGTAGTCCCTTAGGAGATATAGCTGCTATGGAGTCTTCGATAGTCTTTCTTTCCTTAGATTCAACAACTACACACCAAATATCCTTGTTATCGTTAAAGTTTAATCTTTCTTCTTTTCCTGTCATATCTAAAGGAATAGGATATCCTCGCTCATCAAATTCAGTGTAATGGATCCCTTCAATACCATACTGTAATGTCTCTAGGACTTCCTCTTGTCTCATCCATTCTAGATACATCCAAGCTGCCTTTAGTTCATCTTCAGTTGCCAGGGATGAGAAGCCAATTACCATACCAAAAGGAGTGTTGGATCGTTCTTGAGGTATTAGGCCATCACTTAGATCAAAGGTAATTTCGCCATTATCATCATATAGTACAGTTCCAATAGCTAATTCAGCATCTGGGTTGTTTTCGTAGAAAGCATTTAGCCAATCTACAGTCTCTGCCATGTATCCACCATAGCTATAAGTTTTGCCGGCTACAAAATCTGCCTGTTGTTGTTCAGGAGTATTTAATTCAAATTCCTTTGTCAAGAAACCAGCATGCCAATACTCATTGTCTTTCCTTATTGCTTCTTTTACTGGCTCCCATGGTAAGGCTGCTACATCAATACCTACATGCATAGCCCACTCTTTTTCATCCAAGGGGAATTCCCTATAAGCATTAGCCTGATAGTTAGCAGTTGGTAGTGTATGACTGAGTGGTTCTATGTCAGTTAATCCAGCCTCGATTATCTTTCTTAAGGCATCTTTCTCTTCTTCCATATTAGTAGGAACGTGATCATAGCCGACTTCTCTTAACCAGTCCATACGATAGAAGGTTACCCATTTATATTCAGTAGCTGCATAAGGTCTTACAGCACACACAAAGTAGGTTTCTCCTCCTAGTTGGGTATATGGCAGTAGATCATTGTCAACCATTGCTTGATAATAGGTGGGTGCTACTTTCGCAAATTCATCTAAGTCAATTGTTGTCATAGCGCCTTCAGCTGCCCACTGACACACCTTAGGATAGTCATATTCCATTAAAATAGTAGGTGTTTGCTTTGCAGCAATGAGTAGTGAGTACTTTGTCATAACATCGTTTCTTGGAATTGGCTCATATTTTACAGTAATATTATATTTGTCTCCAAAGTTTTCTTGAATCCAATCTGTCCAATAGTTGTTATCTACTGGAGGTAAGCCATCAACACCTCTGTCATAAACAGGTATTGTAATGGTGACATTTTCTTCAAAGGGCTGCCAGCCTTCAACATCTGCTTCTGCTTCTTCATCACTGGTTTCTTCTGCTTGATTATTATCTTCCACTTGTGCATTATTATTGGTTTCATCGTTTGTTTTTGCAGTGTTCTCTGAACCCTTACCACAGCCTATTAAAGTTAGAAGTAACAATAGGCTAACTAATGTTAGAGATATGGCTTTTAACCATTTTCCCTTCATTTACAATCTTCCTCCTTTTATTTTTTATATAGAAAATCCTGAGTTGGATTTCTATACAGCTTTAAAAAGTGCTATTAGCCCTTTATAGCTCCTATCATAACACCTTTTACAAAATACTTTTGAACAAAAGGATAGATACATAGTACAGGCAAGGATACAAACATAATTGCTGCTGCTTGTATGACTTCTGGTGTTGTTGTTATAGCAGAAGCTTCAGAAATGCTTATCTTTTCAGCATCTGATACAGACAACACCATCATACTCAGGAGATATTGAATCATATGCAAGGATTTTGATGTAATAAAAAACTTACTGTCTTCATATGCGTTCCAGCGCCCCACCGCTAGGAATAAGGCTATTGTAGCTAAAATTGGCTTAGAAATTGGAAGGACAATTTTTAATAAGATCTGGGTATTGGATGCACCATCTAAATATGCTGATTCCTCTAAGCTGTCTGGTACAGTGCTCTGAAAGTAGGTTTTCATAATCAAAAAGTTATAGGGTGCAAAAATAAGAGGTAGAATCAAAACCCACATTGTATTTAATAAGTTTAAATTACTATACAATAAGTAGGTAGGAATAAGTCCTGCACCAAAATACATAGTGAACATAATGATAAAAGTAAATACGGTCCTACCTTTTAGACGTTTTCTAGATAGGGGCCAGGCCGCCATGACCGTTGTAATAACCCCTAACACTGTAAAAATTAGAGTAACTAAAACAGAGTACAACATTGAGTGAGTCAGCTGACCATCTTTAAAGATTGCAATATATGCCTCAAAATTTATATCTTTTGGCCAGAAATAAATCTTTTTTGCTAGAACATGGGAGCTATCGCTTATTGATTTTGATAATATATGAAGAAATGGTAGAATACAGGTTAAACATAGTATAGTAATTATTAACATGATAATAAAATCTACAAAGGTAAACTTTTTTATTCCACTTCTTTTCATCGATATCCCACCCCCTTAAATCAAACCATCTTCGCCAAGAACCTTGGCAAATCTATCTGATGCCAGAACTAGTAATAATCCCACAAAAGACTGGAAAAGACCTACTGCAGCAGCTTTAGAAAATCCAGAACCGCTTGCAAGACCCTTCTCGTATATATATATGGCTAATTGATATTGAACTGCCTTAACATTAACATTTCCCATGGAGCTTAAGCGCTCGTAGTTACTTCCCATAAGGCGTCCTAGAGTCATGATCAATAGGGTTATTATAGTGGGTTTTATTCCTGGTAATGTGATATGCCACATTCTTCTCCAGCGACCTGCTCCGTCTATCATAGCTGCTTCATACAATTCCTCATTTATGCTATTTATGGCCGCTAGGTATATTATAGACCCCCATCCCATACCGGCCCAAACTCCAATTGATAGATATGTAGCTGCCCAGTGAAGATTTTTTGTTAGAAAGGGAATCCCTTCCTCTCTTAAGCCTACATTTATTAGGAAGTTATTGATTAAGCCGGTTTCTGTTCTAAACAATGTATATGCAATACTAGCAATAATCGCCCAAGAAAGAAAATGAGGTAAATAAAGAATTGTTTGAGCTACTTTCTTGAATCTAGCGAAGCGAAGTTCATTTAACATTAATGCTAGAATAATAGGCATTGGAAAGCTTACAATAACTTCGAGAAAATTAAAAATTAGAGAATTACGGAGTGCAATAATAAAATCCCTGTCCTTAAACACCTTGCGAAAAGTTTCAAATCCTACCCATTCACTGCCTTCATATCCTTTAGCGGGGAGATAGTTCATAAAGGCTATCCTTAGCCCTGGATATGCTCCATACTTAAATATAATAGTTAGTAGTAATGGAACAGACAGCAATAAGTATAATTCCCAATCCCTTTTCAAGGCTTTCTTCCAGGAGATGTGTGTGTTTGCTAATATGCTATAATTTTGTTTCCGCTTAAACAATTTTGTCCCCTCACTTTACACATTTTTTAAAGATCAATTAGTTGTTTCATCTTATGCTTTATTGTTTAAGTAAAATGATAAGCTAGAAAGACCTATATAGCTGGTAGGTCTAAGTCCATTATATGAATGCTATATTTTTTTGTAAATATTCTAAATTAGCATTAAGATTCATTTTTGATACATGAAAATTTCCTTGTAATGACTTGGATTATGCCATTTTTTAAATATTTCTGCTCTTTTGTTCTCTTTCTTTTTTCCTTGAAAACTAAAAAAAGAGTATCAAATCTGATACCCTTTTATCAAAAGTGAAACAATTTTTATTCCTTGATTTCCCTAAACTCGCCAGGTGTAATTCCTTCATATTTCTTAAAAAACCTAGTAAAGCTTTGGACATTATTATAACCTACGTCTTCAGCAATCTCTTTTATATACATGCTGGTCTCACGCAGCAGTACTTTTGCCTTTTCGATACGAGCATTATTAATTAAATCCAATAGGCTTTTTCCTGTCTCCTGTTTCACGATTTTTCTCATATAGGAATAGCTTATACCAATTTCCTTGGCCATTTCTTTAAAGTCAATTTCCCTATGATAGTTTTCATTAATATAGCTAAGGATCCTATCTAAATGATTATCTCCTTCTTCTTTCTCTGTTTTTATTATATAATCTATTATTTTTTGATAAAAATCCATTAAATAGTTTTCTACATCATCTAAAGTATCCAGATCAGATATCTAGTGTGAAGCAACATATACTTTATCAAAGATCTGGCTTATATTTATATTATTCTTAACCAGATATCTAATGGTAACTCCTACTAACTGGTTGAATATCTGCATAATATTGTCATATGAAATATTCTCCATGTTTCGGATCTCATCTATCAAAGCCTTGACTGCAAATTTTGAATCCTCAGCTTTTTTAGCATAAAGACAATTGATAATATGTTTCTCCTTATCATAGGGATAGAAATATGTGCTGCCTTGTGTCATACTCTTATCCCACAATATAATGCTGCGATTACCTACTAAAAGTTTGTGTCTATAAGCCGTTAAAGCTTCAGTAGCAGAAGCTTTAATTCCAGAATAACCTCCATAGCATCTGCCTATGCCTGCAGAAAAAGATAAGTTAAGCTCTTTTTCTGTTTCATCTAAAACCTCTTCTAGAATACTCTTAATGGTTATTAAAGTCTTGGTAGGATGATAAGCATCAAAATTCATTATCAATGCAATTGAATACTCCATATAAACAAGACCTTTGACTACAAAAAACTGGCCTAGTTTGTCTCTGCACTTGTTAAGAATCCAGGTTTTATAATAATATCTCTGTTCAGAAGTATACTTATTCACAAAGCTCTCTTTATTATC
>CALBUB010000124.1 GCA_937967955.1 uncultured Bacillota bacterium | reverse complement strand
TTTGGAACTAGTTTTTATGATTTTAGTAAAATAAAATTGTCGTCCACCTATTTACTTTTTGCCATCTCCTTTGGCCTTAAAAAGGTTTTTGAAAGAAGGGGAAATATTAACAAAAATTAGTATTGAAATTAATATTAAAAATGGTAGTATATTATAAGTGTATAATTAATAAAAATGAAAAGGGCAGGTAGGAATGGTAAAAAAACTATTAGGTAAATATAATAAAATAGACATTCTAAAGAAATTGCTCATAATATTAATAGGAAATTTTCTATGTTCTATAGCCTTCAATGTATTCTTCATACCCAATAAGCTCCTTAGTGGTGGAGTAGGAGGAATTGGAATTATAATCCAATATCTAACAGGTGTACCTGCTGGTATATCCGTATTTTTGCTCAATATCCCCATATTCATAATAGGCGCCAGGCTGGTAGATAGGGAATTTGCTGTATTTGGCTTCATATCCATGTTAGCTTATTCTTCCCTGCTTACCCTTACAAGAAACTTAGGTGAATACTTCCTAGTAGATGATATGATACTAGTAGCCGTATTTGGAGGAGTAATCAATGGAATTGGCATGGGCCTTATGTTTAGGAATAGGCTAAACCAAGGGGGCTTTGACATATTAGCTGCTATCCTTAAGAAAAAGCTAAATATAAACATTGGTTCAGGCCTTATGATGGCTAATACAATAATAGTTTCCCTTTCAGGCTTATTGTTTGGCTACAAATCAGCCATGTATACCCTAATTGCCATGTATATAGGGTATACTGTATTGGATAAGGTTCAGACTGGCTTTAATATAAAGAAGAATGTGATAATAGTTTCAGAAAAGCCTGATGAAGTTGCAAATATAATATTAAGGGAAATCCACAGAGGAGTTACCTTTTTACACGGTACTGGAGGCTATACTCAAGAGGACAAGAAGGTTATATATTGTATAGTTACATCTAGGGAAACAGCTAAGCTGAAGGAAGTAGTAGAAGAAATAGACCCTAATGCCTTCTTCATAGTCAATGATGTGGTGGAAGTTAGAGGAAGAGGCTTTAAAGATGTGGGAGTTTAAGAGTCAGCACAACTGACTCTTTTTTTATGGGTTTCTCAGGATAGTTTTTTATCTAGGTTTTATGGGGGCCATACAGTAGGTATATAATATACACCTTATATGAAGGGCGGTGAGAAGATGGTTAACCATAGGATAAAAGAAGGGCTTTCCAGAACTGTTACACTTAAGACGAGACCCTCCCATGCCTATGTATCTAACTCATCTACTATCGCTTTTCTACTTTCAACTCCAGCCCTTATAGCCATGATTATTGATATTAGCTGTCAACTACTCCATGATTTAATTCCTGCTGAATATACTACCGTTGGCTATGGTATACAGCTAACCCATGAAAATCCCACAGTCATTGGAGAGAAAATTACGTTTCTTATACTTCTAAATTGTTAAAAAAATTGCAATCTGCATTAGTTTATTATATAATCAATATTGTATTTTTATTGATAAATAAATAGTATAACTCTAAAACCAAAAAAATTGTAAAGGGGAGTTATTATGAAAAATGCACATTTATTAATTATTTTAGCTTATCTAGTAGGAGTATCCTTATATGGCTGGTATTTGAATAAAAAGTACATTAGGAGTAGTGACGATTTTGTTGCAGCTGGACGTAGTCTTCCATTCCCTGTTCTAGTTGGAACCCTACTTGCCACTTGGATGGGCAGTGGAATGATTACTGGTAGTGCCAATTTTGTCTATACCTATGGGCCAATTGCCTCAATACCTTATTTTATAGGGGAACCTATAGGCTTGCTTCTTATTGCTTTATTTTTAGCTAAAAAAGTTAGAATAAAAGAAGGCTATACAGTACCCCAATTAATTGAAGAAAAATATGGGGAAGGGGCAAGAATTTTAGTTACCATATGTATAGTTTTGGCATATGTAGGTATTGTTTCATACCAGTTTGAAGCTGGTGGCCATATATTCAATATGGTAACTGGCATGAGTGTTACTACAGGTACTATAATAAGTGCTATATTTGTAGTACTTTTGACTGTTACTGGAGGCTTAGTATCTGTAGCCTATACAGATGCTATTGGAACTTTGATTATATTTATTGCTATGTTGATAGGCCTACCTATGGCTATTAAACAAGCTGGTGGTTTAACAGAAATGTTTGCAGCAATACCAGCAGAAAAGCTTACTGCTACAGGTGGCTTAGATAACATACAATTGTTAGGTTTTGCATTGCCTACAATATTTTTAGTACTGGGAGACCAAAATATATACCAAAGATTTGCAGCTTCTAAAGACCCAGCGGAAGCTAAAAGATCCGGCTTAGGCTTATTTGGACTAGCCCTTCTATTAGACATACTAGTAGTTCTAATAGTTGTTCCAGCCATTGTCCTTTATCCAAATCTAGAGAATCCAGATACAGCCTTTTTCCAAGTTGCCATGGGGCTGCCAACAGTATTAAGTGGACTGTTATTAGCTTGTGCTACTGCCCTGTTTATTACTACAGCTGATTCATACTTGCTTTCAGCAGCTACAAATATAACCTATGACGTATGGGAAAGGTTTATTAAAAAGGATGCAACCGATGAAGAGAAGTTGCGTTTTACTAGGCTTACAATAGTTGTGTTATCTGTAATTGCATTAGCTTTAGGAACCCTGTTCCCATCCATATTGAGTATACAAATGTATGCTTATTCCATGTATGGTGCTGCCATAACTCCATCATTAGTAGCTTCCCTCTTCTGGGATAAGGCTACTAAACAGGGAGGCCTTGCGTCCATAATAATAGGTGGTGCTTCAGTTCTTGTATGGGATGTAGTACTACAAAATCCAATGGGCTGGAATAGTATACTTGTGGCTGGGCCCCTATCTATATTGGCCTTAGTAGTGGTAAGTTTACTGACCCAAGGAAAGGTAGAAAGGGCATAGGAAGTATAGCTTATGTTAATAAAATATATACTTTGTGGAGCAAATGTGGATAAGGGAGAAGTTTTTTCTTCCTTATCCACATTTTTTTGAAAAAATAGGTTATTTTCAAGAAAAATAAGCAAAATATCCCTAAAGGAGGTAATTGTCATGTTTAGGACCAATTTAACCCTTAGGAAATGGCATATAATAGGCTTTTTTTGGATAGTAATTGTAGGTTCTCTGCTCCATTTTACCTATGAATGGTCTGGCAGGGCAACAATTGTAGGCTTTTTTAGCTCTGTCAATGAAAGCCTTTGGGAGCATTTAAAATTAGGCTATTTTTCTCTGACCTTTTTTATGCTGCTAGATTACTGGGTCCTTAGGAATAAGACTAGTGGATATTTTGCTGCCAAAGCATCTGGTATTGTCTCTATGAATTTGCTTATAGTAGTAGCTAATACTATCTATGAAGCTATAGTTGATAGCCCTAGTGCTGTTTTTCACATAGCCTTATTTATAGCTGGGGCCTTCCTTTGTCAGTATGTTAGCTTAAATATAATGAGAAGGCATGTAAGTAGCCGGTGGAATTATATAGGCTTCTTTGTATATGTAGCCTTAGGGCTTTTACATATTATATTAACTCCTTACCAAATCTCAAAGGAAGCCTTTAAGTTTATAAGCT